>CAMEPU010000064.1 GCA_945932315.1 uncultured Clostridia bacterium
TCGGGGCCGAAGGACACGCAGTCCAGCCCGGGGAGCTTGCCCGCGAACATGCCGCACTCGACGCCCGCGTGGATGGCCTCGATCCTGGGCGCGCTGCCGTACTGCTCGGTGTAGACCGCGGTCATCAGGTCGCGCAGCGGCGACTCCTGCAGGTATTCCCAGCCCGGATAGTCGCCCGATACGGTGATCGAGCCGCCCAGCATTTCGGTCAGGCAGCGCAGGCGGTCGACCAGCATCTGCTTCTGCGTTTCCACGCTGCTGCGCACGCAGTACGAAGCCTGCACGCCCGCTTCATCGGTCGAGAGGATGCCCAGATTGAGCGAGGTCTGCACCAGACCCTCGATGTCGGCGCTCATGGTCTGGATGCCGTTCGGGGCGCAGGTCAGCAGACAGAGCACCCGCCCGGTCGAGACTTCGTCCATCGGCAGGCCGTCGCCGCCCGCCGACACGCGGACGGTCACGCCCGGATCGGTGACGCAGTACTCATTGCGGAAGGCCGCTTCCAGCCGTGCGCAGACCGCGCGGGCGGCTTCTCCGTCCGCAACGGCGATCTCGGCCTCGGCGCGCACCGGAATGGCGTTGTCCTTGAGACCGCCGCCCACCGACACGATGCGGAGCGCGGTCTCGCACGAGAGCGCGTACAGCACCCGGCCGAGCAGGAGGTTGGCGTTCGCCCGCCCCTTGTCGATCTCCACGCCCGAGTGACCGCCGATCAGGCCATCCACGGTGACGGTCAGCCGCTCGCCCGCGAACGCCGCCCGCTCGACCGGCAGGATGCAGCGGGTCAGGTTGCCGCCCGCGCAGCTGACGGTGAACACGCCCTCGTTTTCGGAGTCCATGTTCAGCATGCGGCGGCCGCGCAGCGGGCTGACGTCGATCCCGGCCGCGCCGTCCATGCCGATCTCCTCATCGACGGTGAACACGGCCTCAAAGCGGGGATGGGCGATGTCGTCGGCGTCCAGAATCGCGAGTGCGAACGCGACCGCGATGCCGTCGTCGCCGCCCAGCGTCGTGCCCTCGGCGCGGACAAAATCGCCGTCAATCACGAGATCCAGCCCCTCGGCCGCCATGTCCTTGGCGCAGCCGGGCGCCTGCTCGCAGACCATGTCCATGTGCCCCTGAAAGATCACGGGCGCGGCGTTCTCATAGCCGGGCGTGGCCTCCTTGATGATGATGACGTTGTTCACTTCGTCCTGATAGTGCTCGAGGCCGCGCGCTTCGGCGAACGCGACCAGCCAGTCGCTGATCATTTTGGTGTTGCGCGAGCCATGCGGAACAGCGCAGAGCTGCTCAAAAAAAGAAAAAACCTTTTTGGGTTCCAGATGTTCCAATACTGCCATAAAAACGCTCCTTCTAACGATATCCGATCACTTTTTGAGGCGGTAAGCGCCCTTGCCGGCGCTCTCAATATACTGCTGCCCGAGCAGGAAGTCGATCACCTGCCCCGCGACCTTTTTGCCGTCCTGCACCTTCAGCTTTTTGCGGGACCAGAACTGGCCGACCGTCATGCCCTCAATCAGCGCGGCGGTCTCGGCCTCGGTGATCGTATCATGCTTTTTGAGATACTTGACGACCCGGCTGCCGCACGCGCTGAGCAGATTGCGGGTCAGATCCTCCTGCTGCCCGAGCGACTTGCTGAGGCCCCAGGCGTAGAGCACGGCGGTGACAACGGCGAACATCAGAACGCCCAAAATTACCTGTCCGGTGGTCATTTCGGCATCTTATCCTTTCCCGCAAAATAGATGAATCCGTTGTTGCGCAGGATCTGCATATACTTGACCAGCCGGTCGTACAGCGGCTCGGCGTCCTTTCCAAAGCGCTCCTTCATGAGCAGCGCGAGGTCGCCCACCGTGCGTTTGCCGTCGATCTGCTGGAAGATATAGCTGCCGTGCACGTCGAGGTCGATGTGGCTGACGCGGGGGCGGTGGAAAAACTTCTGCGCGATCGCGGCGTAAAACCCGCGGTGCACCATATGAACGGTCACCTTGCCGTCCTCGACGCTCCAGGTGTTTTTGGGGGAGATCACCGGCACGTAGTCCAGATAGTTCTCCTGCTGTTTCTTGGCCATGGAAAATCCTCCCAAAGAAAAGGTTGGCTGCGGGCTGTATACAAATATAGTATACCGCCCGCAGCGTTTGAATCAAAGGATTAATTTTTACTTCTTGGAATCCTTGGCGCCCTTGTTGGCGAATACAAAGATGGACGCGAGCAGCAGCGCGAAGAATACCAGACCGCCGATGTTGCCCAGGTTCACAGAACCCGAAATGTCGATGATCTCGCCGACGCTGACGCCGCCCACGTTGATCACCGCGAGAACGGCCAGCAGGATGCCGACGATGCCCTCGCCCGCGATCAGGCCGGAGGTGTACAGCACGCCCGACTCGATGCAGTTGTTCTTAGCCTTCTCAGAAGCATACTTGCGCTTCTCGATGACCAGGCGAACCAGACCGCCCAGCATGATGCCGGCGTTCAGGTGGAAGGGCAGGTAGATGCCGATGGCGACAGGCAGAACGGGCAGGCCCAGAATCTCGACCGCAATCGCCAGGAATACGCCGGTGAATACCAGCGCCCAGGGCAGGTTGCCGCCCATAACGCCCTCGATGACCATCTTCATCATCATGGCCTGGGGAGCGCCCAGCTCCTCGGAGCCAAAGCCCCACGCCGCGTTCAACAGGTACAGGATGGCGCCGATGGCGATCGCCGAAACGACAACGCCGATCAGCTCGCCGTACTGCTGCTTCTTGGGGGTTGCGCCCAGCAGGAAGCCGGTCTTCAGGTCCTGCGAGGAGTCGCCCGCGATGGCGGCGATGATGCAGATAACCGAACCGATCGCGATCGCGCCGACCATGCCGGCCGCGCCGGTGCTGCCGGTGGCCTTCAGGATGATGGTGGCGATCAGCAGGGTGGCGATTGCCATGCCCGATACCGGGTTATTGGACGAGCCGATCAGGCCGACCATACGGGAGGATACGGTTGCGAAGAAGAAGCCGAACACCAGAATGATCAGCGCGCCGATCAGGTTGACCGGGATGCCGGGGAACAGCCACATGAATACCGCGATCGCGAGGCAGCTCAGGATGACGACCTTCATCGAGAGATCCTGCTCGGTGCGCTTCGTGCCGGACGGGCCCTTGCCGTACTCCTTGAACGCCGCCTTGAAGGTGGTGACGATCAGGGGCAGGGACTTGATCAGGCTGATGATGCCGCCCGCTGCCAGCGCGCCCGCGCCGATGTAGCGGATGAACTTGCTCCACAGGCCCCAGGTGCCCGCGGTCGCCCACAGCTCGGCCACGCTCACGTCGGCCGGGTAGATGACGGCGTCGCTGCCGAACAGCGCGATCAGCGGCATCAGCACGAACCACGCGACGGTCGAGCCCGCGAACATGTAGGACGCGACCCGGGTGCCGCAGATGTAGCCGACGCCGGCCAGCGCGGGCAGGACGTCGACGCCGATGCCCGAGCCCTTGTAAGCGCTGATGGAGTAGTCAACCTCGCTGGGGAACAGCTTGAGACCGTCGGTGACGAACTTGTAGACGGCCGCGATACCCAGACCGGCGAATACGGTGGACGACTTGGTGCCGCCCTCCTCGCCTGCCATCAGGACCTCGGCGCAGGCCTGGCCCTCGGGATAGCCCAGCACGCCGTGCTCCTTGACGATCAGCGCGCTGCGGAGGGGGATCATCATCATGACGCCGAGCACGCCGCCGAACAGGGCGATGAGGCCGATGTCAATGAGGGACGGCATGTCGCACAGGCCGTCCGCCGCCCACATGAACAGCGCGGGCATGGTGAAGATCGCGCCCGCCGCCAGCGACTCGCCGGCCGAACCGATGGTCTGCACCATGTTGTTCTCGAGGATCGAATCGCGCTTGAAGATCTTGCGGATGATGCCCATCGAGATAACGGCCGCGGGAATGGACGCCGATACGGTCATACCGACGCGCAGGCCGAGGTACGCGTTTGCGCCGCCGAACAGCACCGCCAGAATCGCGCCCAGAACGACGGAAAATACCGTGAACTCGGGGACAATCTTGTCGGCCGGTACAAACGGCTTGAAGTTTTTGTCTTGGTCTTGCACTTTTTACTCTCCTTTTACCCAGTCACACAAAAAGCCCCTTCGGGCTTTATTATGTAAACCATATTCTTTACATTATTATACGCGGTCCGACATGTTCTGTCAAGAAACCGCCCGATTTTCTCTCTATTTTCCACACAAATTCCTTCTATCCGCTATTTTTCTGTTCCTTTTTGCACAATTTTTGGTTATATTATGTTTTTCATTCCGAAAGCCGTCCCTGCGTCCAGTTTTCCCCGTTTCCCGCCCGCTTACGCGCCCGCGGACAGACGGATTTGCGTGTGCGCGCAAAATATGATATCATTTTCTCAGATCAAAGACGGAAAAGGGGCGGTTTGCATGGCGCGCAAGCGGGGCGGCAACACCAAAGGAAAAATCGTGGCGACAGCCTGGCGGCTCTTTTACGAGCAGGGTTACGACGACACCACGGTCGAGGAGATCATCGCGGAGTCGGGCACCTCGCGCGGCTCGTTTTATCACTATTTTGAAGGCAAGGACGCGCTTTTGAGCTCGCTCTCCTACCTCTTTGACGAAAAATACGAGGCGCTCATGCCCACGATCGACCCCGATATGAACAGCTTCGACAAGCTGATGTACTTAAACCGCGAGCTGTTCGGCATGATCGAGGACACCGTGCCCTTCGAGCTGCTCGCTCAGCTCTACTCCTCCCAGCTCATCACCCGGGGCGAAAAGCACATGCTCGACCAGAGCCGCACCTATTATAAGCTGCTCCGCCAGATCGTCACCGAGGGACAGCAGCGGGGCGAGCTGCGCACCGACATCACGGCCAAGGAACTGGCCCGGGTCTACGCGATCACCGAGCGCGGCATGATGTACGACTGGTGCGTCTCGGGCGGCAATTATTCCCTGCGCGGCTACGCCGCTGACATGCTTCCCCGCCTCATGGCGTCGTTTCGCGCATAAATTCATTTTTCATCGCAAATTTTATTCTCACAATCGTACGGTCATTTTCTTCGATGATTTCGGAAGTTTTCTTTATTTTTTCTTTATAAAGTACAGAATTCATTCTGCACTCTGTTCTGTATTGCAGTCCAGAAAAATGTGTGATAAACTGAATACGTTGTCAAATCAGGGGACAGCCTTGCGGGTTTTGACCGCGGGGCTGTTACTTATTGAAAAGAGGTTTGGTTTATCATGACATCCGCACAAATCGGCATTTCGATTGCGATCATCGCCTATCTCGCGTTCGTAATCGGCATCGGCATCAAATTTGCGAAGGGCAACAACGACACCGGTGATTTCTATCTCGGCGGCCGCAAGCTCGGCCCCTTCGTCACCGCAATGAGCGCAGAGGCGTCCGACATGAGCTCCTGGCTCCTGATGGGCCTGCCCGGCGTCGCCTATCTGACCGGCGTCGCGGACGCGGGCTGGACGGCCATCGGCCTCGCGATCGGCACCTATCTCAACTGGCTGATCGTCGCCAAGCGCATCCGCCGCTACACCCACGTCTGCAACAACTCGATCACCCTGCCCGATTTCTTCTCCAACCGCTACCGCGATCAGGATAAGAAGCGCCTGCTGATGGCGATCGCGGCGCTCGTCATCATCATCTTCTTCGTGCCCTACACCGCGTCCGGCTTCGCGGCCTGCGGCAAGCTGTTCGCCTCGATCTTCGGCGTTCCGTATCAGACGGCCATGATCATCTCGGCGATCGTCATCGTCATCTACACCGCCCTCGGCGGCTTTATGGCGGCTTCGACCTCCGACTTCTGGCAGTCGATCGTTATGACCATCGCGCTCATCGTCGTCGTCGGCTTTGGCGTCAACGCGGCGGGCGGTCTGGGCGCCGTCATGGAGAACGCGCGCGCGCTGCCCGGCTACCTCAGCCTGACCCAGATCTATGATACCGCGTCCGGTTCCGCCGCCTCCTACGGCCCGCTGACCATCGCGTCCACGCTGGCCTGGGGTCTCGGCTACTTCGGCATGCCCCACATTCTGCTCCGCTTCATGGCGATTGAGGATGAGAACAAGCTGAAGCTCTCCCGCCGCATCGCGACCGTCTGGGTTGTTATCTCGATGGGCGTCTCGATCTTCATCGGCATCATCGGTTACGCGGCCTCCAAGGCCGGCTCGATCCCGATGCTGGAAGGCTCGGCCTCTGAGACCATCATCGTCGTCTTCGCCAACCTGATCTCCCAGTACGGCTTCATTCTGGCGCTGCTGGCCGGCCTGATTCTGGCGGGCATTCTCGCCGCCACCATGTCCACCGCCGACTCCCAGCTGCTCGCGGCTTCCTCCTCGGTATCCGAGAACCTGCTGCGCAACTTCTTCGGCATCAAGATGTCGGCCAAGGGCA
The DNA here is from genome assembly GCA_945932315.1 of uncultured Clostridia bacterium. Lineage (GTDB taxonomy): Bacteria > Bacillota > Clostridia > Oscillospirales > Butyricicoccaceae > Butyricicoccus. Next base: position 6,393 of record CAMEPU010000064.1, read on the forward strand.
CCATGATCGCCGCCCGCGCGACCGTTCTCGCGATCGCCGTCATCGGCATGTTCCTCGCGCGCGACCCCAACAGCTCGGTCTTCGGCATTGTCTCCTTCGCCTGGGCTGGCTTCGGCGCGGCCTTCGGCCCGGTCGTCCTGTTTGCCCTGTTCTGGAAGCGCTCCAACATGTATGGCGCGCTGGCCGGCATGGTCTCGGGCGCGGCGATGGTCTTCATCTGGAAGTATCTGGTCCGTCCGCTCGGCGGCGTCTGGAACATCTACGAGCTACTGCCCGCCTTCCTGACCGCCTGCGTCTTCATCGTGGTCGTCAGCCTGCTGACCCCCGCTCCCTCCAAGGAGATCGTCGACGAGTTCGAATCCGTCGGCAAGTAAACCGCAGATTCCAAGCCCTCCGGCACGCCCGGAGGGCTTTTTTATCGGCAATTTGGGGCAATCCGGTCGGCCTCCCAGGGAAAAACTCTGTGATTTTGGCTCTTGTAAGCGGCGTGTAAAGCGTGTATTCTAATCTCTGGAAAACAATACCCGCAAACGGAGATGCAACATGAAAGATATGACCAAGGGCAGCCCGACCCGCCTGATCCTGACCTTCGCCCTCCCGGTGCTGATCGGCAACGTGTTCCAGCTGCTTTACAACCTGACCGACACCCGCATCGTGGGCGCGTACCTGGGCGAGACCGCGCTGGCCGCGGTCGGCGCGACCGGCTCGCTCAACAACATGCTGATCGGCTTTCTTCTGCATATGATGAACGGCATGGCCATCCTGACCGCCCGCTATTTCGGCGCGCACGACCGGGACGACGTCCGCCGGTCGGTCGCTTGTATGGCCGTGCTCGGGCTCGCCACCGCCGCCGTCCTGACCCTGTGCTCAGTCGGCCTCCTGACGCCCCTGCTCCGCGTGCTCAATACGCCCGGGCATCTGGTCGCGACCGCGGCCGCCTATTTCCGCATTATCCTGCTCGGCATGGTTGTCACCGTGCTTTACAACGGCTGCGCCGCCCTGCTGCGCGCGATCGGCGATACGGTCACGCCCCTGCTCTTTCTCATTCTGTCCGTCGTGCTGAACATCGGCCTCGACCTGTTTTTCGTCTGCGTCCTGCACTGGGGCGTCGAGGGCGCGGCGGTTGCCACCGTTCTGGCGCAGGCCACATCTGCCCTCCTCTGCATCGGTTACATCGCCCGCAAATACCCGGCGCTCCATCCCGTCCGCGCCGATTTCCGCCTGCAGCGCACCATGGCCATGCAGATGTACACCTCGGGCCTGTGCATGGGCTTCATGCTCTCGCTGGTCAACGCCGGCTCGGTCATCCTGCAGAGCGGCATCAACACCTTCGGCGATTCGATCATCGTCGCGCACACGGCGGCGCGCCGCCTGACCGAAATGCTGATGATGCCCTTCAGCGTCCTCGGCACCGCGATCTCCACCTATGTCAGCCAGAATTACGGCGCCGGCCGATATGACCGGGTGCGCACCGGCGTGCGGCGCGCGCTCACGCTGGGCGCGGGCGCCTGCGTGCTGTCCGTTCTCGCGAGCTGGACGATCGTCCCGCCCATCGTCTCCTGGATCACGGGCGGCGCAGCGCAGGAGATCGTGGACACCGCCGTCCTCTACCTGCGCGTGGACAGCGCGCTCTACTTCATCACGATGGTCATCGTCATCTACCGCAACACGCTGCAGAGCATCGGCGATCACGTCACGCCCATCATCTCCAGCCTGTGTGAAACCTTCGGCAAGATCGGCGCGGTGTTCCTGCTGATCCCGCCGCTCGGCTACTTCGGCGTCATCCTGACCGAGCCCATCGTCTGGGCGATCATGGTCATTCCGCTGATCGTGCAGCTCCACCGGAATCCGGTCATGCGCAAGCCCGCCTCCCCGGCCGAGATTGCAACCGCATAACACACAAATCGCCATGCGTGAAAAGCGCATGGCCTTTCTTTTGCACATTTTCCATACAATCATACAAGAAATGTCAATTCCGCCCTATACTGCGCCCCGGTCCCTATGATATCCTAAAAGCAGAGTACAAAAATCTGTCTCGATGCGCGGAACACAGAATCGGCCGCAACAAGTACTTTTGAATCCCACTTTATATAATCCTGTGAGGTTTTGAACAAGATGACAAAAGTTGATTTGATCACCGGTTTTCTGGGTGCGGGCAAAACGACATTTCTCTCCCGCTACGGTACCTGGCTGAACGGGCAGGGCTGCCGTTTTGCCGTGATTGAAAACGAATTCGGTGCAGGAAGCGTGGATCAAACGATCCTTGGCGAAGAATTTGACCATGTCAGCGAGCTGTCCGGTGGGTGCATTTGCTGCACCATGAAAGCAGGCTTCCACAATGCGCTTGCCCGACTCGCCGGCAATTATGACCGCATTTTGGTGGAGCCGTCCGGGTTGTTCGATATGGATGAATTTTTTGAGGTTCTGGACGTGCTGGAACGCGATGGTCTGTGCGAACCCGGCATGTGCCTGACCCTGATTGACCCGCACTGTCTCTCCGGCCTGACCAGCGCGGAGCAGACCGTCCTGCGAGCCGAGCTGACCGGAACGGGCGCGGTGCTCTGGACGCATGCCGATATTCTCCCGGTTCTGGATGAGGATTTTGCCATCGAGCAGGTATTAAACATCCTGAATCTCGGAGAATCCCTCTATTTTTATCCCGTTCCCTCCCATCGTTTGACCGGCGAGGATTTTGCGGTCCTGCAGCGGATCTGCCCCAACCGGCGTGAGCATCGCCGCACCCCGGTCAATCACCAGATGCTTTTTCAAAGCACGCTTTTACGGCTTTCAGGCGTTTTCGAGCCGGCCAAGCTGCATCATACGCTGGCCGAACTGATTCGGACAGAAGCGCACGGCAAAATCCTGCGCGTCAAAGGCTTTGTCTGCGCCGAAAGCGGCAGTCTGGAAGTGAACCTTACGAGCAGCGGCTGTTCTGTAACCCCTTGCGCGGCAAGGCGGTGCATTTTGAATTTCATTGGGCACGATCTGGATCGTGCAGGTCTCAAGGCCGCCCTTCAAAACATCGCGCGCTGAAGCCGAGCGCTCGGCTTCGCACAGAAGACAGTCTGCGCAGCGCCGTGCTGAGCATGCTCAGTGAATAAAACACGAAAAAGGACGATCCATTGGATCGTCCTTCGTTGTGTGCGCGTTGTGTTATCTTCCCGGGCCGTCGCCAGCCAAGTATTGTCACCGTTAATGAGCTTAACTACTGTGTTCGGAATGGGAACAGGTGTACCCTCATCACCATTAACACGCACTAATTGTAATTCGCGGCTTGCCGCGAATGTTTTTCGGAACCGTTTCTTCCTTCTCCAGCGCGCATCACTCGGCCGCGCTCTTTCCGGCAGTTCCTCCGGGATTCTTGCACCCTCAAAACTGAACAATCTAACTACTCGCTCTAGCTTTCCGAGTTTTCACCTAATTCATTCAGGTCAAGCCCTCGACCTATTAGTATCAGTCCGCTGCACGTG
>CAMEPU010000065.1 GCA_945932315.1 uncultured Clostridia bacterium
GCGTTGACTTCCCCTCCCCCGCGTTTTATAATAAGAACAGGCACATTGCGATCGCCCCGCTCCCCGGCCGGGCGATCCTTTTCATAATCAGACAAAAAAGGAGTTGTCGCCATGAATAACTTTACCTATTTTGCCCCGACCAAGGTGCTCTTCGGCCGCGGCGTGGAGGCGTCGGTCGGCGCCGAGCTGGCCGCCCTGGGCGCAAAGCGCGTCCTCGTCCACTTCGGCGGCGGTTCGGCCGTCCGCTCTGGCCTGCTCGCCAAGGTCACCGCTTCGCTCGCCGAGGCCGGGCTCGAGTGGATCGAGCTGGGCGGCGTGGGCGCAAATCCCCGCCTCGACATGGTGCGCAAGGGCACCGAGCTCGCCCGCCGGGAGAACATCGACTTCGTGCTCGCGGTCGGCGGCGGCTCGGTCATTGACTCGTCCAAGGCCATCGCGGTCTCGGTCGCGGGCGGCGGCGACTTCTGGGAATACATCGAGGGCAAGCCGGTTGAAAAGTGCCTGCCCATCGGCGTCGTGCTGACGATCGCGGCCGCGGGCAGCGAGATGTCCAACTCCTGCGTCATCACCGACACCGAACACCACCTGAAGCGCAGCATCGGCACCAACGCCGTGCGCCCCAAGGTCGCGTTTATGAACCCCGAAAACACCTTCTCGGTCTCGCCCTGGCAGACGGCCTGCGGCGCGGTTGATATCATGATGCACACCCTCGAGCGCTACTTCACGGGCGACGGCAACACCGAGCTGACCGACCGTCTGGCCGAGGGCCTGCTGCTCGCCGTGCGCGACGCCGCGCCCCGCGCGCTGGCCGATCCCTGCGATTACGACGCGCGCGCCACCCTGATGTGGGCGTCCTCGGTCTCCCACAACGACCTGACCGGCTGCGGCCGCCGCCGCTTCTTCCCGGCGCACAAGATGGAGCACGATTTCTCGGGCTTCAACGAGAAGCTCTCCCACGGCGCGGGTCTGGCCGTCCTCTTCCCCGCCTGGGCCAAATATGTCTACACCTATGATGTGAACCGCTTCGCCCAGTTCGCCGTCCGCGTCATGGGCTGCGAGATGGACTTCGCCGATCCCGCCCGCACTGCGCGCGCCGGCATCGACGCGCTCGTCGCCTTCTTCCGCTCGCTCGGCATGCCGACCACGCTGGGAGAGCTAGGCGTCGACCCGGCCGACTACGATAAGATCATCGCCCTGACCACCCGGAACGGCAACAAGGTCAAGAGCTACATCGACCTCGGCCCCGAGGAAATCCGCGCGATCTACAAGCTGGCCGAATAAAGCAAAATGAAAACGGCTGCCGTCTGGCAGCCGTTTTCATTTCGATGTGTGAATCAGAGGTGTAGAAAGAAAGAATCGTGTACTGAAATTGGGGGATGTAGCGGGGCCTTGGGGGAGACCCCGCCGGAATGAAAAGAAAAGGGGGAAAAGAGTTTTGTTTGGAAAGCCTTCGTCATTTGCTTTCTGATGTTAGTATACCACATGCCCGCCAAAAAATGTGAACAGGCTGTAAATCATCTGTTAAACAATTATTATAGTCATTTTCTTCCATTTTCCTGCACTTTTTCAACAAAAAGATGCCCCGGCGTGCCGGGGCATCCATATATGGGGGATCTGAAAAAAGAGGATTGGATTCGTCAAATTGGGGGGATGGACGGCGGCAGCCAGGGAAGCTCCGCCGTCCCATTAAGGAAAGATAGGGGTAAAAAAGAGTTTGGGTTGGAAAAGCATATTCTGCTTTCTGATGATAGTATACCATAGCCCCCGGCGCGATTGTGAACAGGGTGTGAATGAACTGTGAAACAATTTAAAATTGCCCTTCGGGCGCGGGAAAGCGCGTCCGGCCGCTTGTATTTTTCCGCATATTGTGGTATGCTTTTTGATAGTTTTCACCGCAGAAAGAGGTTTTTCCCATGAAAAGAATACTATCCGGCGCGTGCTCGGCCGCGCTTGTCCTCGCCCTGCTGACCGCGCCCGCCGCCCAGGCGGCCGGGACGATCGGCGTGGAGCTGGACGACGTCCCGCTCGCCTTCACCGACGCCGTCCCCCTCGCGCAGGACGGGCGCACCTACCTGCCCTTCCGCGCGCTGTTCGAGGCCATGGGCGCCGGGGTCGAATGGGACGCCGCCACCCAGACGGTCACCGCCGTGCGCGACGGCCGCACCGTCCGCCTGACGCTGGGCCAGACCGCCGTCACGGTCGAGGAGGACGGCAAAACAACTGAACTCTTGACCGACGCCGCCCCGTTCGCCCGCGGCGGGCGCACCTATGTCCCCGTCCGCTTCGCCGCCCAGGCCTTTGACGCGGTGGTGGACTGGGACGCGGAGACCCGCACCGTGCGCATCGTGGATGCGGGCAGGCTGCTCGACGAGTACGATGGCTCGTTCACCCTGCTGCAGAAGATGCTGGACACCGCCGCCCTGGCCTGGCCGGACGCGGCTCACCGTATCAGCGGCTCCTACACCTCGTCCGCGCTGACCCAAACCTCGATGGGCGACCTCCCGGTGACCATGACCGGCACGTTCACGGGCACCGAGGACGGCGCGGCCTCGGCCTTCTCGGGCGACTGCAAGACCGATATTGACGCCCTGCGCGCCGCCATCGTGAAGAACGAAGGCGATGTAATCGACACCCGGATCGAAGCGCTGCTCACCCGGTTCGAGCGCTTTTCCTTCAGCACCATCCTCAATTATGACGAGGGCGTGCAGTACCTGCGCTCGGACAACCTGAGCGAATTCGGCCTGTCCGCTGCGGGCGGCTGGGCCGAGGGCGAGCTTCCCGCGTACACCGCGCCCCTGCCGGACGACGCGCGCGACTACGTGCTCACGCTGGCGGCCGACTGTTCCCTCACCGGTTCGGACAGCGCGGTCGAAGCCGTCGAAGCCCTCTTTGACGGCCTTTCGGACGGCGCGCCCGGCGCGGACAGCGGCGTGTTGGAAGCCGGTTCCCGTACCCTCACACTGAACGGCGGCGCGCTCACAATCGAGACCGCGCTCGGTGAACATACCGCGCGCACCGACACCCTGCGCCGCAATGCCCGTGCCTTCACGCTGACGAGCGAAAACGTCACGCGCACCTCCAGCCTGACCTGCGAAATCACCGTCCGCAGCGGCGGTGAGGCCCCGGCCCACCATCCGTAAGGTTTGCAGCGTCAAAACAAGTGCGAATTTGTAGATTTGAAAACATTTTACTTGTGCAGAATGATGGTTGATAAATCCCACTCATTTGGTGTATATTAAAAGACGTAGAAAAAAGCTCCATGAGGAGGCGCAAAAAACATGAACAGATTTGTCTACGCGGACAACGCGGCGACCACGCCCATGTCCGAATCGGTATACAATGCGATGAAGCCCTGGCTGACCGAGCACTACGGCAACCCGTCCTCGCTTTACCGCATCGGCCGTGAGGCCAAGAAGGCCATCACCGAGGCCCGCCACAAGGTCGCGCGCGCGCTGAACGCCGCCGATCCGACCGAGATCATCTTCACCGGCGGCGGCTCGCAGGCCGACAACCTGGCCATCCGCGGCTACGTCAAGGGCCTCTCCGCCCGCGGCCGCAAGCACATCATCACCACCAAGATCGAGCACCACGCCGTGCTCTACACCTGCGAAGCGCTCGAAAAGGAAGGCTATCCGGTCACCTATCTGAACGTTGACGCGCAGGGCCACGTCGATCTCGACCAGCTCCGCGAGGCGATCTCGGACAACACCGCCATCGTCTCCGTCATGGCGGCCAACAACGAGATCGGCACCATTCAGGACCTCAAGGCGATCTCCGATATCGCGCACGCGGCCGGCGCGGTCTTCCACACCGACGCGGTACAGGCCGTCGGCCACATGGCGCTCGACGTGCAGGCGATGGGCATCGACCTGCTCTCCCTCTCGGGCCACAAGTTCCGCGGCCCCAAGGGCATCGGCGCGCTGTACTGCCGCAAGGGCATCGCCCTCCAGCCGCTGGTCTACGGCGGCGGTCAGGAGCGCGGTCTGGCCTCGGGCACCGAGAACGTGGCCGGTATGGTCGGTCTCGGCGCTGCGATCGAGGAAGCGACCGGCGAGAACCTCGCACCCAAGATGGATTACGTCCGCGGCCTGACCAACCGTCTGGTCGAGGGCATCATGAAGATCCCCTACACCCACTTCACCGGTGACCCGGTGAACCGTCTGCCCGGCACGGCCTCCTTCGTCTTTGAGGCGATCGAGGGCGAGGGTCTGATCCTGCGCCTGGACTTCGCGGGCGTCTGCGCGTCCACCGGCTCGGCCTGCTCGACCGGCTCGCTCGACCCGTCCCACGTACTGATGGCCATCGGCCTGCCCCACGAGATCGCGCACGGCTCGCTCCGCCTGACGCTGGGCGAGCAGAACACCGTCGAGGACGTCGATTACCTGATCGAGACGGTCACCAAGGTCGTCGAGGGCCTGCGCGCCATGAGCCCGGTCTGGATCGACGGCAAGCCCGACCTGACGGCGGCCACCGAACTGCACAGCTAAACAAACCATCCCAAAAAGGAGCTATCAGATATTATGGAATACAGCGATAAGGTATTCGACCATTTCACCAACCCGCGCAACGTCGGCGAGATTCCGGACGCGAACGGCATCGGTGAGGTCGGCAACGCCAAGTGCGGCGATATCATGAAGATCTACCTCAAGGTCAACGACGATGAGATCATCGAGGACGTCAAGTTCAAGACCTTCGGCTGCGGCGCAGCCATCGCGACCTCGTCCATGGCCACCGAGATGGTCAAGGGCAAGAGCCTGTCCGAGGCGCTCAAGCTGACCAACCAGGCGGTCGCCGAGGCGCTCGACGGTCTGCCGCCGGTCAAGATGCACTGTTCGGTTCTGGCGGAGGAGGCGCTCCGCTCGGCCATCGCGGACTACTACCGCAAACTGGGCAAGGACCCGGAGGCCATTCTGGGCTGCAGCATGGACTGCGCCAGCTGCCACCACGAGCACGATCACGGCTAATTTTTCCAGCAGGCACATACAATAAGGGCAGATGAAAATCTGCCCTTTTTGGGTTGTCCTTCATTTTTAGGAACGGGAGAAGATCCATGCAGGAACTCACACTGTCCATCACAAAACTGAGCGCCTACGGCGAACTTTACACAGGAATCCGCGCGGGCGCCTGCCCGGCCATGGCCGTCGGCCTCGCGCCCGTCCACCGGGCGCAGCTGGCCGCCGCCCTCCGGCTCGAGACCAGCCGCACCGTTCTCATGCTGACGGCCGACGACACGGCCGCCCAGCGGCTGGCCGCCGACCTGACCGGCTTTCTCGAGCGCCCGGTGCTCACCCTGCCCGCGCGCGAGCTGAGCATGGCCGGGGTCGAGAGCCTGTCCCGCCAGTACGAGCACGCGCGCATCGCCGCGCTGTCCGGTCTCGCGGCCGCGCCCGTCGTGGTCGCGTCGGCCGCCGCCGTGCTCCAGCGCACCCTCTCCCCCGCCGCCCTCAAATCGGCCTCCCTGCTCCTCAAGCCGGGCATGGAGGTCTCGCTCGACGAGCTGACCCGTCGGCTGGCCGCCGCAGGCTACCAGCGCTGCACCCAGGTCGAGGGCCCGGGCCAGTTCTCGGTGCGCGGCGGCATCCTCGACCTCTATCCGCCCCAGTCGCCCGCCCCGGTGCGCGTCGAATTCTGGGGGGACGAGATCGACACCATGTCCCGCTTCGACGTCGGCAGCCAGCGGCGCGGCAGCGCGGTGGCCGAGCTGTCCTGCCTGCCCTGCATGGAGACCCTGCCCGGCCTCGCGCCCAAGGGGATCGAGGGGCTGTGCAAACAGCTCGAGGGCTTCGCGAACAACCGCCGCAAGAAGCAGCACGCCGACCTGCAGCGCAACCTGCTGCGCGACGTCGAGCGGCTGCGCGAGACCGCTTCCCTGCCCGCCGCCGACAAGTACCTGCCCCTCATCTACCCCGAGGGCGCGACCGCGCTCGACTACCTCCCGGCCGACACGATCGTCGTGCTGGACGACAGCCCGGCCATCCGGGACGCGGCCACCGGCTACACCGCCCGGCTGCACGCCGACCTGCAGTCGCTGACCGAGCGCGGCGAGCTGCCCCAGGAGCCGGACGGCTTCGCCCTCGACTTCGACGGCCTGTGCGCCCGCCTGAGCAAAATGACGGTCGTGCGCGCCGATGCCTTCCTCAATTCCATCCCGCCGCTCGCGCCCCGCACGCTCGTCAACTTCACCGCCATCCGCACCAATCCCTTCGGCGGCTCGGCCGCGCTCGCGGCCTCCGACGTCGCCGGGCTGCTCCGGCAGGGCAAGGCGGTCTGCGTCGTCTGTTCGTCCGAGCTGCGCTGCCGCAGCATGCAGGATGAGCTGCGCCATCAATCGGTCGACGCGCCGGTCACCGACCGCCTGCCCGCGCCCGGTCAGGCGCACATCGTCGAGGGCGCGCTCTCGTCCGGCTTTGAATACCCCGAGCTCGACCTCGTCGTGCTGGTCGAGGGGCAGACCAACGCCCCCCGCCGCCGTTCGCGCTCCAAAAACTCCAACCGCGACCACATCAAGAGCTACACCGACCTGACCCCGGGCGATCTGGTCGTCCACGAGCACCACGGCATCGGCCGCTTTGTCGGCATGGAGCGCATCACGGTCTCGGGCGTCGAGCGCGACTTCGTCCGCATCGCCTTCGCGGGCACCGACACCCTGTACGTTCCGGCCACCTCGCTCGACCTGATCTCCAAGTACATCGGCGGCGGCGAGCCAGACAAGGTGCGGCTCAACAAACTGGGCGGCGCCGAGTGGCAGAAGGCGCGTTCCAAGGCGCGGGCGGCTGTCAAGGCGCTCGCGACCGACCTCGTCGCCCTGTACGCCGAGCGCGCCCGCCGCAAGGGCTTCGCCTTCCCCGAGGACGACGTCTGGCAGCGCGAATTCGAGGAGTCCTTCCCCTACGAGGAGACCGAGGATCAGCTCCGCTGCGTGGCCGAAATCAAGGCCGACATGCAGTCCGAGCGCCCGATGGACCGCCTGCTCTGCGGCGACGTCGGCTTCGGCAAGACCGAGGTCGCGCTGCGCGCGGTCATGAAGTGCATTCTGGCGGGCAAGCAGGCCGCCATCCTCGTGCCCACGACCGTCCTCGCCCGCCAGCACTACCTGACGGCGGTCGAGCGCTTCGCGGGCTATCCGATCAAGATCGAGCTGCTCTCCCGCTACAAGACGGCGAGCGAGCAGAAAAAGATCCTCTCCCGGCTGGCCACCGGCCAGATCGACTTCATCATCGGCACCCACAAGCTGTTCAACAAAAAGATCGAATTCAAGGATCTCGGCCTGCTCGTCATCGACGAGGAGCAGCGCTTCGGCGTGGGCCACAAGGAGACCCTCAAGGATCATTACAAGCAGGTCGACGTGCTGACCCTCTCGGCCACGCCCATCCCGCGCACGCTCAACATGGCGATGTCGGGCATCCGCGACATGTCGGCCATCGAGGAGCCCCCGCTCGACCGCCATCCGGTGCAGACCTACGTGCTCGAATACGACGAGCGCATCCTGCACGACGCCATCCGCCGCGAGCTCGACCGGGGCGGCCAGGTCTATTACCTGCACAACATCGTCGAATCGACCGACAAGGTCGCCGCCCGCCTGCAGTCCGTCTTCCCCGATGCCCGCATTGGCATCGCGCACGGCAAGATGGGGCAGCGCGAGCTCAACCACGTCATGCGCGACATGTCGGACGGCGAGCTCGACATTCTGGTCTGCACGACCATCATCGAGACCGGCATCGACATCGCGAACGTCAACACCCTCATCATCGAGAACGCCGACCAGATGGGCCTCGCCCAGCTCCACCAGATCCGCGGCCGCGTCGGCCGCTCGAGCCGCCGCGCCTACGCCTATCTGACTTACCGCCGGGGCAAGGCGCTCTCCGAGATTGCCCAGAAGCGGCTGGCCGCCATCCGGGAGTACGCCGAGTTCGGCTCGGGCTTCAAGATCGCGATGCGCGACCTTGAGATCCGGGGTGCGGGCAACGTGCTCGGCCCCGAGCAGTCGGGCCACATGATGAGCGTGGGCTACGACCTCTACCTCAAGCTGCTCGAGGAGGCCGTGCTCGAGGAGCGCGGCGAGACCCCGAACCGCCGGGTCGAGTGCGCGGCCGACCTCATGCTTTCGGCCAACCTGCCCTCCGATTACGTGCCCGACGACGGCCAGCGCGTCGACCTCTACCGCCGCATCGCCCTCATCCGCACGGGCGAGCAGCGCTCCGACCTGCTCGACGAGCTGATCGACCGCTACGGCGAGCCGCCCGCGCCCGCCGTCGCCCTGCTCGACATCGCCCTGCTGCGCGCCCGCGCGTCTGAGCTGGGTGTGACCGAGATCAAGCAGGAGCTGGGCCGCCTGCTCGTCACCTTCGAGCAGGCCGACTTCGTCCGCCTGTCCATCCTGTGCGGCGACGCCGACTTCAAGGGCCGCCTGCTGCTCAACGCGGGCAGCAAGCCCTACGTCTCGCTCCGATTAAAGCCGGACGAGGAGGCCCTCCCGACCGCCCAGAAGCTGCTCGAAAAGTACGCGGACACCGCGGGAATGCAGTAACACATCGACTCCGCCTGCCGAACCCTGTTTCGGCAAGCGGAGTTTTTTGTCATCTGTTGACAGAATGCTTTCTATCGTTTATAATATCGTTATCCGATATCGTGTTTCGATAATTCGTTTGGAGGTGGTTCCATGCCCCAAAAATCTCTGGGTCAGCTCACGGAATCCATGTTTTACGTGCTGATGGCCTTTTCCCGCTGCGCGCGCTGCGGCGCCGAGGTGAGCGCTTACGTCGAGCAGCGCACAAACGGCCGCGTGCGGCTGGGGCCGGGCACGCTGTACACCATTTTGGCCAAGTTTGAAGAGGTCGGCTATCTGCGCGAGACCGAGGTCAGCGGCCGCCGCCGCACCTACGAAATCACGCAGGCGGGCTGGGAAGCGTATCAAAACGAGCTGACCCGGCTGCGCCTTTGCCTGACCGACGCGGAACAGGAGGCGAGCGCATGGCAGACAACCGAAGACAAGCCTGCAGACCGATCCGCAGCTACCCCGCGGACACCGCTGCCTGTGAGACCTGGCTGAGCGACATGGCGGCCAAGGGGCTGCATCTCGACCGGATGTCGCGCTACTTTGGCTGGTTTGACCGGGGCGAGCCGATGGCGCACGTGCGCTTCCGGCTCGAACCTCTGACGAAAAGCGACGATTCCCTGACGCCCGAAGAGCGCGCGGGCTACCGGGAGATGGGCTGGGAATACCTCGACACCTGGGAGAACCTGTACCGCATCTTCCGCGCGGACGACCCCGCCGCCCCCGAATTTCACACCGATCCCAAGACGCAGGCGCTGACGCTCGACCGCATCATCCGCAAAAACGCGGTCACCTGGCTGATCGTGCTCGGCATCTTTGCCATGTTCTGGGCATTCCTGTTCTGGCAGGTCGTCCTGCCGTCGCCGACCCCCTTTTACGATTTTATCCGGGCCTCCTTCGTGTTCGTCGATCTTCCGGTCCTCGGCATGGCCCTGTTCCTGTTTTTCGACCGGGGCGGCCTGCTCGACCTGCTCGAGCTGCGCCGGACCCTGCGGCGCGGCGAGCCGCAGCCCCACCCGCGCGTGCGCCGCTTAGGCGTGCCCGCCGGGCTGCTCGGTCTGATCCTCACCTTTCTGCCCTTTGTGGTCAACTTCACCATTGCACTCGCCGATTTTCCGCACTACCGCACGGTGACCGACCCCGCAGGACTGCCCTACGTCTCGCTCGTCGAGATTGAGAACGATCCGAACTTTGAACGGATCACGGACGCCCGCCCCAGTTGGGGGCAGGACTTCTTCCACTCCTA
>CAMEPU010000066.1 GCA_945932315.1 uncultured Clostridia bacterium
TGGACGGCTGGCATAAGGCCTGCATCAAACGCTTTTTTGGGACAACGACGCTGCCCGCGATTGAAATCGACGATGAAACACTGGAAATGCTCGCAGCAGAAACGACGAACAGGGGATATACTGTTCCCGGAGTGCAGAAGAAGCTGTCCCTGCACCTGTTTTCAGAACAGGGCAAACCACGGCTGACACTGGTAGACTATCCAACGGGATATATTCTGAAACCGCAGGTCGCAGAGTATGAGGCGCTTCCGGAAGCCGAGCAGCTTGTCATGTGCATGGCGGACGCCGCGGGGATCCCGACTGTGCCGCACGCGCTGGTGCAGGGAAGCGAAGGCTTTGCCTATATCACAAAGCGGGTCGATCGCGTATTGGATCAGGATTCCGTTAAGATGCTCGCGATGGAGGATTTTTGCCAGCTCGACCTGCGTTTGACGCAGGATAAATACAAAGGCTCGTATGAACGCTGTGCAAAGATCATCGACCGGTATTCCAGCCGCAGAGGGTTGGACCGAACGGAATTGTTCCTGCGGCTGGTCTTTTCATTTCTTGTGGGAAACTCCGACATGCATTTGAAGAATCTCTCGCTGATCGAAACCGGGGAAGGCAGCGGCCGGTATGTGCTGTCGCCGGCATATGACCTGCTGCCGGTCAATGTGATCCTGCCGGAGGATCACGAGCAGTTTGCTCTTGCGATGAACGGAAAGAAGCGGAACATCCGTCGGAAGGATTTTCTCCTCTTCGCGGACGCGTGCGGTCTGCCGCGCGCGTCTGCCGAAAAGATGATCGCCGGACTTCTGACACAGAAGGAGCGATTTCTCACGATGTGCGGCGAGTCGCTGCTGCCTAACCATCTGAAAGAACGCTTTGCTGCGCTCATGGAAGAACGGAGCAAAGCGTTGCAGTAGATCAGTATTTGTCGACAACGGCCTGCATGACCGCGCTGGCGACCGTGCCCGCGACGCTCGAACCGCCGCCGCCGTTCTGCACCATGACCACGAAGGCGTAGGGGTGCTCGGGGTCGCGCAGGAAGCCGGTGAACCAGGCGTGGGGGCGGCCGTCGCCGCCGACCTCGGCCGTGCCCGACTTGGCGCAGGCGTCCATGCCCGGGAAGCGGTCGGCGCCGTACTTGTTGACGACGTTGGCGCGCATCATGTCGGCGAGGACGCTCGCCGTGCCCGGCTGGAAGAGCTGGCCGGTCATCGTGGTCTCGTCGTCGAGCAGCAGGTGGGGTTCAGCCGCCGTGCCGCCGTTCGCGATCGCGCCCATCGCGACCAGCATGGCGCACGGGTTGACCAGATCGTCGGCCTGGCCGACGCCCGCCCAGCCGACCGTGCCCTTGTCGGCGCCCGCGAGGGTGAACGTGCCCTTGGCAGTCTTGATGCCGCTCACCGAGTAGCTGTCCATCAGCCCGGCCTGCTTCGTGTATTTCTCCATCGTGCTCCCGCCGAGCTCGGCGGCCAGGGAGGCGAACACGTAGTTGCACGAGTTGGAGTAGGCGCTGTTGATGTCGAGGTCGCCGTGCGCGCTCGGGCAGGTGACCGTCACGCCGCCGACCGAATGGGAGCCCGTGCACGTCCAGTGGCGGTCAAAGAGGTCGGGCAGGTTCTCGAGCGCGGCCGACAGGGTGATCGTCTTGAACACCGAGCCGGGGACGAAGGTCGAGGACAGCACGCGGTTGAGGTAAGCGCCCTCCATCGAGGTGTCGTCCGCCGAGATGACGGGCGGGTCGTTGGGGTCGAAGGTCGGGGTCGAGACCATGCACAGGATCTCGCCCGTCTTATAATTGTACACCGCGACCGCGCCCTTCTGGCCGTCGAGCGCCTGATAGGCCTTGACGTTGAGGTAGGCGTCGATGGTCAGGGTGACGTCGTTGCCGGTTTCGGATGCCGTGTAGCTGCCGGTGACCGGGTTGTAGCCCGTGATGAGGTCGGAGAAGGCGGTCAGCGCGCCCGTGCCGATGTTGCCCTCGCGGTCGCCGACCGCGTGCAGGGTGGCCTTGCGGACGGTCGCGTCCTCGTGGAACACGCGCTTGCCGTCCTCGACGGTCGAGAGCACGTCGCCGTCCCGGTCGAGGATCTGGCCGGTGACCAGTTCGCCCGTCTGGGCGTAGACATGGCGGTTGGCCGTGAAGGTGACCCAGTCGGAGCCCTGGGTGGCGAAGCGGTAGCAGTAGAGCGCGAGACCCGCGAACAGGCAGAAGGCCAGCAGCAGGCAGACCGCCGCGCGGCGTTCGATCTTACGCATGGTCATCCTCCTCTCCGTCGTCTGGGAAGTCGATCACCGGATCATGCCATTCGCCGTCGTCCCCGTCCTCGTCCCAGTCGGGGATGTGAACCGGGTCGTCCCAGATCTCGCCGGTCGGCTCACTGGGGCCAATCGGCTCGGGGACGGGCTGTTCGCAGCGCGCCTCCTCCTCGGCCCGCCGCTGGGCGGCCGACTTGCGCTTGTTTTTGCGGCGGATGGCGAAGCTGGCGTTCTGGCGGGTGTCGGTCGCCTTCAGGAAGGCGAGCAGCCCCCACGCCGCCATCATGGCGGTGCCGCCGTTCGAGACGAAGGGGAAGGTGACGCCGGTCAGGGGCAGGATGTCGACCGCGCCGAACACGTTGAGGCAGGTCTGGAAGACCATCATGGACGAGGCGGCGCAGGCCGCGATGGTATAAAAGGAAGAACGCCCCGCGCGGGTGGCGCGCACCGAAAAGACGCACAGGGTGACGATGCACAGGACGGCGAGGGCGGCGATAATCAGGCCGAACTCCTCGCAGATGATGCCGAACACAAGGTCGGTGTCGGCCGCACCGATGGCCTGCAGCCAGCCGTTGCCCGCGCCCACGCCGACCAGTCCGCCCGAGGCGGCCGCCGACATCGTGCGGGTCTGCTGGTAGCCCAGATTGGCCGCGTCCTCCCAGACGTGCCCCCAGATGGAGAAGCGGCGCATGATGTAGGGCTTCACCGAGAGCACGACCATCAGGCCGGCGCCGCAGCCGCCGCAGATGATGCCCAGCGTCGCCCAGTCGCCCGAGCGCAGGAAGCCGATGACGAGGAAGGTGACAAAGAAGATGGCCGCCGTGCCGAAGTCGCTCATCAGGGCGAGACAACCCAGACAGGCGAAGGTGAGCACGATGAACAGGCCGAGGTTGCGCTTGCGGAACAGCCGGTCGAGGGTGGCCGAACCGGCGAAGATGTAGCAGATTTTGGCGAGCTCGGAGGGCTGCAGGGTCATGCCGCCGATGTGCAGCCAGTTCTGCGCGCCGAATTTGGACTCCGAGCCGAGCACCAGCGTGATGCTGAGCAGGCCGATCGCGCCCGCCGCCATCAGCCAGCGGATCGCGCGGGCGTGGTCGAGGTCGCGCAGGAAGATGCCGAGCACGAGGAAGGCGACGACGCCCGCCAGAATGGCGAAGAACTGCTTGGGCACGGCGTTTAAGTTGGACGAGGCCGTGATCGACAGGCTGAGGGTCGAGAGGAAGAAGGCGATCATCTCCATCTCAAAGCCAACCTGCCGGGCGGCGCGGAGGGTCAGGCAGTAGCACCACATGAGGGCGGTCAGCGCGAGGAAGGAGAGGGGCAGGCTGACCGGGACGGCGCCCCCCTCGGCCACAATGAGCTGCAGGCAGGTGAGCACCTGAAAGAAGGTCATCAGGACGAGCAGACCCCAGGGCGGGATCGGGCGGTCCTCCCGGGCGCGCAGCTTGCGCTGGGTGGCGGCCTCCTCGGGCGAGATGGCCTGCAGGCGGGCGCGGACGCCCGCGAAGGACAGCGTCTGGCCGAGCGCGACGGGCGCGGATTCGGCGACGGGCGCGCCGTCGACCGCGGTGCCCGACTTGGAGCCCAGATCGTAGACCGTCCAGTCGCCCCGGTCCGAACGGATCAGCGCGGCGTGGGTGCGGGAGACGGTCGGATGGTCGAGCACGACGTCGGCCGTCGACTGCCTGCCCACAATGTTCTCCCAGTGGGTCAGCGGGATGCGGCGGCCGTCCTCCAGATTGAGGTAGGCCCAGATCTCGGCCGTGTGGCGCACGCCGAGCAGCGAGCGGATGGCGGTCAGCAGGATGAGCAGGGCGAGCACGGGCAGCACGTAGCGCACGCCTGTGGTGTAGGCCTCGCCCAGCCCGGGCAGGCCGCCCAGCAGCCCGGCGAGCGCGTCCAGCCCGGCCTGCAAAAGACCGGTCAGATTTTCCAAAACTTGCATCAAACCCTTCCTTTCGGGGATGTTCGGGATGAAAAAGACAGAAAAGATTCTCTTTTTGAGCATGTCATTCGCGGCTATTATAGCACGAAGCGGCGGCGCGCGCAATGACAGCATGATTACAAACGGGGACGTGGACGGCTGGACGCGTGCGGGCATGCGTAAAACCGGAATCCCAATACAAATTCCTGCAAAATTCGGACAAAAATCGAGGGAAAACACCACTTTTGGAACAAATTCTGCCAGTTCGGCAAATGTTTGTGCGGCAAGCGTTAAGAAAAATTTATCGGTCGTTTTCAATTTGTTCACAAATTGGGGGAACAAACAATTGCTAGGATTCGTCAATTATGATAGAATAAAACCAGTACGTAAGAAAGAGGAGGTATATCTTAATGAAACGTATGAAACGCTTTTGCGCATTGCTCCTCGCATTGTGCATGCTGTTTGCGCTCGCGCCCGTGGCGTCAGCGGCGAACGGCACAATTGTAATGAATCTGAACTCCAATACCATGACCGTGAACGGCACGTCGAAGCAGATCGACTCGGATACTTCGATCAAGCCCCAGGTCAAGAAGATCAACGGCGCGGGCTACACCATGCTGCCTCTGCGCGCGGTAGTCGAGGCCATGGGCGGCACGGTTTCTTATAACGCGACTACCAAGGTCATCACCATGACCTACGCGGGCAACACCCTGACCCACACCATCGGCACCAAGACCGCGACCGTCAACGGCGCATCCAAGACCATGACCATCGCGTCCTACGCCGAGAACAACCGTACTTATGTGCATCTGCGCGCGATCGAGCTGCTGAGCTCGAGCGTCAAGGTCGACTGGAACGCGTCCTCTCCGAACACCGTTACCATCACCTATCCGCAGCAGACCTCTTCGTCCACCAAGATGGTCAACCTGACCATTAAGAACGCGACCTCGACCAGCTACCTGCAGTTCACCTCGCTGAAGCTGGCGCCCGCGGGCACCCAGAACTTCTCGGGCAACCTGCTGAGCACCACCCTGATCGGCGGCGCGTCCCGCACCCTGACCATGTCGATCGCACCCGGCAAGTACGACCTGCGCGGCACCGACATCAACAACAACACCTTCACTTGGGAGAACCTGGACTTCACGAACGTGCAGAGCTCGGCTGTCCTGACCCTGACCTCGGGTTCGCTCTTCACCCTGACCCTGGATTCCACCCTGGTGGGCGATAAGACCGCTCAGGTCACCCTGATGAACAGCACCGGAGCTGCGATCACCGGCATTGAGGTGTACTCCACCACCTCCACCGCGGCCAATGCGACCAAGGTTTACTCGGGCATGCTGTACAGCGGCAGCTACACCAGCTTTGCGCTGCCCTACTCCTCTTCCGCTCCCTATTTCAACATTGTAGTCACCTTCGCGAATGGCAGTTCGCGCCCCTATAGCAATGTCAACCTGGGTTCGAGCTATGTGAGCGTCAACCTCCGCGGCGACGGCACCTTCACCTACGGCTCCACCGCTTCGTCCTCGGGCGTTTACTTCATCAACAAGACCGGCTCCAAGATCTCGACCCTGCAGATGAAGGTCGGTTCCAACGGCGACTGGTCCACCAACCTGCTGACCGGCTCGCTCAAGTCGGGCGATTACATCGAGATCACCGGCTACGGCCCGTCTGACCTGCGCAACCAGACCGTTTACTTCCGCATCGCCACTTCGGGCAACGGCAAGAACGTTTCCGTTTCTTCCAGCCTCAAGGATTCCATCGTCTTCACCTATGGCTCCAGCCTGTCCGTCAAGTACAATGTAGAGCCGGGCGATACCACCTATGAGGAAGGCCTGTACCTGTACAACGATTCCGACATCGACTTCGATTACTTCTATGTCATCAACGCCGAGGATCTCTATGACGATTACGACGAGGATGAGGTTGAGAAGCTGACCGCCAAGGAAGTATTTACCAATACCAAGATCGACGGCGACAAATATGAAGCCGATGATTATTGGGAGAAGGTCAAGAACTTCGACGACGGCGATGAAGTCCTGATCGACGAATGGGATGCCGATGAACTGGCCAGCGCCGACCTGTACTTCATGGGTGAGTACACCGATAAGGACAATAAGGATCAGACCATCTACGGCACGATTACCGTTGGCAAGTCCAGCAAGTTTGATTACAACGTATACCTGACCATCGACACCACCTCGGACGGCAAGGAGCTCGATGTCGACATCGACTACGACTACACCGAGGACGACGAGGAAACCAGCACCGAAACCGGCCTGCTGTTCTACAACAAGACCGGCGACAAGGTCAGCATCTACGTTTCCACCAAGACCGCACTGACCAGCTCGAACTACGACACCGCGGGTGACCGCGTCATCAAGGGCCTGAAGAACAAGGATTGGGATCAGGCTGATGATTACGACAGCTACTCCAAGGACGTCGAGGACGAGACCATCTACTACTACGTCGATTCCGACGCGACGAACGGCGACTACGCCGGCAAGATGTCCTTCAGCAAGTCCAACAAGGACAACGTCTGCATCATTCTGGGCGGCTCTGCCTCCAAGGACGACTACGAGTACAACTGGGACGCCGATGACAGCTCGGCCGATACCGCTCTGTATCTGCTCAACACCACCGGCTATGACGTCACCAAGCTGTATGTCGGCATCGGCAGCTCTAAGTCCAAGGCCAAGGACGACCTGTCCAAGGTTTCCTTCAAGAGCTTTGACGACGACGAAGTTCTCGAGATCGAGGATATCGACGTAGACGACATCGAGGATATGTACATCTACATCACCGCCGATCTGGACGTCCCCTCCAGCTCGGACGACAAGGATGAGTTCGAGGATTACATTGAGATCGACGGCGACAAGATCGACAAGTTCGTTGTTCTCCGCCTGAAGTCCGGCGGCAGCCTGACGGTTTACTACGACGAAGACAAGTACCTCGACTGATCCGCAAATCACCGCATCTACACAGGAAGCCAGCCCACTGGGCTGGCTTCTTTTTCTCCCGCTGTGCTTTGCTTTTAACATGCAGCATGCTATAATAAGATGAACTGCTCCCCCATTCCAAAAGGAGGCCTGTCCATGAAACATCTGCAACGCTTCTGCACGCTGCTTTTCGCGTGCGCCCTGCTGGCCGTATTGGCTCCGTCCGCACTGGCTGCAGGCGGTTCGATCGAGATGCGGCTCGGCTCGAACACCATGTCGGTCAACGGCGCGCCCGCCGCGATCGACCCGGACGCCGCCATCATGCCCCAGGTGCACACCGTGGACGGCAAGGGCTACACCATGCTGCCGCTGCGCGCGGTCGTGGAGTCCATGGGCGGCACGGTGGACTATGACGCGGCCACGAAAATCATCACCATGACGTATCACGGCACGACCATGACCCATCAGATCGGCACGTCGTACGCGCAGGTCGACGGCGCCAGCCGGCCGCTCGCGATCGCGTCCTACGCGGCGAACAACCGCACCTATGTGCACCTGCGCGCCATCGAACTGCTCGACCCCGGCATCGTGGTCGAGTGGAGCGCGTCCGACCGCGACCGCATCGGCATCACGTGGTACCGGGATGAGGCGGCCCCGCCGGTCATCATCCTGCCGTCGGAACCCGGGGAAGAACCGGTGTTCCTCAATCTGACCGTCTACAATGAGATGGACGGGGTGAAGCTGACCGAGCTCCGCCTGGTGCCCGTGGGCGCGGAGGGCGATCTGGGCAACCTGCTCAGCAAGGTGCAGAACCCGGGCACGGTGCGGGATTTTGATCTGACCATCATCCCGGGCGAGTATGACCTGATCGGCGTGGACGCGGACGACGAGGAATACGTCTGGCACGCTCTGGAGCTTGGGGACGAGGAAGCGCTTTACCTGTGGCTGATCGAGGATGAAAACTACGAGCTGACCGATGACGAGGATTATAAATGGACGGGTTCCGACCGGAAACCGGACGATGAGGACGACAAGACCGGCGGAAACACCGGAAGCAGCGGCCTGCCCGAGGGCTTCTATCTCGGCAACGAGACGGACACCGATTTTGACCGCTTCTATGTGATCAATGGGGCCGATCTCGACGGGAAGAATTACGGGTATTCGTTCGGTGAGCCCGCCGATTACTTCGAGGAGCACGGGCAATATCAGCCCAGCGATTTCTATGTCGATCACAGAAATTTTGAAGATGGCGATGTGATCTTCTTCGACGAATGGAACGCCGGGGAACTCAAGGGCTCGACCCTGTATTTCAAGGGTACCTGCGGAAAGGTCGCGCATTACGGCGAACTGCAGGTGCGGAAAACGCGCTTGTTCGAGTGTAACTTCTATGCGGAAATTGAGTCGGCCGGCAGTGTGATCAAAGGCAGACTGGAGGATTTTGACCTGAAGAAGTCCCCGGAGGACGACCGCAAGCCGGTCGATCCGGCCGAGCAGAAGGTGCGCATCTTCAACGCCACCGGCAGGACGATCGACCGGATCGAATTGTCGCTCGACGACGGCGCGTATCAAAAGCTGCATGTCTCGGACATCCCGCATATGGCATATGGGGAGCTGGAGCTGACCTTTGATGAATTGCAGAACACAGTTGCACGTATCAAGGTGTCGTTTGAAGGGGACAGCACATGGTATTATACCAATGCAAAAGAGATCAAATCGCTCGTCAAAACGAAGGAACTGGTCTTTGTTTTGGATATCACGGACAAAACAGACCGTGATTTTGAGCTTCGAATCTCCGAATATCAATGACGAAAGCCAGCCCGCCGGGCTGGCTTCTTTTTGCTTCAAATCCGCGCAGGGTTTTGCTTTTTGCGCTCCGCTATGCTATAATAGCCGCGTATGAATCACGTTTTTAAAGGAGAAATCCCATGAATATCCAGATTTTCGGAAAGGGCAAGTGCTTCGACACCAAAAAGGCCGAGCGCTGGTTCAAGGAGCGGGGCATCAAGTTCCAGAAGATCGACCTCGGCAGGATCGCCATGTCGAACGGAGAGTTCGAGTCGGTGCGCCGCGCGGTCGGGCTGGACGCGCTGATCGACCCCAAGGGCGGCCGTGACCTCGCCTACCTTGCCTATGACGAGCAGAAGGTCGAGCGCCTGCTCGACGATCCCGCCGCCATGCGCACTCCGGTCGTCCGCAACGGCAAACAGGCCACCGTCGGTTTCTGCCCCGAGGTCTGGGAGACCTGGAAATAAGCCATGATCTTCAATTCGATCGACTTTCTGATCTTTTTCCCGGTCGTCACCCTGCTGTACTTCGTCCTGCCCCGCCGGGTGCGCTGGGTCTGGCTGCTCGTCGCCAGCTACTATTTTTACATGTCGTGGAACCCGCGCTACGCCGTGCTCATCGCGCTGTCCACCGTCATCACCTGGCTGAGCGGCCTGCTGATCGCCCGCGCCGGGGCCATCCCGGACGAGCGGGTGCGCACGCGGCGCAAAAAGCTCTGGGTCGCCGCGTCCTTCGTCAGCAATCTGGCCATCCTGCTTTTCTTCAAATACTACGGCTTTTTCGCGGCCAACGTCAACGGCCTGTTCGGTCTCGCCGGCCTGAGCTTTC
The DNA here is from genome assembly GCA_945932315.1 of uncultured Clostridia bacterium. Taxonomy (GTDB): domain Bacteria; phylum Bacillota; class Clostridia; order Oscillospirales; family Butyricicoccaceae; genus Butyricicoccus. The sequence continues at coordinate 9,718 of CAMEPU010000066.1, forward strand.
GCGCGCCCGCGCTCGACGTCGTGCTGCCCGTCGGCATCTCGTTTTACACCT
>CAMEPU010000067.1 GCA_945932315.1 uncultured Clostridia bacterium
GCTCGTCGACAATAAACTCTGCACCGCGCTTGCGGCCCTCGTTCATTGACGCGCGGACGTCGCCCGTATCGCCTGAAACGATGATAATGTACTTGCCCGGGCAAACAGTGGACGCGCGGAGCAAATCGACCTGTGCGGCCTTTACCATATAGTCACAAGTGTCAATGCCGCGGGCAATGCTGGATAACTCGATCATGCCGATTGCAAGTGCCACTATTTATCCCTCCTTCCGGCGAGCGATGGCCGCTCCTGCCGGAGTAATCTCAGTGATCACGCCGGTAATGCTGGCGTGGATATTGGCCGAAAGGCCTCCCTCGGCTGCGGCCGCGAGCAGCTCGCCCGCTTCGACCGAATCACCGACGGCTTTGACCGGCACGGCCGGCTTGCCGATGTGCTGGGAGAACGGTACAAATACCGATTCGGGTTCCAGCTCACGGCATTCATGCGCGTGCAGGCCATAGTATTCCGCGAGTCCCAGCCGGGTCACAAGACGGCCGGTCGGGATGCGATGAAGATTAATGTCGCCGCGCGCCGTGCACTCCATGTTCCGGGGAACCTGAATGCCGCGCTCGCGGAGCCGCACCTTGATATGCTCGTTGACCTTGCGGGGAGACAATCCCATCGGGCAGGCGAACATCTCGCATACGCCGCACGAGCAGCAATTCGCCGCATCGCCGAACGCCTTGAGATATTCGTCGTTGTCCTCAATGAACTGCTCCCGGTACAGGTTGCGCATCACGAGGTTGGGACGGATCGAATGACCGATCAGATAGCGCGGGCAAAGGTCGGTACACATGCGGCACTGAATGCACGATGCACGCGCCTGCGCCGCGATGCGCTCGATCTTTCTCTGCGACCGTGCGATCAGATAATGATCGCGCGGCAGCACAAGCAGATTGCCGGTTGTCTTGGTGACAACCGCTGCCTTGATCGCGTCACGGTCCACAACCACCTTGCCCATCATGGGGCCGCCCAGAATGACCGCGTAATCGCTGATCTTGGGTGCAGCCGCCTCAATGCACTCGGTGATCTTGGTGCCGATCGGCACATGCAGCACAATCGGCTCGCGCACCTCGCCGGTGACCGACAGGAACTTGGACGATACGCCCGCGCCCTCAGTCAGTGCGCCGTAAATGTTGAGCAGGGTGCCGACATTATCGACCACCGCGCCTACGTCAAGCGGCAGGCCGCGCTCTGGCACGGTCTTACCGGTGACGAGCTGCACCATGGTCTGCTCATCGCCCGCAGGATAGAAGGTTTCCATTGGGAAAAGCTTGATCTCTGCGCCTGCCTTGTCGATCGCAGCCTGAAGAGCCTGGATCTCGGGCTCGTACTTTCTCTTGAGCGCAATGACGGTATGCTTCGCGCCCAGATGCGCGGCCACCGCCGTTGCAGCAACAATAATACGATCCGCATAGGTGCGGCACAGGTACTTATCGGTCTCGATCAGCGGCTCGCATTCAGCCGCGTTGACGATAAACCATTCGGCTTTTGCATTGAGCTTTACGTGGGTCGGGAAACCCGCGCCGCCCGCGCCGACGATACCCGCGGCCTTAACCGCTTCGATCAAATTCATACTGCTTTCACCACCTTAATGCAGCACATCGGGATTGACTTCCATGTCGTCCACGATGCCGACAACCGTTGCGTCGACCGGAACGGACATGTTCTCCGCCGCGCTGCGTGCCGAGCTGCCGCCGACTACGATGACCGTCTCACCGACGCCGGCTCCAATGATATCGGCCGCCACGATCGGCACTTTATCGAGGGTGTCGTCCAGAATATTGAGCGGCTGAACAATCAGCAGCTTATATCCGCTGAGCTTCTCATCCTTTCGCGTCGACCAGATCGTGCCGATTACTTTCGCAACTCTCATATTTCCACCTGCTTTGGTTAGGATAGCGTCCGGCCCGCCGGAGGCGGGCCCCCGCTTTACGAATCCTTCAGAATCGATACGCCACGGCCAGCCGCGTATTCACGGGCCAGATCGGTGACGATCGCCTTCTTGCCGACATGCACCACGGTGACGTCACGGTCATAAACCGCGGCGAGATCGCGCTCGGTGACGACGCGCTTGGAGATCGTCTCCTCACGGCCGGCAACGGGTGCCGCCTCCTGCTTGGGAGCGGCCGGTGCGCATGCAGCCTTGACTTCGCCCGTGAGGATCGCATCCTCCAGGCTGTCTGCCGGACAAACGACGATACCCGATTGCTTCAGGAGCTCGAGCTTGTCAAGCAGCATCTGATAGTAGGCGGACGGAACGGTTTCCGCATAGCTGAAGAGCTCGACGGCCTCCTGCGGCACGAAAATCTTCTTGCCGAGCAGGATCGCCTTCTGCGCCAGCGCCGTAAACGGTGTGGAGCAGACGCCGCCGGCCAGCCGCGTCAGCGCGTCGATCGACAGGTCAAACAGGATGACCGCCTCGTAATCGGCCATGTCACACTGATAATCCTTCATGAGCGCGCACTCGGTGCGGTAATACTCCTGCAGCCTTGCGCTTTCCAGCTTCTCATGGCAGACAGTGCCGTGCTCCTGCGTTAAAATCAGCAGGCCGGGCTTCCCGTCGCAAGCGCACGGCTCAGCCGCGCAGTCACAGGCCTCGATTTTCGCATTGACCCGGGCGACGATCTCGTCTACCAACATGTTGAAATCCATTCTCTCCCCTCCTTTCCGTGATCTTAAATTGAGGGATCAATCAGATCTTGCAATTCATTGCAATGCCGGCGGGCGTTACCAGGAACGGGTCGGCGGGCTTGATGGTGCGGATGCCGGTCTCCTTCTCGAAGATGCCTTCGATCCCTGTCAGGCAGCAGGTGCCGCCGCAGAGGTAGATCGTATCCACTTCCTCCGGATTCACATAGCGCTTGACAATCGTCGCCATCTTCTCGATGACGGCTTTAACAACCGGCAGAATCTCGCGATGACGGGAATAGTCCTGCTTGATCTGCTCAGCCTCCGCAAACGGAATGTGATAATTGCCCGCGAGCACCAGCGTCACATGCGTGCCGCCGGTCGGTTCGTCCTCGATCTGTACGACCTGCCCGCCTTTCAGGATGGCAAGACCGGTCGTGCCGCCGCCGATATCGACGACGACGCCGTCCTCGATCTGATAGATGGAGTTTGCCGCAGTGGGCTCGTCGAGGATATTGGTGACCTCGAAGCCAGCGCCCTCCGCAACATACTGATGGGTGCGCACACTCGACTCGGTGCCGGCCGGCATCGCGATCGCGCAGTTGACAAGCTCGACGCCAAGCCGGTCCTCCAGCTTGTGCTTGAGCTCGCGCACGATGCGCAGTGAACCGGGATAATCGACGACAACGCCGTCCTTGAGCACGTTCGCCGCCTGTTTTTCACAGGCGATCGGGTTGTTTTCCTCATCGAGCACGACCAGCACGATGTAAGCGGTGCCCAGGTCGAGACCGACCTTGAGCTTGCTGCCCACCGGCTTAAAGGTCTCGTGCTCTGATCGGGAAACTCGTTCCATGTACGCGTTGACGCGATTCAGATCCATCATATCTATCTGTCATCCTTTGCTCTGAGATAAAAAACTTATTTGATGATTTTGCCCAGCGTAAAACCGCTGACCAGCGCCGCATTCGCCTCATCGAAGTCGATGTGCATCCGGCAGCTGGAAGCCTTGCTGACGCGGACGATGACGTCCCGGAAGATGACCGGGCGGGAGGTAAATACCTCGACGTCCACATGCTGCTGATCGACCACGCCCATGACCTCCGCAACATCGGGAGTCAGATGAACGTGCTCTTTCGCGATGATCGCGCCCTCCGAAACCTCGAGCGTGCCGCAGGGACCGACGATCGTGATCGGTGCGGAACCCTTGACATCGCCCGACATGCGAACCGGCGCCTGAACGCCAAGCTCCACACAGTCGCTCTTGGACAGCTCAATCTGCGTAGCCGAACGGGCCGGGCCCAGAACAGCGGTGCGCTCCTTGCGGCCCTTGGGGCCGATCAGAGTGACACGCTCCTCGGACAGGAACTGCCCGGGCTGGGAAAGCGGACGCTTGGGCGTCAGCGTTGCGCCCTTGCCGAACAGAACCTCGATGTGCTCATCCGTCAAATGGACGTGGCGGGCAGAAACCTCAACCTCGACCAATCCGGCGCGGGGGATCGCATCCAGTACAGACTGGACAACCTTTTCCATAGCATCCATGGCCTGTTCCCCCTTTACTTATACACGCCGCCGAGGTACATGCACATCATGATGTGCAGTGCGCTCGACAGGCGGTTGAGCTCTTCGACGATGTCCGGACGGGTGCACTTACGGCCGTCCAGGAACGCCATATTCGCAGCAACCTCGGTCTCGCGGACCTGGGTGCGCAGCTGGTTCAGCATCGCATAATGCTTGCCCATCTTGTAGTCGGGCAGCATCATCTGCTGGATATTGAAGAACTTCATCGGGTCATGCGAGCGCTCGCGCAGCTCGTCATGATTGAGACCGATGATGCGTTCGTTCTTGAAGGGTTCGCCCAAAACGTCACAGCGCATCATTTCGCGCAGTACGCCAAGGATATCGCCGAGGTCGTCGATGAGCTTGATGTTGCCCTCTTCCTCCGCAATGATCGCCTGGGTCAGAACGATCTGCGCCTGCAGGCTGTCCAGCTTGCCGCGGAACAGGATGCGGGCATCGTTCTTGGGTACCAGAACATTGCCGAAGAGATGGGTCATATGCTCGGGCTTTTCGGTGAAGAAAGCGCCGGTGGCCTCGTCGATAAACTTAGTGCCGGCGGGCATCTGCGGTTTCGCAGATGCCTCAGCCGTTTGATCGTCCTGGGGAGCTTCTGTTTCAGCGACAGCGGGCGGCTTGTCTTTGGAAATCTTGATTTTACGCTGCTGCAGATACTCTCTCGCCGCGGGCGAGAGGATCTTGCCCTCCGGAATGTAGTACACTTCGGGCTCGGTGTCCCGCAGCTCCAGCCGGAGGATCGCTTCCGTGATTACCTTCAAACAATTCACCCCCTAAGATCGCAAAATGGATCTGCTCAAATTACTCCTTGATTTCCAGACTCGGGAGAATGAGCTCGACCTCATTGTGCGGTCTCGGGATGACGTGTACGGAAATCAGTTCGCCAACGCGCTCAGCCGCAGCTGCGCCCGCGTCAACGGAAGCCTTTACTGCGCCGACGTCGCCGCGAACCATTACGGTTACCAGGCCGCCGCCAACATGAACCTTGCCGATCAGGGTTACGTTAGCAGCCTTTACCATTGCATCGGCCGCCTCGATGGAAGCAACGAGACCCTTGGTCTCGATCATACCTAAAGCTTGCATAACTGCCATAATAAATTCCTCCTAGAATTTGAAGAAATATCAGTCGATCTCGCGCAGACGCTCGATGATCTTCTGAACGATCGCGTCAACCGACGCCGGGCTCATATCCAGCTCGCCCGAGGTGCAGACACCATCGGTGCAGGCCGGTACGGAAGCGCGGATCTCCTCGATCTCGCGGATGCCGTAAGCGATATAACGCTTGTCGAGCAGGTTCATCGGGCCGACGTTCTCGCTGGTTGCACTGCCGCCGATCGCGCCGCAGCCCAGGGTAAGCGAGGGCATCAGGCCGGTCGAACCGCCGATGCCGCCGAGAGCGGACGGGGTGTTGACCATAAAGCGGGAAGCGGGAATGCGCGTTGCAAAGTAGTCGACGATCTTGTCGTCCTTGGTGTGCATCGAGAAGGTGTGGCCCTTGCCCTCATACTGCAGGATGGTGCAGCAGATGTCGCATACATCCTTGTAATCGGTGCCGGTGTAGAACGCCAGGATGGGGCCCAGCTTCTCGTTGGAGTACGGATGTCCGCGGCCGACGCCGTCCTCATCCGCAACCAGAACACGGGCGGACTCCGGAACATCCAGACCGGCCAGCTTGGCGATGGTCTGTACGCTGCGGCCGACGATCTCGGGGTTCATGGTGCCGTTCGCACGGAGAATGAACTTGCCGAGCTTGGAGCGCTCTTCCGGATTGAGGAAGTACGCGCCCTGCTTCTCCATCTCAGCCTGAATGGCCGGACGCATGTCGGCGTCACAGATAACCGACTGCTCGGAAGCGCAGATGGTGCCGTTGTCAAACGTCTTGGAATCCAGAATGCGCTTGACAGCCAGCGGGATATCGGCGGTGCGCTCGATGTAAGCCGGGCCGTTGCCGGGGCCTACGCCGATCGCCGGGGTACCGGACGAATATGCGGCGCGAACCATCGCGCTGCCGCCGGTCGCCAAGATCATCGCGACATCCTTGTGCTTCATCAGGTTATCGGTCGCCTGCATGGTCGGAATGGTGATGCAGGATACCAGGTCCTCCGGGCCACCGGCCTCTGCGATCGCCTGACGGATGACCTTGACGGTCTCCGAGATGCAGCGCAGCGCGCTCGGATGGGGGGAGAATACGATGGCGTTACCCGCCTTGATCGCGATCTCCGCCTTGAAGAGGGCGGTCGAGGTCGGGTTGGTGGACGGGATCAGACCGGCGATAACGCCAACCGGAACCGCGATGATGCGGAGCTTCTTCTCCTCATCACGGCCGAGCTCGCCGATGGTCTTCATATCCTTGATGTACTCATATACGCCGCGGCTGGCGAACACATTCTTGATCACCTTATCTTCGACGATGCCGAAGCCGGTATCCTCATGTGCCATCTGGGCCAGACGGCGCGCGTTGCGTACGCCCGCGTTTGCGATCGAGCGAACAATGCGGTCTACTTCTTCCTGGGACTTCTGCGCCAGCTCCTGCTGCGCCTTCTTGGCGGCGCCGACAAGCTCGCGGACTTCCTGCATGGAGAGTAGATCCTTATCATAAAGCTGCATAGATTACTCCTCCTGTTTCTCGAGGATACGCGCGATGAGCTCCTCCTTCTTTGCGAAGCGGATCTCGCGCGGGGACATGCCGGTCGTACCAAGGGCACGCGCTGCGGCGCGGAGCTTTGCGACAGTCATTTTGCGCATAGTCTCCTCGTCGAGGGCCTCCAGTTCGGCCTCGGTTGTCTCCGCTTCCTCCTCAGGATCTGCGTTTTCTTCTTCAGAAGACGCCTGCGCCGGTTCCTCCGCCGGCGCGGGGTCAGACGGCTCTTCCGGTTCGGCTGCCGGAGCCTCAGGCTCCGCCGCCGGTTCAGCCGGAAGGTCGGGTTCGGGATCGGGCGTCGGCGGGATCAGGGGATCCAGGATGTACTCCACATCCTCCGCCGGGCGCGGAATCACGTGTACCGATACCAGCTCGCCCACCCGCTCAGCTGCCGATGCGCCGGCGTCAACCGCGGCCTTGACCGCGCCGACGTCACCGCGCACCATGACGGTCACAAGACCGCCGCCGACGTGCGTCTTGCTGGCGAGGACGACATTGGCTGCCTTCAGCATGGCGTCCGCCGCTTCAATCGAACCAACGAGACCCTTGGTTTCGATCATACCCAGAGCATTCAAATGTCATTCCTCCGTTCCACTGCGGGAGGTTTTCGCCTCCACGCGGTTGATTGAGAGACTTACTCTACTCGCGGCTGATCGGCTACGAACTCGACTGCAGAAGCAAATGCCTCACATGCCGACTTGCAAGCGGACTGGCTGCCGGTCAGCAGCGCGCCGCCGAAGTTGGTCTCGGACGGAGGTGCGTACAGAACGCACATCTTGACATCGGCTGCCTTCAGCGCAGCATCGACACCGTAAACAGCCTCCAGCGGGGGAGCAATCAGGTAAGCCAGAGCTTCGCCCTCGGCAATGCCAGCGCCCTCGGACAGGTACGAACCGGTGCGGGAAATGCACTGTGCGTAGTAAACGATGGTGTCGTCCTCGTTGGCAGAGATGAAGTAAGCGCCATTCTCTACCATGTCAACAGCAGCCTGCAGGCCAGCCTTGACCTCAGCCGGGTTGGGGCCGGCCAGGATGCCGATGAACTCGCCGGCGAGCTTGGTGTTCGCATTTGCAGCGCCGCCGTAGAAAGACTTCGCATAAACGACCTTGACGTCAGCCTTCTTGGTCGCCTCGTCGATCGCGGTGTAACCAACATCATCGCAATCGGTGGTCAGCAGAGCCAGGGACTTCTGATCGGGAGCCAGATTCAGCTCCTTGGCCAGATCGGGGGAAACGTTGGGGATGATCTTGGACGCCAGTACACTCGCTCTTACGGGATCTCTTTTCATGATTCTTATCCTCCCTATTACAGTTTCAGATCAGTACCGCTGGCCTTCTTCTCCAGCATGATCTTGATGATTTCAGCGATATGCGCGCCAGCCTCGGACGGAATAGTACCGTTCTTATGGATGTTGGAGACTACGGTTCTGCGCGCCTCGGGCATGCCGACGGTCGCCTTGTAAGCGATGTACGCGGACATGGACTCGGCGGTGATCAGACCGGGACGCTCGCCAATCAGGGTGCAGGTTACGTCTGCATCCAGCAGCTCGGAAATCTCATCCATAACGCCAACACGGCCGTACTTTACGAAGAACGGAGTGCCGGTGTCGATCTTGTAGCCCTGCAGGCCCTGCAGAATCGCGGGCAGCAGGTCGGGGATGTTCGCCGCAACAGAAGCGCCGGACAGGCCGTCAGCAACATAGATCTGAACGGTCGGGGACTTCTTGCACTTTTCCTTCAGGGTGGCGACTGCCTCGGGGCTCAGCTTACGGCCGAGGTCGGGGCGGGTCAGATAAGTGTCCTTGCTGTCGCACTGGGTCTGTACGATGAACAGGCCAAGATCCTTCTCGATGAAGTCATGGTCGACATCGTTGAATACTGCGTCCTGTGCCGCAGAATGCGCTGCGCGGAACTGCAGCTGCGGGTCGGTCTTATAACGTGCGCCAGCCTTGCCAATGCCCAGACGGCAGGGAGCGTTCGCCTTCAGCTCGGCATACTCTTCGCCGTGCTCGGGGTTCTTTACCAGATACTGGGTACGGATATCAACTTCGGTTACGTCGGGGATGCAGCCATCCTCAACGCCGGGGCAAGCTACAGCTGCTGCTACCGCCGGAGCGGCTGCTGCTGCCTCTGCGCCCGAAATGTTCATCTCAGCGAGTACCTGCTCGATGATCGCCTTCAGATCCTTCTGATCCATTCAGTCTGCACCTCCTCTTACTTTGCCATGAAGACGGAAGCGTCGCCAGCCTTGGGCGTCAGCTTGCCGTTCTCAGAGAAGCCCATCTTCTCCAGCCATGCGTCGAACTCAGCGATCGGACGGAGGCCGAAGACTTCACGCAGCGCTGCTGCTTCGTGGAAACCAGTGCACTGGTACATCAGCATGCAGTCGTCGCCCTGCGGAACGCCCATGATGTAGTTGCAGCCAGCCGCAACCAGCAGGGTAGCCAGGTTCTCGATATCGTTCTGGTCGGCCTTCATGTGGTTGGTATAGCATGCGTCGCAGCCCATCGGGATGCCGGTCAGCTTGCCCATGAAGTGGTCCTCCAGACCTGCACGGATAACCTGCTTGGAATCGTACAGATACTCGGGGCCGATGAAACCAACTACGGTGTTGACCAGGAAGGGGTTGTAGCGCTTGGCGAAGCCATAGCAGCGGGCCTCCATGGTAACCTGGTCCCAGCCATTGTGGGCGTCGGAGGACAGCTCGGAGCCTTGGCCGGTCTCGAAGTACATGACGTTGGGGCCGGTGCTGGTGCCGCGGGACAGCATAGTGGCACGGCCTTCCGTCAGCATATCGGCGGTGAAGCCGAAGGCCTCGTTGCCCTTCTGGGAGCCGGCGATCGACTGGAACATCAGGTCCATGGG
>CAMEPU010000068.1 GCA_945932315.1 uncultured Clostridia bacterium
TGGTGCACTGGCCCGAGTGCATGGTCAGCTATGACAAGGCCGACAAGATCCTGTTCAGCGCGGATGCGTTCGGCAAGTTCGGCGCGCTCGACGCCGAGGAGGACTGGGCGTGCGAGGCCCGCCGCTACTACTTCAACATCGTCGGCAAGTACGGCGCTCCCGTACAGGCGCTGCTCAAGAAGGCCGCTAAGCTCGACATCGCGGTCATCTGCCCGCTGCACGGCCCCGTGCTCTCCGAAAATCTGGGCTACTACCTGAACCTGTACAACACCTGGAGCAGCTATGCGGTTGAGGCCGAGGGCGTCTTCATCGCCCACGCCTCCATCCACGGCCACACCAAGGCCGCCGCCGAGAAGCTGGCCGAGATCCTGCGCGCCAAGGGCGCGGTCAAGGTTTCGGTCGCCGACCTCTGCCGCGCCGACATGGCCGAGTGCGTCGAGGACGCGTTCAAGTACGGCAAGATCGTGCTCGCGGCGTCCACCTACGACGGCGGCGTCATGTTCCCGATGGCCGATTTCCTGCACCACCTCGGCCATAAGGCCTATCAGAACCGCAAGGTCGCCCTGATGGAGAACGGCTGCTGGGCGCCCGCCGCCGCCAAGACCATGCGCGCCGCCCTCGAGTCCATGAAGGACGTCACGGTCTGCGACACCGTCGTTTCCATGCGCGGCCGCTATACCGAGGCCGACGTCGCTAAGATGGAAGCCCTGGCGGACGAGCTGCTCGGCTGATCCCCCTGCACCCAAAAGGCATATGCGCCGCATATGCCTTTTTTGTTTCCTCACGTGCGCGAACAATCGTTCGTTTTCTTTCGACAAGTGCCCGATATTTTGTTGTCATGCTTTATCCGGCTGTGTTATAATGAATGTGTATGACAACTTTTGACTTTCAGGAGGTTTTGATATGTCTCTCTGGCTTGCCATTCTGCTCGGTCTGGTGCAGGGTCTGACCGAATTTCTGCCCGTCTCCTCGTCCGGCCACCTGACGCTGGCCGCCGCGCTCTTCGGGGGCGACGTGGAGGCCGACTACATGCTCTTCTTCGTCCTGCTCCACTTCGGCACCCTGATCTCGGTGGTCATCGCGTTCTGGAAGGACATTGTGGAACTGATCACCGAATTCATCGGCATGTGCCGGGACGGCTTCAAAATCCACCGCCGCCCCTACCGCCGGTTTATCGTCGCGCTGATCTTCTCGATCCTGCCCATGTTTGTGATGATCTTCTTCAAGAGCAAGCTCGAAGAGGTCTTTTCGTCGACGACTGCGGTCGGCTGCTTCCTGCTGCTGACGGCCGCTCTGCTCTTCCTCTCCGACCGCCTGCCCGCGGGGCACAAGGACATGGAGAAGGTCTCTCCGCTCGACGGTCTGATCGTCGGCCTGTTCCAGTGCGTCGCCCTGCTGCCCGGCGTGTCCCGTTCGGGCGCAACCATGGTGGGCGGCCTGACGCGCGGCTTCACCCGCGACTTCGCCCTGCGCTTCGCCTTCATCATGAGCCTGCCCGTCGTCCTCGGCGCGAACATCCTTGAGGTCGGCGACGCCCTAACCGCCACCACGCCCAATCCGGTTCCCGTCTATTGCTACATCATCGGCATGGCGGTCGCCTCCCTGTCCGGCATTCTGGCCATCCGTCTGGTCCGGCTGGTCTCCCGCCGCGGCAACTTCAAGCCCTTCTCGATCTACTGCGCCGCGCTCGGCGTCGTCACGATCATCGTTTCCCTGATCCATTAATTGAGGTGAACCCCTTTGGCCGAAACGAAAAAGAAAACCACATCCAAATCGACATCGACCGCGAAATCTTCCACCCGGTCGTCCGCCAAATCGAAAACGGCGAAAAAGCCGGCTTCGCGCGCCAAAGTGGCCGCGCCGACGCAGAATGAGCCGTTCGGTCTGCCCCGTCCGGCCTGGGGCGCCATCTGGTGTGTTCTCGGCGTCATCACGCTGGTCGGCCTGTTCAAGGACGACGGCTTCCTGCTCGCCGTCCTGCGCAAGCTGACCGCGGGCATGCTGGGCTGGGGCTTCTTCCTGATGCCCTTCTGCCTGCTCGCCCTGTCCTTCCTGCTGTTTGTGCGGCAGAAGGGGCCGGTGCGCCTGCAGGGCGCCGCGCTCGTGCTCCTGCCCCTCATCGTCGGCGCGCTGCTCCACGGCGCGTTCTGCGCCAAGGAGTACCCGGCCGCTGTGCTCACCTTCGGTCAGCTTCTGAAGGACGGCACCGCCCTCAAGGCGGGCGGCCTGCTCGCAGGCGGCCTGTACTGCATCCTCGAATGGACGGTCTCCCCGGTGGGCGCGTTCCTGCTGCTGCTGATCGCCCTGTTCGGCGACGTGATGGCCGCTCTCCGCATCACCCCGGCCGCCCTGTGGGACGCCCTCCGCGCGCCCGAGTACGAATATGAGGACGAGGAGGAGCGCGCGCGCTACGAGCAGCCCCGCGCCCTGCCCAACATCCACGAGGTCGCCGCCGACCACCGCCAGAAGAAGGCCGAAAAGCAGGCCGCTCGGGCGCGCGATATCCAGGCGTTCGACCTGCCCATCGACGACGGCCCGGCTCCCGCGCCCGCGGCCGAAGCGCCCAAGGAATCGGGCCGGTTCGCCGCCTTTGACCTGCCCATCGACGAGACGCCCATCGTCTCCCGCCCCGAAGAGGAGCCCGCGCCCGTGCGCGAGCGGCCCATCCCCCCGGACGCCTATCTCTCCGCGATCCACTCGGTGGAGGAGGCGCGCACCGCGGTCGAGGACGAGCCCCCGATCGTGCCCGAGGAGGACCCCTTCGGCGATATTCTGAAGCTCATCAACCAGCGGGACGCCCGCCGCGCAGCCGGAGAGCCCGGCTTCACGCCCCCGTCCGACCGCCGCAGCACGACGGCGGATATCGCGGCCTTCGACCCGCCGGCTGAGGACGGAGAACCCGCTTACGCCCCCCTGCGCGCCGTGCCCGACGCGCCCGCCCCGGCGGACGACGAACCGGCCGACACCCCTCCGTGGGAGGAGGACGAGCCCGCCCCTTCCTCTAAAAAGAAATCCAAGGGCCTGTCCGAGGCCGAGCAGGCCAAAATGTCCGCCGCGATGGACAGGAGCCAGCAGGCGCCCGTCCCGGCCTATTCCTACCCACCCCTCTATCTGCTCTCCCAGAGCAAGGGCGCGGCCAAGGGCGACGTGCAGGCCGAGCTGTCCGAAAACAGCTCCCGCCTGATCGACACGCTCGAATCCTTCGGCGTCTCGGCCAAGATCATCGGCATCGTGCGCGGCCCCTCGGTCACCCGCTTTGAGCTGACTATCTCGCGCGGCATCAAGTTCAGCCGGATCACCGCGCTGGCCGACGATATCGCGCTCTCGCTGGGTGCGGTCTCGGTGCGCATCGCCCCCATTCCGGACAAGGTCGCCATCGGCATCGAAGTGCCCAACAAGATCGTCAACATGGTGCCCATCCGCGAGGTGCTCGGCTCCAATGAATTCGCCCGCGCCACCTCCCGCGTCGCCTTCGCGGTCGGCAAGGACATCACGGGCGCGCCCGTGGTCGGCGACATCGGCAAGATGCCCCACCTGCTCATCGCGGGCACGACCGGCTCCGGTAAGTCGGTCTGCGTCAACTCGATGCTGATCTCCCTGCTCTACAAATCGACGCCTGAGGAAGTCCGCCTCATCATGATCGACCCCAAGATGGTCGAGCTCGGCAACTACAACGGCATCCCCCACCTGCTCATCCCGGTCGTCACCGACCCGCGCAAGGCCGCGGGCGCGCTCAACTGGGCGGTCGGCGAGATGGAGCGCCGCTACATGCTCTTCGCGGACAACCAGGTGCGCAACCTCTCGGGCTATAACGACCTCATGCGCAAAAAGCGCGCCGAGGCCGAGCAGACCGAGGGCGGCGTGCCCGAGCAGTTCCAGGTGCTCCCGCAGGTGGTCATCGTCATCGACGAGCTGGCCGACCTGATGATGGTCGCGGCCAAGGAGGTCGAGACCTCGATCTGCCGCATCGCGCAGAAGGCGCGCGCCGCCGGCATGCATCTGATCGTCGCCACCCAGCGTCCCTCGGCCGACGTCATCACCGGCATCATGAAGGCCAACATCCCCTCGCGCATCGCGTTCGCGGTCGCGAGCCAGATCGAGAGCCGCATCATCCTCGACCAGACGGGCGCCGAAAAGCTGATCGGCAAGGGCGACATGCTCTACGCCCCGCTGGGCGAGGGCAAGCCCCGCCGCGTGCAGGGCTGCTTCATCTCGAACGAGGAGATCGAAGCGGTCATCAACCACATCAAGCAGAACGCGCAGGCCGAGTACAGCGAGGAGATCCTCGAGCACATCGAGCGGCAGGCTGAAAAGGCCGCGAGCGGCGAGAAGAACACCGGCTCGTCGGGCGGAGACCCCGCGAACGACGAGGACGAGATGCTCTTCGACGCGATCGACGTGGTCGTCCGCTCGGGACAGGCCTCGACCTCGATGCTCCAGCGCCACCTCAAGCTGGGCTACTCCCGCGCCGCCCGCATCATCGACCAGATGGAGGAGCGCGGCATCATCGGCCCGTTCGAGGGTTCAAAGCCCCGCCGCCTGCTGATCTCCAAGGAGGACTGGCAGGAGATGAAGCTCCGCCGGGAAGAAATCTAATCATACTGAGTGCGCTGCAGCCGCTTTTGCAGCGCACTTTTTTCGTTCCGGCTCTCCCATGAGTTCCCGCTTGCATTTTTCGCGGTTTTATACTATGCTTAGATTGAATAAAAATCAAACAGAGGAAAGAACCGTGAATCAGTACAAGTTAATCGCACTCGACCTCGACGGCACCGCTCTGGCTCCCGGCAACGTGATCGCGCCTGAAACCCGTGAGGCCGTTGTTTTTGCGCGCAGCCGGGGCTGCCGCGTGGTCGTCTCGACCGGCCGCATCTGCGGCGAAGCGGCCGAGTTTGCCGCCGACATGGATACCGACGACCTGATGGTCACCGCGGGCGGCGCGTGCATCTCCCGCCTGTCCACGCGGACCTGCATCGAGCGCACCTCGATCTGCTGGGAGAGCGCGGTGCGGGCGGCCGCCGCAGTCGAGCGAATCGGCCTCAGCGCCATGATCTACGTGGGCGAGCGCCTGCTGCTCACCCCCTACTGCGACCTCGATTTCTCGCGCACCAAATCGAACGAGGGCTTTCTCGTGAGCAAGGAAGTCCTGCCGTCGTGCGCCGAATACATCGCGCAGCATAAGGTCGCGGTGGATAAAATCTTCTGCCGCTCGACCACGCCCGGCATGCTCGATTATGTCCGCAATTGCCTGCTCACCGCTGAAAACCTGCGCGTCACCAGCTCGGGCAGCGACAACGTCGAGATCATGGCGCCCACCGTCAACAAGGCCCGGGCGCTTGAGAAGGTCGCGGCCGCTTATGGCACCGACCTCGCCCACACCATCGCCATCGGTGACAGCCCGAACGACATCGAAATGCTCGAAGCGGTCGGCATGCCGGTCGCGATGGGCAACGCCGCCGATGAGGTCAAGGCGATCGCCAAGAAGATCACCGCGACAAACGCCGAGCACGGCGTCGCCCGCGCGATCTACGACCTGCTGACCGGCTGATCCCCAGACAGAAAGGATGGAACGCTTATGAAATGTCCCGGCTGCGGCTGCAACTACATGGATGACGACAAATACTGTCCCATGTGCGAGCTGCCGAACAACGCCCTTGCCCGTGCGGCGCACCGTCTCCGCCGCGCCCGCCACGACGAGGCTTTCAAGGACTGCGACACGACCACCTGCGCCCATCCCAAGGACTCGAGCGAAACGCTCCGCCGCCAGCCCGACCGGCAGCGCGGCTCAGGTTCTTCCGCCGCGCCCGCCCGCCGTGCGCCGCAAAGCGCCGGGAAAAAGGCGCAGCCCACCCCGGCCGTCCGCATCATCAAAATCGTTATCGGCATTTTCGTCGCCGTCAATTTTTTGATCCCGCTGCTGTTCGGCCTTCTGGAATTCCTGTTTTATAACATTTTCTGACCTATCCGGGGCGCTGCACGCGCCCTATCTTTTTACGCGATTTTCTGAAAAAGGAGACTTTGCATGTCCGATTTTCTGCCGATCTCCCGCGCCGACATGGAGGCGCGCGGCTGGTACTACTGCGACTTCCTGCTCGTCACGGGCGACGCCTACATTGACCACCCCTCCTTTGGCACGGCGATCATCTCGCGCGTGCTCGAGCATGCGGGCTTCCGGGTCGCCATCCTGTCCCAGCCCGACTTCACCTCGACCGCCGATTTTGAAGCGATGGGCCGCCCGCGCTATGCCGTGCTCATCAACGCGGGCAACATCGACTCGATGGTCGCCCACTACACGGCGGCCAAAAAGCGCCGCCACGACGACGCCTACACCCCGGGCGGAGTGGGCGGCAAGCGCCCCGACCGGGCGGTCACCGTCTATTCCATGCTGGCCCGCCGCGCCTTCCCCGACACCCCGGTCTACATCGGCGGCATCGAGGCCAGCCTGCGCCGCTTCGCCCACTACGACTACTGGAGCGACCAGATCATGCCCTCGGTGCTCTCGTCCTCGGGCGCGGACGGCCTGATGTTCGGCATGAGCGAACACGCGGTCGTCGAGCTGGCGAACGCCCTCAAGGCGGGCAAATCGGGCGCGGACGCCGTGCGGAACATCCGCGGCATGGCTTATTTCACCCACCCGGGCGACGAGATCCCGTTTGAATCGGTAGAATGCCCCTCCTACGAGGAGGTGCTGGCCGACAAGGCGGCCTACGCGCGCTCGGTCATGCAGCAGTACGACGAGGCCGACCACGCGCACGGCCGCGCCCTGCTCCAGCGCCACGGCAGGCGGGTGCTCGTCCAGAATCCGCCCGCGCTGCCCCTGACCACCGCCGAAATGGACGCGGTCTACGGCCTGCCCTATATGCGCACCTATCACCCCTCCTACGAGGCGGCGGGCGGCGTGCCCGCCATTCAGGAGGTGCGCTTCTCGATTATCCACAACCGCGGCTGCATGGGCGCGTGCAACTTCTGCGCGCTCGCCTTCCATCAGGGGCGCTTCATTCAGGCGCGCTCCCACGATTCGGTCGTCCGCGAGGCCGAGCAGATCGCCGCCGAGCCCGATTTCAAGGGTTACATCCACGACGTGGGCGGGCCGACAGCCAACTTCCGCTTCCCGGGCTGCGCCAAGCAGGCCGAGCACGGCCTGTGCCGGGACAAGCGCTGCCTGTTCCCGACCGCGTGCAAGGCGCTGCGCGCCGACCACCGCGACTACCTCGCCCTGCTGCGCCGCCTGCGCGCCATCCCGGGCGTCAAAAAGGTGTTCGTGCGCTCCGGCCTGCGCTATGACTACATGATGGCCGATGACAACGACGAATTTTTCCTCGAGCTCGTCCGGCACCACATCTCGGGTCAGCTCAAGGTCGCGCCCGAGCATATGAGCGACAATGTCCTCTATTATATGGGTAAGCCCTCGTTTGACGTCTACCGCCGCTTCAAGGAGCGCTACGAGCGGATCAACCAGCGGCTCGGCAAGAAGCAGTACCTCGTGCCCTATCTCATGAGCTCGCACCCGGGCGCGACGCTGGACGACGCCATCCTGCTCGCCCAGTATCTCAACGAGATCGGCTACATGCCCGAACAGGTGCAGGACTTTTATCCGACCCCAGGCACGCTCTCGACCGCGATGTATTACACGGGGCTTGACCCGCGCACGATGAAGCCGGTTTACGTCGCCAAAACGCCCGAGGACAAGGCCATGCAGCGCGCCCTGCTCCAGTGGCGCCGCCCGGACAAGCGCCCGATCGTGCTGGCCGCCCTGCGAAAAGCGGGCCGCGAGGACCTGATCGGCTACGGCAGGGAGTGCCTGCTCCGCCCGGGGCCGGACGCCCGTCCGGGTGCGCCCCGCAAGGCGCCCGAGAAGAAGCCCGAGCGCAAAGCGCCGCCCGCCCGCAAAAAGGGCTGGGCCAAACCCAAGGCTGCCAAGGGCGGAAAGAGCCGGAAGAAAAACACAGGTCACTGATCTGTCAAAACGGACGCTTTCATAAAAAAGGTGCTCGTTCAGTTTTTACAAACTTTTTCTTCCCCGCATCTTTCGATTGACAAGCCGACCTCCCTGTCCTATAATAGAACTGAACAAAGGAGTTCACCCGTCTGGGTGAACTCCTGTTTTTTTGCCCCAAACCATTTGAAAAACGAAACGGAGGCCTCCGCCATGGACACCATTGATCAGAAAATTCTGCATATTCTGCAGCAGAATTCCCGCGCACCCATCAAGCACATCTCGCAGGAGGTCAACCTGTCCGCCCCCGCCGTCTCGGCGCGCATCGAGCGCATGGAGCGGTCGGGAATCATCCGGGGTTATTCGCTCGACCTCGACCCCGTGCAGCTCGGACACCACATCCTGGCCTACATCAATCTGGACATGACGCCGTCCGAGAAGGAACGCTTCATTCCCTTTATCCGCTCCTGCCCCAACGTCATCGAGTGCAACTGCATCACCGGCCCTTATTCCATGCTCATCAAGGTCAGCTATCCCTCGACCCAGGAGCTCGACAGCTTCATCGGCCGCCTGCAGCATTTCGGCAAGACCGAAACCCAGATCGTCTTTTCCTCTCCGGTGCCTCCCCGCGGTATCGCGGTCTGAGCGCACCCCTTTCTCTTTCCTTTCCCCACTTAAGAAAGAACCGTCCCGAAATGGCGGTTCTTTCTTATTATGGAAATGTTTTCAGCAAAAAATCAGGATTTGCAGACTTTGAAAGCTGCAAATCCCATGATGGAATCCCGGAAGCGGGGGCCTGCCGCTCCCTTCCGGTCCCTCCCCCCTGTCCGTCCTCCATACTCCGGCGCACAAAAGCAAGTTCTTTCTGATTTATTTTTATGAAAACAGCATACTTCCGTGCACTTTTTACATTGCGCCGGACGGGGAAGGATGATAGAATAGAATCGTTATCCTATATGTTTCTGTTATTGTTACTGTGCTGTGGAGGAAATCCGAACGATGTGGATTGCAAACGACTGGAGCGACTATACCGTCCTTGACTGCGGCGGCGGCGAAAAACTGGAGCGCTGGGGCGACCAGATCCTCGTGCGCCCCGACCCGCAGGCCATCTGGCCGCGTGCCGAGGAGGACCGGGTCTGGAACCGCGCGAACGCGGTCTACCACCGCTCGAACTCGGGCGGCGGCAAGTGGGAGATCCGCAAGCTCCCCGCCCAGTGGACCATTTCCTATAAAGAACTCACCTTCAACTTAAAGCCGATGAGCTTCAAGCACACCGGCCTTTTCCCCGAGCAGGCGGCCAACTGGGACTTCATCATGTCGTCCATCCGGGGCGCGGGTCGCCCGATCAGCGTGCTCAACCTGTTCGCCTACACGGGCGGCGCGACGCTGGCCGCCGCGGCTGCGGGCGCGAGCGTCTGCCATGTGGACGCCTCCAAGGGCATGACCCAGTGGGCGCGCGAGAATGCGGCCAGCTCCGGGCTGGCCGACCGCCCGATCCGCTGGATCGTCGACGACTGCAAAAAATTCGTCGAGCGTGAGATCCGCCGCGGACGCAAGTACGACGGCATCATCATGGACCCGCCGAGCTATGGCCGCGGTCCGACCGGTGAGGTCTGGA
>CAMEPU010000069.1 GCA_945932315.1 uncultured Clostridia bacterium
TACTCTATTCGCTATCTTTTTTTCTTACTGTCACACATCATTGTACAACCTACAGCTGCGAAACAGGTGAATTTTGGTTGTGTTTTGGGGAATGGTCTGATATAATGTATTTGGCAAAATGCGTGTATTAAAAAATATCAGGTCCCTGGGACGGAATGGAGCGTGCGGAATGGGCTTTCGCGGAGCGGTAATCGGCGGTTTCCGCAAGGATGATGTGCTTGCTTATATCGAAGAGACTGCCAGGGAGCGCAGCGGGCTGCAGCAGCAGCTGGACGCCGCGCGCGAAGAAACCGAAGGCCTCAAGGCTGATTGCGCGGCGCTCCGCGCGGCGCTCGATCAGCTCAACGCCCAGTTGGAGGAAATGGATGAGCTGCGCGACCAGCTCGAACGGGCGCAGGAGGAAAACGACGACCTGCGCGGAAGGGAAGCCGAGGCGCAGCAGAGCGCGATGATGTGTGAGCAGCAGATGGGTTCGATGCAGACGAACCTCGACGAGCTCGAGGAGCAGATCGAAACGCTCCAACGGGAAAAGCGGGAGGCGCTCGACGCGTGTGCCCGCATGGAGCGGGAGCGCGCGGCCTATGCCGAGATCGAGATCGAGGCGCGCAGCCGGGCAGCCAGCACCGAGGCGGCGGCTGAGGCGCACGTCGCCGAACTTTATGCCGAGGCCGACGAGATGCTCGTCCGTCTGCTCGACTGTCTGACCGCAGCGGCGTCGGACAGCCGGGACGCCACCCGGCAGGCGGCCGACCGCACCCAGAAAGCCGAGCACAGCGTCGATGAGATCATGCGCACGCTGGACGATCAGGTGCGCCGCATGCGGGAGACCATGCCCGGACATCGGGACGAAGTGCCCGGCGGGACGGCACCCGAAGCCACGGCCGAGGAGCCCACGGAGACCCTGCGTGCCGAGCCGGTGGAAGCGCCCGCGCCCGAGCCGGCAGTCGAGCCGATCCATACACCGGAACCCAAGCCCGAACCCAGGCCCGAACCCCAGCCGGAGATCAAAGAGAAGCCTGCCCCTGCGGCGGCCCAATCCGGAAAACCCCGCGCGCAGGCGCCTTCTTCGCCGAAGAGCGTGCGGAAAGATACTGAAAATGACATTCGCGCGACCCTGTCCGAAGTGCTGCGGATCCTGCGCGGCAAGTCCTGATGATAGAAGGAGAACCCCGATGGCACATTATGATTTACGTACGGAAGATTTAAAAGAGATGGCGCCCCGCCTCCGGGCGGGCGATACGGTCAGCCTGACCGGCACGCTGTACACTGCGCGCGACGCTGCCCATAAACGCATTGTCGCCGCGATGGATGAGGGCGCGGAACTGCCCTTCGCGCTCGACGGCGCGGCCATTTATTACGCGGGCCCGACCCCGGCCAAGCCCGGCCAGGTCATCGGCTCGGTCGGCCCGACCACCTCGGGCCGTATGGATCCCTACTCGCCCCGGCTGATGGACAACGGACTGACCTGCATGATCGGCAAGGGCGTGCGCAGTCAGGCGGTCGCGGACGCGATGGCCCGCAACGGCGCGGTCTATATGGTCGCGATCGGCGGCGCGGGCGCGGTCAAGGCTGAATCGATCAAGGGCCTTGAGGTCGTCGCCTACGACGATCTGGGCTGTGAGTCGGTCAAGCGGCTGACGGTCGAAAACTTCTCGGCGATCGTCGCGATGGACTGCGCGGGCGGCAATCTGTACCGCGACGGCGCGGCGCAGTACCGCACGGAGTAAAGCTCCGCTGTTTAGAAGGAAAGAAAAGAAAGATTGGAAGTTTTTTGGAAAGGAATAGCTTATGCGTACATTTGACACCGACGTACAACTTCTGAAGTACCGCGTTCTCAAGGAGGTCGCGCAGCGCGCCTACGAGGGGCACCTGATGGAGTCCTATTATGAGATCCCCAAGGTCATCGCGCCCGGCCCCAAGCCGACCATGCGCTGCTGCGTCTACAAGGAGCGCGCGGTCGTACAGGAGCGCGTCCGACTGGCGATGGGCGGCGACCGCCGCAACCCGAACGTCATCGAGGTCATCGACATCGCCTGCGACGAGTGCCCGGTCGACCGTTACCGCGTCTCCGAGTCCTGCCGCGGCTGTATCTCCCAGCGCTGCATCAAGGCCTGCCCCAAGCAGGCGATCCACAAGAACAAGAACGGCCGTGCCGAGATCGATCTCGACGTCTGCATCGAGTGCGGCCGCTGTGCCAAGGTCTGCCCCTACGGCGCCATCACCGAGCATATCCGCCCCTGTGAGCGCTCCTGCAAGGTGGGCGCAATCCATATGAACGACCGCAAGAAGGCCGAGATCGATCCCGAGAAGTGCATCAACTGCGGCGCCTGCTCGTACGCCTGCCCCTTCGGCGCGGTCATGGATAAGTCCTACATGGTCGAGGTCATCAACATCATCAAGAACCGCGGCGAGAACTACAAGACCTGCGCGATCGTCGCGCCGGCCATCGCGGCCCAGTTTGAGGGTGCGTCTCTCGGCCAGGTCGCAACCGCGATCCGGGAACTCGGTTTTGACTACGTCGTCGAGGCCGCGATCGGCGCCGATATGGTCGCCGACAAGGAGGCCGCAGAGCTGGCCGAGAAGGGCTTCCTGACCTCCTCCTGCTGCCCGGCCTTCGTTTCCTACATCCAGAAGCACGTGCCTGAAATGGCGCAGAACATCTCCCACAACCTTTCTCCGATGGCGGAGATCGGCCGCTACGTCAAGATCTACTCGGAGGAGCCCGTCCGCACCATTTTCATCGGCCCCTGCACCGCGAAAAAGGCCGAGGTTCGCAAGAACACCGTCGACCTTTGGATCGATTCCTGCCTGACCTTTGAGGAACTGCAGGCGATGATCGACGCCAAGGGCATCGAGATGGATCAGCTTGACGAGAGCCCGATGAATGACGCTTCCTACTTCGGCCGCGTATTCGCCCGCAGCGGCGGTCTGACCGAGGCGGTCAATCAGGTTGTCAAGGAGAAGGGCCTTGACTTTGAGGTCAAGCCCGAGGTCTGCGACGGCATCGATGCCTGCAAGGTCGCGCTGCTCAAGGCCAAGCTCGGCAAGCTGGACAAGAACTTCATCGAGGGCATGGTCTGCTCGGGCGGCTGCGTCGGCGGCGCGGCCAGTCTGGTGCATGAGCCCAAGAGCCGCATGAAGGTCGACCAGTACGGCAAGAACTCCAAGAAGGAGAATGTAAAGCAGGCGATCGAGACCTACAAGGTTGGTCTCTGATCCCAGAACTTCCGAATTATATGGGCGCGCCGCGGTTTTCCGCTGCGCGCCCTTTTCCGGGATATTATGAAAGAAAGACAGGTGCATTTTAAATGCTGCAGGAAATCGCTCCCCATCAGTACCATCCCGAATATATGCCTGACGCCGCGCCCCGCGACGGCGATCTGGTCTGCGTGTTCGAAGGACGCGGCGTATTGCTCCGCGGAGACCGCTATCCGACCGTCGCCGAGCTGCGCGCGCTCGGCGTGACCGACGACCAGCTCGTCTATCTGTTCCGGATCGACGACGTCGCGTTCTACCTGCTCTGGGAGGTCACGGATACCGTGCGCGAGGGGCTGGATCAGGCGCCGGTCGACGCCTGCCGCCGCATGGCTGATCCGTACATGCCCCTCGCGGGTGCGACCGCCCTCCATCTTTACCGCTGGTACCGCAGCCACCGGTTCTGCGGCTGCTGCGGCGCGCCGACCGCGCACGATCCTAAGGAACGCGCCATGAAGTGTACCTCCTGCGGTGCGCTGGCCTTCCCGACCGTGTTCCCGGCCATCGTCGTGGCCATCCGCAACGGCGACCGCATCGTGCTCACCAAATACGCCGACCGCGAGACTCCGCGCTATGCGCTGATCGCGGGCTTCATCGAGGTGGGCGAGACGGTGGAGGACACCGTCCGCCGCGAGGCGATGGAAGAAGTCGGCCTGCGCATCAAGAACATCCGCTATCACGGCAATCAGCCTTGGGGCTTTTCGAGCAACCTCATGATCGGCTTCTGGGCCGACGTCGACGGCGACGATACCATCACGATGGACCGTCACGAGCTCAAGGAAGCCGTCTGGATGGAGCGTGAGAACGTTCCGGCCACCCCGGGCGCGCACGACCTGACCCACACGATGATGGAGCTCTTCCGTTTGGGCCTTGACCCGAAGGACTGACGCATAACCGATCCCTCCCCGGCATAGCTTTTAGTAGCTTGACCGCGGGAGGGATTTTGATTGCAAGGAGTGTTGAAACGGGCGCTCGCCATGCTGCTCATCGGCGTGCTGCTCGGCTTTTTGGGCGCGTCCTTTCGGGCGGAGGCCGAGGAGGACAAGGGGTTTATCCGCTATGCCGAGTTCAATGTGCCTTATAAAGCGCTGCGCACCGCCATGAACGCCGATATCGGGAGCGAGGGCGCGGTCGACTGGGTGGACGCGCTGGCCTGGCTGGCCGCCAAATACGGCGGGGAATGGTCGCGTTATAAGGAAAAGGATCTGACCGCTGTGCTCGAAAAACTGACCGCCGGAGAGGCGCTTGAGGAGATCAAGTACTATGACTATTTCCGCGAGGTCTACAGCGCCGTGCTCGGCGGTTTTCTCGGGAACAACCTGGTGGAAACCGGAGAGGGGGAGTGGGAGTACACTTACGGCCTGCGTGTGTTCTCGCCGCTCGCGGCCGGCTACTGGTACAACGACTTCGATGATTTCGGCGTCTCGCGCTCCTACGGCTTCGCCCGCACCCACATGGGGCACGACCTGATGGGCAGTCTGGGCAGCCCGGTCGTCGCGGTCGAGAGCGGCACGGTCGAGGTCATGGGTTGGAACCAGTACGGCGGCTGGCGGGTCGGCATCCGGTCGGACGACCGCAAGCGCTACTGGTACTACGCCCATCTGCGCAAGGATCATCCCTTTGCGGCCGGGCTGACCGAGGGCAGCCGGGTCATCGCGGGGGACGTGATCGGTTATCTGGGGCGCACCGGCTATTCGCACAACGAGAATGTCAACGGCATCGAAACGCCCCATCTGCATTACGGGCTGGAGCTGGTGTTTGATGAATCCCAGAAGGAATCAAACAATGAGATCTGGGTCGACCTGTACGCGATCACACGGCTGCTGCGCGACCACCCGTCCGAGGTCGTGCGGGAGGGGGACGAGTATGTGCGCGCCCGGCATTTTCTGCTGTGCGGGGAGGGGAGCGAATGAAAAAGTGGAGAAAGACCGCGCTCTGCGCGCTGCTGTGCGCGGCGGCGCTTGTGCTCGATCTGCGCGTCGGGCGGGCGGCCGCGCCTGTGCTGGCCGGGGAGCGCGTTTCACTGCCCATCATCATGTACCATTCCATTTTGAAAGACCCTGCCAAATCGGGCGATTATGTGCTCCCGCCTGAGGTGCTTGCGCGCGATCTCGATTATCTCGCCGAGCGCGGCTACGAGACGGTCACGGTCGCCGATCTGGTAGCCTACGTCGAAGGGGAAGCCAACCTGCCCGAGAAGCCGGTCATGATCACCTTCGACGATGGGCACTTCAACAACTACCTGTACGCAGCGCCGCTGCTCGAGGAGCGCGGGATGCGGGCGGTTATCTCGGTCATCGGCATCGAGACCGAGCGGTACACCGAGAACGGGCAGGAGAACGCCTATTGGTCGTACCTGTCGGCCGAGCGCCTGCGCGAGATGAGCGAGAGCGGCGTGTTTGAGATCCAGAACCATTCCTATGACCTGCACACGCTCCAGCCCCGGCGGGGCTGCCTGCGGCGGAGCGGAGAAGGCAAGGACGACTACCGCACCCTGCTGACCGAGGACACCGAGCGGGCGCAGAAGCTGCTCATCGAGGCCGGGGTGCCCACGCCGACCTGCTATACCTATCCCTTCGGCGCGTATTCCGAGGAGAGCGAGACCATCTTGCGCGAGCTGGGCTTTTTTTGCACGCTGAGCTGCGCCGAGGGGATGAACACGGTGACGCGCGACCCCGAGTGCCTCTATCTGATGCGCCGGTACAACCGCCCTGCGGGCGTCAGCAGCGGTCGGTTTTTTGAAAAAATTCTGAAGGAGTGAAGCGCATGGACTGTACAACGATCAGCGAGCTGCGCTGCCGCGAGGTCATCAACCTGTGCGACGGCGGGCGCCTCGGCTTTGTCAACGATGTGAAAATCGACCTTTTCTCGGGGCGGATCACCGCGCTGCTGCTGCCTCCGGCGGGCGGCCTGCTCGGCATGTTCGGCCGGGGCGAGGAACTCTGCATCCCCTGGGACTGCATCGAGCGGATCGGCGAGGATATCATCCTCGTCCGCGTCGAGCCGGAGCGGGTGGACGGAAAGCACAAAGAGTCAAAAAAACACTGAAAAAAAGAAGAAAAAGTGGAAAAAATCTTTGACAGAAAGCGGGCGCTGTGTTATACTATCAGAGCACGAATACACACATCCCAGGATGCTGGCGGCGCGGTGATCCCAAACGGATTGCCGCAAGCAGATGAAATGGGATGGAGGAAAAAACCAAGGAGGAAACAAAAATGGCAGTAATTTCTATGAAGCAGCTGCTGGAGGCCGGCGTACACTTCGGCCATCAGACCCGCCGCTGGAACCCGAAGATGGCGACCTACATCTTCACCGAGCGCAATGGCATCTATATCATCGACCTGCAGAAGACCGTTAAGAAGCTGGAGGAGGCTTACTTCTTCGTTCGCGACGTCGCTGCAAACGGCGATTCCATCCTGTTCGTCGGCACCAAGAAGCAGGCGCAGGACGCCATCCGCGAGGAGGCTGAGCGCTGCGGCCAGTTCTATGTCAACGCTCGTTGGCTGGGCGGCATGCTGACCAACTTCAAGACCATGCGCACCCGTATCACCCGCCTGAACCAGATCAAGAAGATGCAGGAAGACGGCACCTTCGATCTGCTGCCCAAGAAGGAAGTTATCAAGCTCCAGCTCGAGATCCAGAAGCTCGAGAAGTACCTGGGCGGTGTCAAGGAGATGAAGAAGCTCCCCGGCGCTATGTTCGTTGTTGATCCCCGCAAGGAGAAGAACGCGATCGCCGAGGCCCGCAAGCTGGGTATCCCGGTCGTAGCGATCGTCGATACCAACTGCGATCCCGATGAGGTCGATTATGTCATCCCCGGCAATGACGACGCGATCCGCGCCATCAAGCTGATCTCCCAGACCATGGCGAACGCCGTTCTGGAGGGCAAGCAGGGCGAGCAGCTCGAGGTTGCCGCTGAGGAAGCACCTGCCGAGGCTTAATTTAGAATTCTTTTGACGGCGGGGCATTTCTGTGAATCCCCGCCGTTTTACGGTTTATTTTCCAAGAAAGATAAAACAGGAGGAAATAAAAATGGCTTTTACTGCTGCTGACGTAAAGAAGCTGCGCGAGCAGACCAATGTTGGTATGATGGATTGCAAGAAGGCGCTGCAGGAGGCTGACGGCGACTTCGACAAGGCGATTGAAATTCTGCGCGAGAAGGGCCTGGCCAAGGCTGCCAAGAAGGCAAGCCGCATCGCCGCTGAGGGCGTTGTATGCGCGAAGGTTTGCGCCGACTGCGGCGTAGGCGCTGTCATCGAGGTTAACTCTGAGACCGACTTCGTCGCCAAGAACGCTGATTTCCAGAAGTTTGTATCCGATCTCTGCGGCGTTGTCATGCAGGACGCTCCCGCTGATCTCGAGGCTCTGAAGGCCTGCAAGCTGGGCGACATCACCGTTGAGGCCGCTCTGCAGGAGAAGGTTCTGACCATCGGCGAGAACATCCAGATCCGCCGCTTCGAGCGCTACGACGCGGAGACTGTCAACGTTTCTTACACCCATATGGGCGGCGTCATCGGCGTTCTGGTCGGTCTGTCTGTTTCCGACAACATCAAGGGCGACGCCAAGGTTCAGGAGCTGGGCAAGGACATCGGCATGCAGGCTGCTGCGATGCGTCCGCTCTACATGGACAAGTCCGAGGTTGACGCTGCGACCCTGGCCAAGGAGCGCGAGATCCTGATGGCGCAGGCGATCGAGGAGAACAAGACCGCTGCCAAGCCGAAGCCGGAGCAGATCCTGGCCAAGATGGTAGAGGGCCGCGTAGGCAAGTACTACGAGGAGAACTGCCTGCTGCAGCAGGCCTTCGTCAAGGAGAACAAGGTCTCCGTCGAAGAGCACATCAAGGCTGTCGCCAAGGAGCTGGGCGGCGAGATCAAGCTCGTCAAGTACACCCGCTACGAGAAGGGCGAGGGCATCGAGAAGAAGGTCGACGACTTCGCTGCCGAAGTCGCTTCCATGGCCAAGTAAGCCCCGATTCTTTCAAACACAGAAGATCCATGACGCTGCGCGTCATGGATCTTTTTTTGCGCTTTTCGCGGGCGGCGCAGCACAATTCTCGCAATGAAAAAATTTCGAAAATTATATGAAAACATTTCCGAAAATTACGAAAGAGATGGTGTAAATTTCCCGGGATAAGTTCCAATAAGTTCTGGAAAAGTATAAATATTAACCAACAATACAAAAAAATAATGTGCAATAAGACAAAAAACAGTCAAAAGAAAAGAGGGGGAATTGACTAAATTCCCATATGACGCTATAATGATATAGAAATCTGATATCGAAAACGTGTTCGAGGAAAGGCGGGGGTGCACTCGAAAATATAGACTGCGGCGGTAGGAAATCCGTGCTGCCGCGGCAAGTCCAGCAATGGCAAATTGTGAAAGGAGCACAAATGTGAAAAGGAAGAAAGTTCATCATCCGTTTAGTAAAACGCGATTGAAAAATCAAATTCTGGGTGTCATCAAGAACCCGTTCAATATGATCGTCGCAGTCAGCCTGGTCATCCTGTTCTGCCTGATCGTGATCCCGCTGCTCCAGATGATCGCTTCGACCTTTACCACTGCGAGCGCGGAAGTTCGCCGTATCGGCGGTCAGCCCGGCGATTTTACCCTGTATTACTGGAAGTACATTCTGGTCGGCAAGCTGTCGGCAGCCACCCTGTGGATCCCACTGAAGAACTCGCTGGTCGTCGGCATCCTGACCGTTCTGGTCTCGGTTCCGCTCGGCTCGGTTCTGGGCTGGCTGATCGTCCGCTCGGATATCCCGGGCAAGAAGCTGCTCGGTATGCTGGTCGTTATCCCCTACATGATCCCGTCCTGGTGCAAGGCACTGTCCTGGCTGGCGGTATTCCGCAACAAGACCTCGGGCTCGCTGGGCTTCCTAGCCGGCCTCGGCATCCCGATCCCGGACTGGCTGGCTTACGGCCCGGTCGCGATCGTCCTTTGTATGTCCCTTCATTATTACGCATTCTCTTACATCCATGTATCCTCGGCACTCCGCTCGATCAACTCGGAGCTGGAGGAGATGGGCGAGATCTGCGGCGCGAATAAGGTGCAGATTCTGAAGTCCATCACTCTGCCGCTGGTTCTGCCCAGCATCCTGTCCGCGGTCGTTATGACACTCAGTAAGGCCATCGGTACCTACGGCGTCGCGGCCAACCTTGGCTCCCGTAT
>CAMEPU010000070.1 GCA_945932315.1 uncultured Clostridia bacterium
ACGCCCTTGTCCGTCTCGCGCAGGACTTCTCCATGCGCTATATGCTCGTCGACGGCCACGGCAACTTCGGCTCGGTCGATGGCGACCCCCCGGCGGCCTACCGTTACACCGAGGCCCGGCTGCACAAGATGGCGGCCGAAATGCTGCGCGACATCGACAAGGAGACCACCGATTGGGACCCCAACTTCGATGAGAGCCGCATGGAGCCCCGCGTCCTGCCCTCGCGCTTCCCGAACCTGCTGGTCAACGGCTCGTCGGGCATCGCGGTCGGCATGGCGACCAACATCCCGCCCCACAATCTGCGCGAGGTCATCGACGCCTGCGTCTGCGTGCTCGACAACCCGGAGTCCGAGCTGGCCGACCTCATGCAGTACATCCACGGCCCCGACTTCCCGACCAAGGGCATCATCATGGGCCGCAGCGGCATCCGCGCCGCCTACGCGACCGGCCGCGGCCGCGTAACTGTGCGCGCCCGCACCGAGTTCGAGGAGTTCGGCAACAATCGCACCCGCATCATCGTCACCGAGATTCCCTATCAGGTCAACAAGCGCATGCTCATCAAGAACATGGCCGACCAGGTCGAGGAAAAGCGTCTCGAGGGCATCTCGGACATCCGAGACGAGTCCGACCGCACCGGTATGCGCATCGTCATCGAGCTCAAGCGCGAGGCCAACCCGCAGGTCGTGCTGAACCGCCTGTTCGCGCAGACCCAGCTGCAGACCACCTTCGCGATCAACATGCTCGCGCTGGTCAACAACCAGTCCCAGCCCCGCATTCTGACCCTGCGCCAGATGATCGACGAGTACCTGCATTTCCAGGAGGACGTCCTGATCCGGCGCACCCGCTTCGACCTCCGCAAGGCTGAGGAGCGCGCCCACCTGCTGCGCGGTCTGCTGATCGCGCAGGAGAACATCGACGAGGTCATCCGCATCATCCGCGAGAGCTACGACGACGCCAAGGAAAATCTGAAGGCGGCCTTTGGTCTGGACGACGTGCAGGCGCAGGCCATTCTGGACATGCAGCTCAAACGCCTGCAGGGTCTGGAAAAGGAGAAGCTCGAGGCTGAGTACGACGAGCTGCAAAAGAAGATCGCCTACTACAATGAGCTGCTCTCCGACCACGCCAAGCTGATCGGCGTGCTGCGCGACGAGCTGCTCGAGATCCGCGACCGCTTCGGCGACGACCGTCTGACCGAGATTCAGGAGGTCGAGGACGAGATCGACATCGAGGATCTGATCGTCCGCGAGAACTGCGCCTACACGCTGACCCACGCGGGCTATATCAAGCGCATGCCCACCTCGTCCTACCGCACCCAGAACCGCGGCGGCCGGGGCGTGAACGCCATGACCACCCGGGAGGAGGACTTCGTCAAGTTCATCTTCACCGGATCGACCCACGATTATGTGCTGCTCTTCTCCAATCTGGGCAAGGTTTACCGCCTGAAGGGCTACCAGATTCCGGAGAGCGGCCGCTCGGCCAAGGGCTCGAACATCGTCAACCTGCTCGAGATTGATCAGGATGAGAAGATCACGGCCATGTTCCCGATCGCCGAGTTCACCGATGATAAATTCATGGTCTTCGTCACCCGCAAGGGCATCATCAAGCGCGTCGTGCTGAGCGATCTGCAGAACATCCGCAAGAGCGGCCTGCGCGCGCTCGGTCTGGCCGAGGACGACGAGCTGGTTGACGTGCGCCTGACGAACGGCACCGAGAACATTATGATCGGCACGCACGACGGCAAGATCATCACCTTCCCGGAGAGTGACGTCCGCGCGATGGGCCGCACGGCGGTTGGCGTGCGCGGTATCAAGCTGGCCGAGGGCGACTTCGTCATCGGCGCGGCGCGCGCGCGGGAGAACGCCGAGGTGCTGACCATCACTGAAAACGGCTACGGCAAGCGCACGCCGGTCAATGAATTCTCTGTTCACCACCGCGGCGGCAGCGGCATGACCCTGCACGGCCTGACCGAAAAGACCGGCCCGATCGCGGGCATGGCGGTCGTCGATCCGGACAACGATGTGATGATCATCACGAATGACGGCGTCGTCATCCGCACCCCCTGCGAGCAGATCCGCGTTTGCGGCCGTGCGAGCCAGGGTGTTATCGTCATGCGCACGGGCGAGGACGTCAAGGTCATCTCGATCACCCGCACCGTCAAGAACGACGGCGAGGACGACGAATCCGAAGACGAATAAAGCAATCAATCAGCCGGACCGGGCATCCGCCCGCCCCGGCTGATTTTATCGGGAGAAAACCAATGAAACATGTGACCATTTACACCGATGGGGCGTGCTCGGGCAACCCCGGGCCGGGCGGCTGGGGCGCGATCCTGCGCTACAACGCCTTTGAAAAGGAGATCTCGGGCGGTGAGGCTAACACGACAAACAACCGCATGGAGCTGACCGGCGTGATCACCGCGCTCGAGCTGCTGCGCGAGCCGTGCGAGATCGACCTCTATTCGGACTCCAAATACGTCATCGACGGCATCACCAAGGGCTGGGCAGCCGGCTGGAAGAAGCGCGGCTGGGTCAAGGCCGATAAAACGCCTGCCAAAAACCCGGAGCTATGGGATAAACTTTTAAATCTGCTCGAAATTCACGATGTGACCTTCCACTGGGTGAAGGGCCACGCCGAAAACAAATACAATAACCGCTGCGACGAGCTGGCCGTCAGCGAATGGAAAAAGATCAAGGGGGAACTGTGATATGAAATTGGCGATCATCGGCGCAATGGAGCTTGAGGTTGAGGCGCTGCGCGCGGCGCTCGAAGGGGAGACCGTGACGACTGTCGCGGGTATGGATTTCCACGCGGGCAAGCTGGACGGCGCGGACGTCATTGTCGTGCGCTCCGGCATCGGCAAGGTCAATGCGGGCATGTGCGTCCAGATTCTGGCCGACCGCTTCGGCGTGACCCACGTGGTCAACACCGGCATCGCGGGCTCGCTGCAAAACAGTCTGGACATCGGCGATCTGGTCATTTCGGAGGACGCGGTTTATCACGACATGGACGTGCAGATCTTCGGCTATGCGCCCGGGCAGGTGCCGGGCACCGAAAAGCCCGAGTTCACGGCGGATAAGCAGATGGCTGAGATCGCCCTCGCGCTCTGCAAGGAGGTCAACCCGGACATCCACGCCCAGATGGGCCGCATCGTCAGCGGCGACCAGTTTATCTCGAGCGACGCGGTCAAAGAGCGGCTGGTTTCGATGTTCGGCGGCAGCTGCTGCGAGATGGAGGGTGCGGCGATCGCCCACGCGGCGACCGCGAACGGCCTGCCTTTCCTGATCGTCCGCGCGATCTCGGATAAGGCCGACGGCTCGGCCGAGATGGATTACCCGACCTTCGAGCGCGCGGCCGCCCAGCACTCGGCCCGTCTGGTGCGCGCCCTGGCTGCTGTCATGCGCGAGGTATGCCGATGAGCGAGGAAAAGAGCCTGCTCGAGCAGGGCATCGAGCTGATCCGCCGGGCGGGGGAGGACAAGTTCCCGAACGACGTGTACGACTGGACGGTCTGGACCGCGCCCATCGTGCAGTCCCCCGATTATCTGAACAAGGTCTTGCAAAATCTCGGCTTTTTGAATGAAACGCTGGTTGATATCCGCCTGCTGAGCGCCTGGCCGGCGGGGGAGAAGGTCATGACCGACGAGCCGGTCATTCTGGAATTTGCGTCTGGCGACCGGCTGGAGCTTGAGTTTGTCGCGGGCGGCACCGTGCGCATCAGCCGCAGCCGTCTGCCCCGCACGCTCAAGCGCGCCTGCGCATTCGACCCGAACGAGAAGTTCGCGCCCTGCGTCGGCCAGACTTTGACCGCCGCCGAGGTCGTCGAAACCAAAACCTTCCCGACGAACGCGCTCTATTATGAGGAGACCCTCCGCCGGGGCGAAAGCTATATCGAAAAAATCGTTCTCCGCTTCGGCGACCGCTCCCTCGTGCTGTCCTCGGGTCTGGACGAAGCCGAGCTGACGATGGAATAAGCGGAGAAAATGCAAAAAGAGGCAGAACCTTGAGTTTCTGTCTCTTTTTTTGCGCGTGGAGCGGAAAAGACCGCAAACATTCTTCATAGAAAAATATCGTGCGCTATCTTGACACACACACCTTATTGAGATATAATCTTAATAAGAAATAAATACATTTAGGGGTTGGCCTGATGATCAGACGCAATACCATTCAATGTGCTTTGGTTCTGGAAGCTGTCAATAAACTGAAGTGTCATGCTACTGCGGACGAGATATATCAAGAAATTAAAAAGGATCATCCCCATATCAGCAGGGGGACGGTGTATCGGAATTTGCAGCGGCTTTGCGAAACGGGGGAGATCCGAAAGCGGGAAATCCCCGGCGAGGCCGACCGTTTTGACCATCTTTGCCATGACCATTATCATGCGCGGTGTGTCAAATGTGGCCGTGTTTTTGATGTGGACATGGAATATATGACCGGCCTGGAAAAAACGATCAAGGATACCCATGGATTTGTATTCACCGGCCACGATATCGTTTTTCAGGGTATCTGCGCCGAATGTCAGGAAAAACCGTGAAAGCATGAGAAAGCGCGCATACGGGAGCGTGTCAACAATCCGTAAATCATAGAGGAGGAGTACGATTATGAGAAGCATTACAACATTGGACCTGCAGTACGCACACAGATTTTATGGTTTCAAGGGTGAAGCCCAGTATCTGCACGGACATACGGGCGTTCTGACCATTGAAGTGGAAGATACGATCGAGCCCGGCGTCAATATGGTTTTCCCCTGCAACGAAATTCAGAAGACCGCCTGGGAAGTGCTGAAGAATTTTGACCACGCGCTGATCCTGCGCGAGGATGATCCGCTGCTGCCCGCGATTCTCGATGTTTACGAGAAGCAGGGCATCAGAAACGGCGCGCCCTCGAATAAAATGAAGGGCCCCGCCTTCAAGACCGAGCTCGCGACCGCCTATCCCGAGTGCCGTCTCGTTGTCACCAAGGAAACCATGACCGTTGAGGGCATGATCAAGATCGTTTATGACCTGCTGAAGGATAAGCTGAATATCGCGAAGATCACCTTCACGAGCGGCGTGAACGCGGCTTCGGAGGAGTTTGAGACCAAGAATCAGATCGACCGCTGCCCGCTGTGCGGCATCGCTCTGAACGAAAACGGCGTTTGCCCCAAGTGCGGATATAAGAAGTAAATTCGTTCGATCATTTCCGGCGTGACGTGCCTGAGATTGAATTGAGATGCTGAATGAAGAAGGCTCCACCCAAAAAGGTGGAGCCTTCAATTTTAATTTCTTCGATATCGGTTTAAAAAATAGACGCCAGTGACAAGGAGCAGCGCGAGGATCAGTTCGGGAAGGACGATTTGAAGGAAGAACTGCCCGTCGTCCGCGCCGCCGCTCGCGTTCACGAGATAGACGTACAGGATCATGGCAATGCCTGCGCTGATCTGCTGCACGGCAGCGAACACCAGCTTGAGCTTTCGACTCCCGACGAGCAGATGCAGCAGCAGGCAAATGAAGGGCAGAGCAAGAGCAAACAGTGCCATATGCAAACCTCCTGATTTTTACTTACTGATAGGTCGCGATATCGCCGATCCAGTCGGGATAGGCGGTGATGTAAACCGCGCTCTCCTCGGTCACGGACGCCATATAGGTGCCGCCCGATTCGATCTCGACGGTCGAGGTCGCACTGTTCCAGTTGACGGTGTAGCCAAAGGTCTCGGCTACCGCGCGGATGGGCAGGTAGATGCGCCCGTCCTTGGCGACCGGCTGGGTGTCGATGGCGAACATGCCCGCACCGCCGTCGGCCTCGATCATCTCATCCGCGTCCTCGTCGAACAGCTCGTAGGTGGTTTCGTAGAAAATCCGGTCGACGCCGGTGTGCAGGTAAAGCGCGATGGCTGCATCCTCGCGCCAGTGGAATGCCTTGCCGTCGTTGTATTCAGAAGAAGCGCCGTATCCCTCGCTCACGCAGTCGTCCATGTAGATGCGGGCGGTGCGCATGGTCTGGCTCCAGGTGACTTCACAGCCCAGCGCGTCGGCGACCGCGCGCAGCGGGATCATGGTGCGGTAATGCTCATCGACAAAGGGGACAGCGTCGGTGAATTCGACGGTCTTGCCGTCGACGGTGACGCGGATTTCAGCGGCCGAGGCCGGAGCGATGCCTGCGGCGAACAGCAGAGCGGCCGACAGGCCGGCGGCCAGCAGGCGCGAAAGCTTGCGGAGTTTCATGGGACTACACTTCCTTTTTCTTCCAAAAAATTGTGAAAACACAGTAGATTCGCGTCTATTATAACAAAAAAATAGAGACTTTGCAAGAACACCGTTGAATGCCGTTTTGCGCGGTGGTAAAAGACCGGTTCGAAGCATTCACCGAACGGAATAGCCAGCCTGCTTCAGCGCAGCGGTGGCTGTGTCGAACTGCTCATTTTTGACCAGAAGATAGTCGGTGTTGTATGTAGAAACGGCGAAAATGCTGATCCGGCAGGCGGCGAGCAGCGAAGCGATCGGGGCGAGAATGCCGACGAGCGAAAAATCAAGCGCTCCCTGAATGCGGAAACAGCGCCAGCCATCCTCCCGGGCGATTGTATTTGAGGGCACGCGCTCTGTCCGGCAGACAACGGAGCATTCCTCGTCGGTTTTTGCAAGAAAGCAGAAGGTGTCTGTCCAGTCGACCTGGGAAAAATCGGCTGTTTTGCAGACCGAAAACAAACCGTTGATGCATTCAATCGTCATAAGATCGGCTCTCTTCCTGAAGATTTGTATCTACATGGTAACAGGCTTTGGTTCGTTTTGCAATTACAAAAGAGGCGCGTCTGTTGAAAAAATGCCCGTGCTGCATTATACTGAGGTTAGATGAATGGAATATTTGGAATGGAGGAACAGGGATGCCGAAGGGCTGTGATATGATCGTCGGGCTGTACAATCTGCCGTCGGTCGAAGTGGACGAAACAATCAAAATCAAGCGCGCGTTTGTCGGGGACAAGGAGGAGATTCTGGCCTTTGTCCGGGAGCATTTTTCCAAAAGCTGGATTTATGAAACCGAACATTCGCTGATGCAGGAGGTCAGCAAGTGTTTTCTCGCGGTCGAGGACGGCAAGGTGGTCGGCTTTGCCTGTTTTGACGCCTCGGCGAAGGGCTTTTTCGGCCCGATCGGCGTCGATCCGGCGCAGCGGGGACGGAATATCGGCGCGGCGCTCCTGCTGCGCACCCTGAACGCCATGCGGGAGTACGGCTACGCCTACGCGGTCATCGGCTGGGTGGACGAGGCCGAACACTTTTATCGCAAGACGGTCGGCGCGGAGTTCATCCCGGGCGGCAGCCCGGAAAACAGTGTGTACTCCAATTTGATTTCGTTATAACGGCGCGCTTTGGCGTGAAAAGGGGAGGGGAAGAGATGTTTGATTTTACGGCGGAGGAGCGGGTGGACGCCCTGCGCGTCGTGACCACGGCTATCCGCAACTGTCAGAAGATGCAGATCAAGTTCAAATCGGGCACGCCCCAGCACTCCCTGCTGCGCAGCCGCATTCGCGCCCTGCAGATCGCGGCGGCGCTGCTGGCCGATGACGGAACGGCTGCGCGGTACACGGCGGCCGAGCTGGAGCAGGCGCTCCCGCCCCTCGAATCGATCCGCTGCAAGACCACAGTCGCCCAGTCGAAGTACGCCCCGGACAGCACGCAGTTCAAGCGCTTCCGGCCGACCATCCGGGCGATGGAAATCTCCATCGCGCTGGTGGAGGAGAGCCTGACAAAATGAGCGGACAGGTTTGCACGGATTCCAACGCGCCATTCAAATAATCTGAGCATGCTCAAAAGGGCGCTCCGCAAGGAACGCCCTTTTTCACGTGAAACATTTCTTTTTCAACAAGCTGTTGAGCATGCTCAGATATTCACATGATTTTTCAACAACCTGTGGATAAATTATAACTTATGCGCAATGATCCAATCCAAAAGCTCTTCATATCCCATCGAACCGTCTGCCACAGAAAGGCCGATATGGACAATCTCCTCATTCGTACATTCTAACCGGATTCCGTTGACCTCCAGAAAAGTGAGCATAACATAAACGCCGATCCGCTTGTTTCCGTCGACAAAGGCATGATTTGAGATCAGCGTGTAACCCAACCGTGCGCCTTTTTCTTCCTTGGTCGGATAGAATTCCTGTCCGTCAAAACCGGCGAAGGCCGATTCGAGCGCGGATTCCAGCAGACCTTCGTCCCGGACGCCGACGCTGCCGCCGGTTTCTTCAGCAATCAGCTTGTGCAGAAGCAAAACTTTGTCTTTCGAAAATTTGATCATTTCGCAAGCTCCTGAAAGGCCGGTTTGTATTTTTTCAAAATGCGGGCGGCGACAAAGTCGATCTTTTCGTCGTCGGTCATATCGACGATGGGGGAGTTTTCGAGGTCGATCAGCATATATTTCGGCCGGTTGTTTTTGAAAATGACAGCCTGCCCGTTTTTTTCGGCGATCCGTGTGACGCGGGAAAAATTCTGATTGGCTTCGGTGACCGAGACGATGGTGTTGGTGTCAATTTTCATGATCCATCCCTCCTTCTTATTATTATACCCGGAATTCTACCTATTCGTCAATCAAAATCAAAACCGGCGGCTGATTTCGGCCGCCGGCAGAGGAACGTTGAGATAAAATTATGATTCGGGTTTGGATTCGGTGGGCTTGGCTTCACCGTTCCGGCGGACGATCAGATGGTCGTCCTCTACGTCGAGGGTGACGTGGTCGCCGCGGGC
Organism: uncultured Clostridia bacterium; assembly: GCA_945932315.1. Lineage (GTDB taxonomy): Bacteria > Bacillota > Clostridia > Oscillospirales > Butyricicoccaceae > Butyricicoccus. The sequence continues at coordinate 8,713 of CAMEPU010000070.1, forward strand.
AATGTCGCCCTTGAGGAAGCTCTCGGCGAGCAGGTCCTCGACCTGGCTCTGGATCGCGCGGCGCAGCGGGCGCGCGCCGTAGACCGGATCAAAGCCCGCCTTGGCCAGATGCGCCGCCGCCGCATCCGTCCAGTCGAGCGTCAGCTCCATCTCGTTCGTGCGGTTGGCAACCGCAGTCAGCATGCCGGCCGCAATCTTGGCGATGTCGGCGTCGGTCAGGCGGTGGAAGACGATGATGTCGTCGATACGGTTGAGGAGCTCGGGGCGGAAGGCCTGCTTGAGGTCGGTCATGACCTCGTTCTTGATCTCCTCAAAGGTGGGCTCGCCCTTCGAGCCGCCGTCGCCGAAGCCCAGCGTCTTGCGGCCGGTGCCCGTGATCTTCTGCGCGCCCAGGTTGGAGGTCATGATGATAACGGTGTTCTTGAAGTCCACCCGGCGGCCCTGGCCGTCGGTCAGGATGCCGTCCTCCAGAATCTGGAGCAGGATGTTGAAGACGTCGGGGTGGGCCTTTTCGATCTCATCGAACAGAACGACCGAATAGGGCTTGCGGCGCACCTTCTCGGTCAGCTGGCCGCCCTCCTCGTAGCCGACATAGCCGGGAGGCGAGCCGACCAGACGGGACACCGTGTGCTTCTCCATGTACT
>CAMEPU010000071.1 GCA_945932315.1 uncultured Clostridia bacterium
ATCGGACCGACCACCCCGGTCGGGGTCTGGCCGTAAATCTGCTGGGCGGCCATGACGGCGGCCTCGGTCTGCGGGCCGAAATAGGCGGTCACCGGCACGGCCGGTATGTCGGGCTGCACGGCCGAGAGCTCGGTCAGCCATTCCTGCAGCCGGGCGACCTGCTCGCCGCTGCTGCCCTCCATCAGCCGGTCGGCGAGGAGCGGATATTCGGCGCTCTGCACCCACTCGGGCATGACGTCCAGAATGCCGCGGTAGAGCTGCACGATGCCGGCCCAGGTCTGCGGGCCGACGATCCCGTCGGGTGTGAGGCCGAGCAGGTTCTGCACCGCCTTGACCGCCGCCAGCGTATCGGCGTCAAAGACCTCGGTGATATAAATCTGGGGCACGGTGTCGTAGAAGTAGCCGATGACCGCGAGCAGGTACTGCAGCAGGCGGATCTCGGAGCCGGTCATGCCCGCGCTCAGGTTCTGGGGCAGGGTGTCGAGCGCGGCCGAGAGCGGCACGCCCTCGCTGTCCAGCTCGGCCAGCCGGGCGATCGCGGTGTACAGGTAGGCGATGCGGTACCAGGTCTGCTTGCCGACGACCCCATCAGGCGTCAGGCCGAACACCTCCTGAAAGGCGCGCACGGCGGCCTCGGTGTCCGCGCCGAAGAAGCCGTCGACCGGGTAGATCTTGGGGATGCGCGGGTAGTTGTTCGAGATCCGGTTGAGCCGGAGCTGGATGGTGCGTACGGCGTTGCCGCCGCTTCCCTGCCGCAGGGGCGTGCCCGGGTACGAGCCGAGCGCCGGGGCGGTCGGGGCGTCGTATTCGATGTTCAGATTGTCGCCGTAGAAGGTCGTCAGGATGTCGTAGGGGGTGTAGCCCTGCTCGGCCAGGGGCACGGTGCCCCACTGGCTCAGCCCCTCGCAGGTGACGGTTGTGCCGCTGCAGTACTGGGCGAAGAGAGGCTCGGCCGAGCCTGGGCGCACCAGATAGTCGTCGAACATCTCGTCGACCAGATCGGAGATGTTGTCAAAGATGTCGCGCCCGGGGACGAAGCTCTGGTCGTAGGCGGTCGAGTTCGTGATGTCGTAGTCATAGCCCTGTGAGCGGTACCACTCGGTGTACACCCGGTTGAGGGCGAAGCTGACCTCGGCCAGAATGTTGGCGCGCAGGGCGGCCTCCGGCCAGGTCGGGTAGATTTCGCTCGAGGCGACGTTCTTGATGTAGTCGGGGAAGGGGACGGTCACGTTGGCGGCGTCCGAGCCGGGAGGGCCCAGATGGACGGTGATCGTCTCCGGAATATAGGGCAGAGCCATGGATTCACCTCCGATCGAGATCCTGGGGCGGGAAGTCCTCGACCTCGGGGTCGGGGCGGCCGGTTCCCATCGCGGGGACCAGCTCGACGGGCAGGGTCGCGTTGACCCCCGCAAAGACCGCCACGCCGATGGCTTCGACCGGGCGGAAGCCGTCCGCCTCGACCGAGACGGTGTACACGGCGTAGGGGTGGGGCTGCAGGGGGGTCTGCGAGGTCACGGGAAAGGGCGCGGGGAGCAGGAAGGGTGGGGTGCGCCCGTCGCTGTTCGTGACGGCGTTCTGCGGCGCGGTTGACTGGTCCTCCGATGTGACCGCGACGCGCGCGCCCGCGACCGGCAAAGTGCCCCGGGCGGTCGTTGTCGTGACGGTCAGGGAACCGGTTGGCGTGGTTTCTGGCATGGATCAGACTCCTTTTCAAAAAAAATGATGATCCGCAGCGAAAATACTGCAAGACAGAATATTTTATGCTATAATGAGGACAAAATAACCGGCAGCCGCCGGGGGAAGAAAGGACGCAATGGAATGGAAACGATGGATTACGGCGCTTTGATGCAGAAATGTGCGATCGAGGAGGAGCGCCTTTGCTTTGAGACCTTCAACCGGGAGGACGCGCTGCGCGTCGGCCTGAAGCTGTATGAGAACGCGCGGGTGCACCCGGAGGGCGTCGCGATCGAGATCACGATCAACGGCCTTGTCGTGTTCCGCTATTTCCCCGAGGGCACGGTGCCCGACAACGGCCTGTGGCTGCAGCGCAAGCGCAACACGGTCGAGCTGATGCACATGTCGTCCCTGCGCTATCTGGCCTGGCTTGAGCTCAACGGCGAGACCATGACCGACCGCAAGCTCAACCCCGACAATTACGCGGCGGGCGGCGGCGGCTTCCCGATCAACATCCGCGGCGTGGGCGTCGTGGGCAGCATCTGCGTCTCCGGCCTGCCCCACCTCGAGGATCACCAGCTCATCGTCGACACGCTGGAAGAGATGTACGGTTGAAAACAGAACTTGTTCTGTTTTTCACCTATTCACTATTCCTTCTTCACTCTTCACTAAAAAAGTTAGAAGTAATAGTGAAAAGTGAAGAAGTGTGGTGTCCCTGCGGGACGGATTCAAAAATCTCTCCCTCAGTCTCGGCATAAGTGCCTCGACAGCTCCCTCGTCAGAGGGAGCTTTTTTATGCGCGCTCACACCAGCTTCACATGGTATTTCTTGGCCCAGCGGTCGAGCTGAATGAGATAGGCCAGAATCTGCGGCCCGCGCATGAGCTGGCCGTACCACGGCTCGGGCAGGGAGTCGGGATCGTCCATCAGGGCTTCGAGCGCGGCGCGGTCGAACAGGTGGGTGACGATCGAGTTTTCATCCCGCAGGATCTGGCGCACGTAGGACGTGCAGAGCGCAGTGTAGCCCGGGGAGAAGGTCTTGGGATAGGGGCTTTTCTTGCGTTCGACGATCGCAGGGGGCAGCGCGTCCGCGAAGGCCGCCCGGACGATGCCCTTTTCCCGCCCGTGCAGCGCCTTGAGCTCCCACGGCATGTTGAAGGCGTATTCGACGATCCGGTGGTCGCAGAAGGGCACGCGCACCTCGAGCCCGGTCGCCATGCTCATGCGGTCCTTGCGGTCGCGCAGCGTTGCAAGAGGATACCGGCCGTTGCGCGGCCGCCCGACTTGTACTACAATGGAGAGGAATGGAGGGGAAAGCAAATGGAGCGTTCGATCATCGACTGCCATTTTCATCTGTGCGCGACCCGGTATATGAGCCGGCTGCGCAATGTGGACGACACGCTCGCGGTGCTGCGCGGGTGCGGTCTGCGGGCGATCTGCGTGCAGAACATCGTCCTGTGGTTTCCCGAGCACCTGACGCGCAACCCGCTGTCCCTGCTCGCCAAGCTGCGCGCGCCCGGCCGGGTGTTCGCGTTCGGCGGCATCCGCTATCCCGCGCCCGACGCGCCCGATAAGCATTTCGACTACCGTGCGCAGGCCGAAGAGCTGATGGCGCTCGGCTTCGACGGGATCAAGTTGTTCGGCAAGCCGACCATCCGGCAGGCCTTCGGCATGCCGTTTGACGCGGACGTCTTCGACGAACTGTTCGCGTATCTGCAGGAGCGGCAGATCCCGGTGCTCTATCACGTGGGTGACCCGCGCGAGTTCTGGTCGGCCGAGACCGCGCCGCCGTTCGCGCGCGAAAACGGCTGGATCTACGACGATCCGCCGTTCGACCAATACTACGACGAGATCGACGGCCTGCTGACCAAATTTCCCCGTCTGCGCGTGCTGTTCCCGCACTTTTTCTTCCTCTCGGACGACCTGCCCCGCCTCGCGCGCATTCTGGAAAAATGGCCGAATGTCTGGCTGGACATCACGCCGGGCACCGAGATGTATTTTAATTTCAGCCGGAACCCGGCGGCCGCGCGGGACTTCTTCCTGCGCTTTCAGGACCGCATCCTGTGGGGCACCGACAACGTCGGCGTGGGCGGCGTGTCCATCGACCCGGTGGGCGAGAGCGCGAGCCGCCTCGACACCATGTGGGATTTTCTGACCGGGGAGACCGCGTCCGGCTGGGGCGGGACGCTGCGCGGCCTGTCGCTGCCCGAACCGGCCGTGGAGAAGGTCTGCTGGCGGAATTTCTACCGCTTTGCAGGGCGGGCGACCCCGGCTGCAGTGGACGCAGCCGCAGCGGCGTCCTACGCGCGCAGAATGGGCGCGCTGGCGCGCGGGGCGGGCGACGCGCGGCTGGACGCGGCGTTCGATGAGCTGCTGGCCGCGTATGAACCGATCGGATGAGGATGTGAATGCATGAATCAGGATCTGACAAAAGGGCCGGTGATGGGCTCCATGCTGCGCTTCGCCGTCCCGATGATCTTGGGAAACCTGCTGCAGCAGTGCTATAATATCGCCGACACCCTGATCGTCGGCCGTTTTCTGGGGGCGAACGCGCTGGCCGCCGTCGGCTCGGCGTTTACCCTGATGACCTTTCTGACCTCGATTCTGCTCGGGCTTTGCATGGGCAGCGGGGCGCTGTTTTCGATCCGGTTCGGCCAGCGGGACGAAGCCGGGCTGCGCGAGGACGCCTGCGCCGCCTTCGCACTGATCGCCGGGCTGACGCTTGTGCTGAACTGCCTGGTTTTCGCCTGTCTCGACGGGTTCCGGGTCTTTCTGCGCGTGCCCGACGAGGTGTGGGGCCTCCTGCGCGCCTACCTCGCCGTCGTCTTTCTGGGCATCGCGGCCACCTTCCTGTACAACTATTTCGCGTGCTTTCTGCGCGCGGTCGGCAATTCGGTCACGCCGCTGCTCTTTCTGGCGCTCTCGGCCGGGCTGAACATCGCGCTCGACCTGTGGTTCGTGATCGGGCTGGGGTGGGGCGCGGCCGGGGCGGCCGGGGCGACCGTGATCGCCCAGTATGTCTCGGGCGTCGGGATCGCGGCCTATGCGCTCGCGCGCTATCCCGTGCTGCGGAGCGGCCTGCGGCGGCGGGCGCTCCGCTGGTCGCGCGTGCGCGAGATCGCGGGCTTCTCGCTCCTGACCTGCGTGCAGCAGTCGGTCATGAATCTGGGCATCCTGCTCGTGCAGGGGCTGGTCAACAGCTTCGGCCCGACCGTCATGGCGGCCTTCGCGGCGGCGGTCAAGATCGACGCGTTTGCCTACATGCCCGTGCAGGATTTCGGCAACGCCTTTTCGACCTTCATCGCCCAGAACTACGGCGCGAAGCGCGAGGAACGCATTCGCGCCGGGCTGCGGGGCGCGGTGTGCGCGGCATTGCTGTTCTGCTTCGCGGTCTCGGCGGCGGTCTGGGTCTTCGCCCGGCCGCTCATGGAGCTATTCGTAGATGCGGGAGAGACCGCGATCATCGCGGAGGGCGTGCGCTATCTGCACATCGAGGGCGCGTTTTACTGCGGCATCGGCTGCCTGTTCCTGCTGTACGGCCTGTACCGCGCGCTAGGGCGGCCGGGGATGTCGGTCGTGCTCACCGTTTTCTCGCTGGGCACCCGGGTCGCGCTCGCCTACGCGCTTTCGGCTGTGCCCGCCATCGGCGTCACCGGCATCTGGTGGGCGGTGCCCATCGGCTGGTTCCTGGCCGATACCGTCGGCATCGGCTACTACCTGCTGCGAAAGGACAGGCTGTTCCAATGACGCGCATAAAATGCAAAAAACCGCCCAAACAGGCGGTTTTTGCTTTGGAAAAGAGATGCAGATGGTGAGAGAATGAAAAGAGAAATAAACGCTCAGCAGTACTTTGCGACGTGCGCCTTCGTGACCTCGGCGGACTTCCTGACGTTCTCCTCCTGGGTCATCTCGTAGTACGCGGGGCGGAAGATCTCGATGGTGCAGCAGTCGCCCTCGAAGCCGATCTTCTTGAGGGTGTCGGCGTAGCGCTTCTGATTGAGGCAGTCGCCCTCGGCGTCCGGCCACAGGCGCTTCTCATCGTTGTTGTAGGGTGCGCCGCAGGGCATGTCCTCGGTGCCGTTTAAGTGCCAGACGAAGATCTTCTTGCCGTCGGCCTTCTCAAGCGCCGCCCAGTCGGAGGCCATCGCGTAGAAGTGGTACTGGTCGAGGGTCAGGCCGACGTAGGGGGAGTTGCAGGCCTCGACGATCGCGTAAGCGTCCTCGAAGCGGTTGATGGTCATTGCGGGCGCGCCGCAGAACTCGAGGGACAGCTTGATGCCGTGGGGAGCGGTCTTCTTGACCATCTCGTTCAACACAGCGACCGCGTCCTCGCGGATCTCCTTGCGGGTCGGCTGCAGGCCGCGCTCGGCCATGTCCATGGAGGGCACGACGACGATCATCTTGCAGCCCAGAATGTCGCAGCGGCGGATGATCTCGTCGAGCTCGGCCATGACGGCGTCCTTCTCCTCCTGGGTCTGCTTCATGTTGAAGAAGCACAGGGCGTTGTAGGACAGCATCTTCAGGTGGTGGGTCTGGAACCAGGCGCCCAGCTCCTCCAGCGTGACGACACCGGCCTTGAGGTCGCGGTCCAGGCATTCGGACTGGATGTCGATAAAGTCGAAACCGTTCTGCTCGCACAGCTCGAGATCCTTCATGACGGAGTGGCCCTTGCAGAAACGATCGTTTGCTTCGTTAAAACCGATTTTCATGACAAAAAACTCCTTTTCTTTTGTGATTATATTGTGCCGCGCGGCATCTTCCTGCCCGCCGCGGCCGATTTCCTGTTTGACAGATACAACATACCACATTGCCCCGGACGAGACAAGTGCACGGACAAACGATCTTTTTCCCGTGCAAAATATCGTAAAACGGCACAAAAACAAAATGAATATTTCGTATACTTTTCTGAAAACAAAATGCGCGGACGGTCAGAGATTGCAGCGGAATTTGATCGCGATATCCACCGTGTACTGCCGTTTTTCGGGCGCCTGCCGGCGGGTCAGGAACTGGTAGAGCAGCCGCAGGGGGAGGGTGCCCTGGGTGTGCACGTCCTGGCCGATGGCGAAGTCGACCACGCCGTCGCGGATCATCTGCAGGTTGTCGCGGGTCAGGTCGTGCACAACCACATGGATCTGCCCGGCCCGTTCGGCCCGCTGAATCGCGCGGTAGACGCCGCTGCGGCCGACCGAGGAGATGTAGATGCCCGAGAGGTCGTCGATCTCGCGCAGGGCGCGCAGGGTGATGCGCTCGGCCAGATCAGGGTCGAGAAAGCAGTATTCGGGGTTAAAAACCGTGATATTCGGGTAATTTTCGCTCATTTCGGACAGAAATCCGCTGAGCCGCTGGGAGTCGGCGAAGTGGCCGCTGCGCTGGCCCAGAATGGGGAGCACCCGCCCCGTCCCGCCGATGGTCATGCCCATCAGCGCGGCGGCCGTGCGGCCGCAGGCGATGTTGTCCGGCCCGACGTAGGCGAGGCGGTTACAGTCGGCGATGTCGGTGTTGACTGTGACGACCGGGATGCCGCGCGCGGACAGCGTATTGATCTTGTCGCGCAGCATCGCGCTCGCGAGCGGCATGAGCAGCAGGCCGTCGATCTGCTCGGTCCCGACGAGCTCGTCGATCAGGGCGAGCTGGTGGAACACGTCGGTGTCCTCGGTCGTGCGCACGACGACCTCGATGGGCAGCATGGCGCGTTCCGGAAAGTGGCGGAGCACCTCGGAAAGCTGGCGGACGAAGGCGGACGCGCCGGTGTGCAGAACGGCGCCGATGCGGATCGGCCGCACGTCGGTCAGCGGATTGGGGACGCGGGGCACATAGCCCAGTTCCCGTGCTTTTTCCCGGATCGCCTGTGCGACACTCGGGCGAACGCCCTCCTTGCCGTGCAGCGCCCGGTCCACCGTGCCGCGGGAAACGCCGCAGGCGTCGGCGATCTGCTGGAGCGTAACTGCCATGGATGCTCCCTCCTTCGGAATCATTTCTGCCTTGATTATACCATTCTTTCCGCAATGGGGAAAGTCCGGCCGCCCGGCCGCCGTGCACACGTCCGTGCATGTGCACGGCGCGTTTTGGATGGATGATACAAAGTATCCTGCATCAAATTGGGGAATCTGACGGCGTGTGCGGGCGCCGGCCCGCGGAAAATTCTTCCAAAAAAATGCTTGCATTTTTCGCTCCGGGATATTATACTGAACCCAGTTTCAGATTGGAGTTTATCCAGTCAAAGATCATGACCGCCCTTCCGCCGGGAGGGCCAAGGCTACACGGACGGCCGGGTCAAATGCCGAAAACCCGTCGAAGAGCCGGGGACCGCACCGCGGGTGCGGGTTGGCAACTTTCGTTGCCTTATTGATTGAGTTAGAAGCTCAAATTTTATAAGTTGGAATCTGTCAACTTGTGAAACGGTCAATAAGAGTGGTAAAAGTATCTTTGCTGTATAGACTCTGAATGCCAGAAAAAGCGGTCTTCGCTCCGTTGGGGCGATGGATTTTGCCGATTGTCACAGGCGACACGTTTCCGAACGTGCCGCCTGTTTTTTTATAGATTCAGAAAAACACTTAGGAGGAAAAAAGATTGAAAAGAACCCTGACTGCGCTGCTGTTGATCCCCGGCCTGCTGGGGCTGACCGCCTGTGATCAGACTGCCGCGCCCGCCGCTTCTTCGGCCGCCCAACCGGCCGCATCCCTGGAGGAGCTGTACAACGGCTACATCGCCGCCGCCGCTCCCGACTTCGCCTATGACGTCGCGCTCGAGCTGACCACCAACCCGGAATTCTTCAATTCCGAGCTGGGCGGCCGCAACGCGGGCAGCGACGCCGAGCACGCCGCTGCGGACTATCTGGCCGGCGTGATGGAGGAGATCGGCCTGTCCGACGTCGAAAAGACCGCGGCCCAGTGCGACCGCTGGCAGTTCAACGGCGCGAGCTTGGTGGTCGACGGCAAGGAGTACTCCGTCTATTCCTACGCCACCGCGTCCACGCCCGCCGAGGGCATCACGGCCGAGCTGGTCTACGCCGGCCAGGGCACCATGTGGGATTATGAGGAGCTGGACGTCGCCGGCAAGATCGTCCTTATCGACATCGACCAGCGCAGCGACTGGTGGATCACCTACCCCATGCTCGAGGCCGAGCATCAGGGTGCGGCGGCGATCCTCGCCGCCAATGTGGGCGGCTATTCCCAGATCGCGGACGACGCGCTGAACAGCCAGGATATCTGTGGCCCGGACAACATCCCGACCCTGTCCATCAGCGTGGCCGATTCGCAGGAGCTGCAGGAAAAGCTCGCGAACGGCCCGGTGACTGCGACCCTGACGGTCGACAACGAGGTCGAGATCGACGCCGGAACGACCTATAATGTGATGGGCGTGCTGAAGGGCAAGTCCTCCGACCACCAGATCGTCGTCGGCGGCCACTACGACGCCCATTTCTGGGGCTTCCAGGACGACAACTGCGCCGTCGGCCTGGTGCTGGCCATGGCCAAGGGCATGATCGACTCCGGCTACCAGCCCGAGAACGACATCGTGTTCTGCCTGCACGGCGCTGAGGAGTGGGGCTCTTCCTACACCCAGTACGACTGGAC
>CAMEPU010000072.1 GCA_945932315.1 uncultured Clostridia bacterium
GGACGCGCTACCCTCTTATGGAGGCGCAGGACTGCGCCAAGCTGGCCTTTCAGAGCGAGTTCGGCCCGGCGCATCTGGTGTCAAACCCGGAAGCGGCCGCGTGCAATCTCCGCAGGGAGTGGGAAAGCCTTTCTCCGGATGCGCCGGCGCGCGCCCCTGAGGACATCGGGAACGGGCTCTGCCGTTTTCATCTGAACCCCGGCACAGATCCCGAACTGGCCGCTCCCCTGCTTGCACAGCTGTTCGCCCTGACGGCGCAGGAGCACACGGGTACGACCGAGGGGCTGTACAAAAAGCTCACCTGCTGTGAAACACCGGACACCAGGGCGTGGTTCGACGCCTACCGCGCGCAAGGCTGTCCGGCGGTGCACCACAGCGTCGCGTTCCGGGACGCCTACGCGCCCCATTACCGGCTGGTGCGTGCTGAGCATGCTCAGTATTTTCCCGCGCTGCTCCGCATCGCGGCGCTGTGCCGGGAAAAGTTCAACGTGCTCATCGCGATCGACGGACGGTGCGGCAGCGGCAAAACCGGTCTGGCCGCGCTGATTGCCCGGCTGTTCCCCTGCAACGTGTTCCACATGGACGACTACTACCTTCCCCTCGACCGGCGCGCACCCGACTGGGAGATAGAACCCGCCGGAAACATGGATCTTGTCCGATTCCGCACTGAGGTGCTGCTCCCCGCCCGGACAGGCTCGCCCGTTTCATATGCGGCATACGACTGCCAAAGCGGCACATACCGCGCGCCGGTGCGTGTTACGCCCCGCCCGCTGACCGTCATCGAGGGCAGCTATTCCCAACACCCGGCTCTGGACGTCGGGTACGATCTCAAGATTTTCCTCACCTGTCCGCCGGATGAACAGAACCGCCGCCTGCGGGCGCGCGAGGGCGATTATTTTCCCATGTTCCAATCCCGGTGGATCCCGATGGAGGAGCGCTATTTCGCGCGCTTCCAGCTGCCCGCTCTGGACGCGATCGTCCTCGACACCGGCGGTCTGTTCCGCTGAACTTTCAGAAGGAGACCTTACTATGAATCAGAATCAAAAGCATCCATTCGTACAAAATCTGGTTTTATCGGCCATGTTTCTGGCGCTCGGACTGGTGCTGCCCTTCGTGACCGGCCAGATTCCCGAGATCGGCAGCATGCTGCTGCCCATGCATATCCCGGTGCTGCTCTGCGGCCTGATCTGCGGTTGGCCGTACGGCGCGGCCGTCGGCTTTATCCTGCCGCCGCTGCGCTACGTTCTCTTCGGCATGCCTCCCATTTTCCCGCACGGCATCGCAATGGCCTTCGAGCTCATGACCTACGGCCTGCTCTCCGGTCTGCTGTACAGCCGGGCGCGCTGGCACTGCGTCCTCTCGCTCTACCGCTGTCTGATCGCCGCCATGATCGGCGGCCGCATTGTCTGGGGCGTTGTCCGCGTGCTGCTGACCGGCGTCGCCAGCCAGCCCTTCACCTGGCAGATGTTCCTCACGGGCGCGTTCCTGACTGCCATCCCGGGCATCATCCTGCAGCTTGTTTTCATCCCGGCCATGATGGTCGCGCTCGACCGCGCAGGCATGGTGCGCTTTCACAAGAAATCCTGTGACGCTTCCTGCACTGCAGAAAAATAATTCCCGCATCCGCTGATCTGTCCAAAATGCCGGACACTTCTCCAGTTACAATGGAAACATCAAAAACAGCGCAGAAACAGAGGTGCTCCGGATGAATGATAACAAACGCAGTCTCTTCGCCTATCTGTCCTATCTGAATGCAGCAAATCAGCATCCTGCAGGGCATCGTGTACATCTCGACGGTTTTGCTGCGCTTTATTATCTGTTCTTGCTCGGTTTACTGATTGTCAGTTTCGTCACGCTGATCGTTCTGGGTATCCCCGCTGCCATCGACTATTGCACCGATGTGTATCACTACGAGCGTGCGGTGGAATACGCGTCCGACGCGCAGTACAAAGATGCGCTGATTGAATTCCAAAAGATGCACTCTTTTCAATATCGAGATACGATCCCCCTTCTCTCCTACTGTGAAGCCCGTCTGGACTGCGCTGCCGGGAATTACCTCGACGCGTGGTATTCTGCCCACTTGATCCAATTCCGGTACCTTCCCCCGGAATGGAACGAAGAACTCGACCGCTTTACGGATGAGATGTATATTCTCGCATTTTAATGAATGACGTCTCCGCCCTCCCTCCCGGGAGGGCATTCTTTTTACAAAAAACATAGGTATGATACCCGCAAATCTGTTCAAACACATGTCTTGACAGCTGTCGTTGTCAGGTATACAATGACAAGGATACATAAAAACGAAATGAACAGAAAGCGAGCAAGCTGTCATGCTGAAAGTTACCGCAATGGAGGAATCCTCCTTAAACCTTATGAAACAGCGCGCCGAAGAGCTGCTGGAGCAGCGCGGCGTGACGATTGACCACCCCGAGCTGTGTGCCGTCCTGCAGGAAAAGGGCTGTCTGGTCGACGGAAAGCAGGTGCGCTTTCCGCGCGCGCTGACCGCGCAGGCGGTCGCCGCCGCACCTTCGTCTTTCACCCTCTGCTCCCCCTCCGGTGAACACGATCTGGTCTTCCCCCACCCCACAGGCGGCTTCTACACCCGCACCAACACCGGCGCGCCCAACTACCGCACGCCGGAAGGCAAGGTGCATTCCTTCCGTCTGGAGGAAGCCGAGGACTGGTTCACGCTGGCGAACAGCCTGCCCAACATCGACTTTGTCGCCCTGCCCTCGGTCGCGGGCGCCGAGAACGTCCCGCTCGAGGCCGTCGATCTTTATGCGCTCGACCGCGCGCTCCGGGTCTCCAAAAAACACATCTGGATTCAGCCCTATGGCACGGAAAGCGTGCAGGGGCTGATCGACATGGCGGCCGCCGCCGCGGGCGGCGCTGAACGGCTGCGCGAGAAGCCGATCGTCAGCTTCATCGCCTGCTCGGTGCCGTTGCTGTCCTTCAAGCATATGGACGCCGAGATTCTGCTGCGCTGCGCGCAGGCGGGCGTGCCCGTGCAGCCCTGCTCCCTGCCGACCGCGGGCGCGAATACACCCGTCACCCCGCAGGGCACCGCGCTGGTCTGCTGCGCCGAGGTGCTTGCGATGATCGTCATGCTCGGACTGCTCTGCCCGGGTCTGCCCGTCATCGCGACCCCGCTGCCCTTCTCGATGGACATGATGACCACCTATACCCTGCAGTCCGCGCCCGAGACCGCGCTCTGCCGCCTGCTCTGCATGCAGTTCTTCGAGGAGGGCTATGGCATTCCCGCCCACACCTATGCCACCGGCACCGACAGCCTGACGCTGGACGGCCAGAGCCTGATCGAGCGCACTTCGCTCGCCCATATGCTCGCGCTTTCGGGCGGCTCGGTTCTGGGCGGCGCCGGTCAGATCGAGACCGCCAAGACCAACTGCCCGCTGACCCTGATCGCGGACGACGAGATCTTCGGCATCGTGCAGCGCCTGCGACAGGGGGTTGCCGTCAACGATGAAACGATGGATGTGGCGGAACTGTTCGGCGATCCCGAGGAACTGGAGGACGGCTTCATCATGACCGGTCACACCCTGCGCCACTATACCGAGATCACCCGCCCCGCGCTGTTCAGCCGTGTCGGCGTAAGCGCCTGGCAGGAAGCCGGATGCCCAACCTTTGAAGATCGCGTCCGCGCCCGCTATGAAGATCTGACCCAGCATCCGGTGCGCAACACGCTGCGCGAAGATGCCGCCGCCGCGCTCGACGCCGCGTTCCGCAAAGCGGTCGCCGACGTCTGCGGCAAATAAGGAGAGCGGTATGAAGATCACCAAAACCGAAAAGCGCTGGCTCGCGCTGACCCTCCTCTTTTTCGTCCTGTACAACATCCCCGGCGTCCCGGGGTATTATGACGTGCACGGTCTGATCATCCACGCGCTGCTGACCATCGTTCCCCTCTGGTGCTGCGTTTACATCGGCCTGTTCCGGGTGCTGCGCCAGTACCGCCTGAAAAAGTGAGAGGAACTTCATGCTGGAACAACACACGATTTGGATCACGTTTGCCGCCTATTTGCTGTTTCTGGTCGGCGTTGCCTTCTGGGAGCAGCGCCGGCAGCGTGCGGACTCTGCGCGCTCCTTCCTGACCGCGGGCGGCTCGATCAGCTGGCCCGTGCTGGTCATGACCTATCTGGCCTCGCTCATGAGCACCTGGGTCTTCTTCGCCGGGCCGGGCGGCTATTACCGGGGCGGTCTGGGCTATTGGATCTCCGAGCTGAGCTACATCATCCTGTTCCCGGTCATCGCCCATTTCACGATGAACAAGGTCTGGCTGCTCAACCATGCGCGCGGCTACACCACCCCGGCCGATTTCTATGACGACCGCTTCCGCAGCCCGGTACTGCGCGTCATTCTGGCGTTCATTTTTCTGGTTTCATCCTTCCCCTATATCGCGTCCGTGCTGATCTCGATCGGTCAGGCGGCCCAGGTCGCCACCGGAGGCGCGGCCGATTACCGGGCGGTCATCTGCATCGTCGGCGCGGCCATCATCCTCTACGTCTGCCTGGGCGGCATGAAATCGGTCGCCCTGACCGACACCATGCAGGGACTTCTTTTCATCTCCCTGCTCTGGATCATTGCGGCTGCCTGCCTGTATGCCGGCTTCGGCGGTTCGGTCAGCGCGGCATTCACCTCGATCTGGGAGAACAGCCGCGATTGGCTGTCCTACCCGGGCCCGGACGGCTGGGTGCCCTACGGCGCGCGCCTGGGCTATCCGCTCTCCTGCGCAATCGGCTGGACCATCATGCTGCCTCATGTCTTCGTCCGCTCGGGTTATTCGGGCAAGGACATGCACACCCAGCGCAAGCTGATGATCCTGACCCCCATTTTGCAGGCCGTCGTCTGGACGGGTACGATGGTCATCGGTCTGGTCGGCGTGGCGCTGCTGCCTGGCCTGTCCACGAGCGACACCGAGCTGATCATTCCGTACATGATTCAGAATGTCATTCAGGCCATTCATCCCGCGCTGGCGCTCGTCCTCATGCTGGCCTTCTTTATCGGCGCGAGCGCGGTCGGCATTTCGACGGCCGACTCCTTTCTGCTGGTGTCCAGCTCGATCGTCTACGAGGATCTGCTGCACCACACGTTCGGCGTCGAACTCGATGAAAAAAAGCGCATGGTGGTCATCCGCGCAACCATCGCCGTGATCGGCGGCATCAGCATTCTGCTCGCCCTGCGCCCGCCCCAGCTCATCTTCACACTCATCATGTTCGCCATCGCCATCGTCATGCCCCTGTTCCCCATTCTGGTCTGCGCGATCTACTGGAAGCGCGCGACGAAAGAGGCCGCGATCGTCTCGGCCATCGTCGGAACGGTGCTCGTCCTGATGACCTATTTTGTCTGGGACATCGGCGGCACCTGGTACGGCGCGATCGGTATGCTGGGCTCGACAGTCACCATGATCGCCGTCAGCCTGCTGACCCGTCCCGCACCCCAGGACAGCGCGGCGTTTTACGCCGCACTCGACAGCACCATGGCGGAGTTTTACGCTGTTGAAGGAGAAATCTGATATAACAAAAAATGGCTGCCGAAGCAGCCATTTTTTATGATCTGTTATGCCAGCACGCCGTTCATGAATGCGATGATGCCGGCCGCGACCTCGTCCTTGAGATCGGCATAGTTGTGGATTTCGTGGCGATAGCCCGGATACACCTTCGTTTTGACGCTGTGTCCGGTCTCATAAAGCCAGTTCGAGACCTCGTAGATGCCCTTGCCGTACTCGCCGACCGGGTCCTGATCGCCGCCAATGTTATAGATGGGAAGCGCCTTGGGCACCTTTTCAGCCCACTCCGTTCCGGTGATGCACTCCATCATCTGGGTGAAATACAGGAGCGAACGGTTGGTGGTCGGCTTGGTGAAGGCGTCAAAGGGGTCTTCGGCATGATCGCGCTGGACATAGGGGTCATGGCAAATCCACTCGTTGCCCAACGTGACCTCGCCGCAGCGCTCACACATCCAGCCGAGCAGGCCGCCCAGCAACGCGGGATCGGACTCTGCGCCGCCGCCCGCATCGACGATGGCCTCGAGCGCCGGGATCGCCTCCTGCACACCGCGGAACACGCCCGTCGTGCCGCAGATCGTCATACCGGCGAGCTCGTCTCCGTACTTGGCGGCGTAATCGCGCGCGATGAACGAGCCCATGCTGTGGCCAAACAGGAAATAAGGCAGGTTCGGATATTTTTCCTTCACGAGCAAAGTCAGTCGGTGCTCGTCCTCCATCATGGTGTGGCAGCCCTTTTCGCCCCAGTCGCCCCAAGTGTCGTTCATCATGGCGGTCTTGCCGTGGCCGACATGGTCGTCAGCCGCCACAATGAACCCGGCGTCCAGGTATTTGACGATCATGTGAAAATACCGGCGGGAGTGCTCGCCGAAGCCGTGGATCAGCTGGACGATGCCGCGTGGCTTGCAGGCCGGGACGTAGATCCACCCCTGAACCATATCGCGCTCGTTATACGATGGAAAACTGATTTCATGTAACATCCAAAACCCTCCTTTAAAGCTGTGATCATCGGTGAAAAGCCCCGAAAAAGTGATGGGCTTCCTGTCAATTTCATTATACTACCGGATGCTTGACGCTTCAATTGAAATCACAAAATCATCCTTCTTTTTTGCTCCTCCATGCATGGTTTTTCCCAGCCCGCACAAAATAGGAAAAACGAGAGGAGTTGTCTTGGATGATCCAGAGGATCGGCCAGCGGACGCTGGCCTTTGACAAGGGCCCGCGCATCCGCGGACACGCCGCGATCGTCGGGCGGAAGGAGGGCTCCGGGCCGCTGGGTGAGAACTTCGACATTATCGCCCAAGATGCGCGCTTTGGACAAAAAACCTGGGAGCTGGCCGAGGCCGAGCTGCAGAAGCAGACGATCGCCCTCGCGGTGCGGAAGGCGGGCATGCAGCTGCGCGACCTGGATCTTCTGATGGCGGGCGATCTGCTGAACCAGTGCATCGGCTCGTCGATTGCCTCGGTCGCGTCCGGCGTTCCCTTCGCCGGTCTGTACGGCGCGTGCTCGACGATGGCCGAGGGACTGGCTCTGGGCGCCTGTATGATCGAAAGCGGCGCGGCACGCACCCTGTGCGCGGCCGCCTCCTCCCACTTCTGCTCAGCCGAACGGCAGTACCGTTTTCCGCTGGCCTACGGCGGGCAGCGCACGCCGACCGCCCAGTGGACGGCGACCGCGTCGGGCGCGGCTGTGCTCGATCTCGAAAGCGCCGGTCCGGTGCGGATCACGCACGCCATCATCGGACGCATGGTCGAGATGGGCGTCACCGATGCCAACAACATGGGCGCTGCCATGGCGCCCGCCGCCTATGACACGCTCTCCGCTTTGCTGCACGATCTGAACGCCCGGCCGGCCGACTTTGACCGCATTCTGACCGGCGATCTCGCCCGGGTGGGCGGCCAGCTGCTCGTCGATCTGTTCGCCCGCGACCACATCGACATCACGCCGAGCTACGGTGACTGCGGCAGCATGATGTACACGGACGATCAGGATGTGCACGCGGGCGGCTCGGGCTGCGGCTGCTCAGCGGCCGTGCTCTGCGGCGATATTCTGCGCCGGATGGCGGCGGGCGAATACCGCCGGGTCATCTTCGCGGGCACCGGCGCGCTCATGAGCCCGACCTCGGTGCAGCAAAAGCAGCCGATCGCGGGCGTCTGCCATGCCGTCGTGCTGGAAACCGCGGGAAAGGAGAACTTCTGATGCAATATCTCCATGCATTTATCACGGGCGCGATCATCTGCGCGTTCAGCCAGATCCTGATCGACAAGACCAAGCTGACCCCGGCGCGCATTCTGGTCTGCTATGTGGTCGCAGGCGTCATTCTGACCGCGTGCGGCATCTATCAGCCCATCGTCGACTGGGGCGGTGCGGGCGCGACCGTTCCCCTGTTGGGCTTCGGCTATTCGCTGGCCAAGGGTGTGGCAAAGGGCGTGGCCGAAAAAGGCCTGCTCGGCGTGTTCACAGGCGGCGTGACCGGCGCGGCCGGCGGCATCGCGGCGGCCATTGTCTTTGGCTTTCTGTTCGCCCTGCTCTCCCGCTCGCCCGACAAATCGTCCAAATAGTGAAAAAGCTGCTGAAAGCATGCGCTCTCAGCAGCTTTTTTACGCCTTTCCGAACAGGGACAGGATTGCCATTTTGATCGAGCGGAAAATCTCAATCAAGCGGCTCCAGAAATTGCCCTCCGCATGGAAGGTTTCATCCACATCCTGCGCATCGGTATCCTCGTCACCCGATGTGATCTCCGCCGTGCGGACGAGAATCTGCAGGCTGGTCGGCGCCGGGTTCTTCTCCGACGTCAGCGAAACCGCTTCCGCGTCCGGATCCATCAGCAGCAACCGGTCGATATCGCCCGTATGGGAATCCCACTCATCGCGCACCAGATCCTCCACCGTGTCCTTTGCATTCTGGATCACCGGCGTCTGGTCAAATCCGGAGGCGGTCTTGCGCAGTGTGCCCGACAGGCCGCTCAGCGTCGCGTTCGTGCCCGCGTCGAGCTGCTTTCCGGCCTTCTGCGCCAAACTCTCAAAGCTCTTGCAAAAATCGTTGAGCGCGCCGATTCCCTCGCTCGCACGGTCAATCGCAGTCTGACTGTCCGCGATCAGGCTCAAAATCCCGGGATGGTATTCATTCACCGTTGCCTGCATGCCATGTACCACGTCTGCGAGATCATCCGCCAACGCGGCGCACCGGCTGAGCGTGCCCGCCGAACCGGCGAGCGAACCGGTCAGTCCGGAGAGATCGTCCTGATAGTCCTCGAAATATGCGACCGCATCCCGCAGCGACTCGGTTAAACCGGCCAGATCGCCAACCGTTTCGCCTGTGCTGTGCAGCGTCCCGCTCGTGGCGTCTCCCAGATCTTCCAGCTCACCGAGGACGTTTTTGACCTCCTGCACGACCATGCCGATCAGATTGAGCTCAGTTTCTAAGCCGCCCATCTGATCCTGCATCTGGCCGATGATCGTTTCCAGCTTGGCAAGGCTGGTCAGCAGCTCCTTGCAGATCGCCTGAATCTGCGGGTCGCCGCTCTGCGCACCCTGCTGAATCTTCTGCTTCAGCGCGGCCAGCTTGCTCTTCAGTCCGGCAAGATCGCCGCGCTCCGCTGCGTCCAGAATGCCGTCCGCGGCAGACGTGATCTGATCAAGGTACTTGCCCATGCTCTCGGTGCGGCCGCTCAGCGTATCCAGATCGCGCGTC
>CAMEPU010000073.1 GCA_945932315.1 uncultured Clostridia bacterium
CAGAAACAACCAGGATCGCGCCGTCCATCTGAGCAGCGCCGGTGATCATGTTCTTAACGTAGTCGGCATGTCCGGGGCAGTCAACGTGAGCGTAGTGACGAGCCTCAGTCTGATACTCAACGTGCGCAGTGTTGATGGTGATGCCGCGCTCCTTCTCTTCGGGAGCCTTATCGATTGCGTCGTAAGCCGCATACTCGGCCTCGCCCTTCATAGCCAGAACCTTGGTGATAGCCGCAGTCAGGGTGGTCTTGCCATGGTCAACGTGACCGATGGTACCGATGTTTACGTGCGGCTTAGTACGTTCAAATTTTGCCTTAGCCATTGGAATGTGCCTCCTTATTTCTTGTTGAATTGTCTATTGGTAAGACTATTCTAAAATACTTTTGCGAAAAAATCAACTGTTAGTTGTCGTTTTTGCCACGGCTGTCAATGATTTTTTCCTGTACGGACTTCGGAACTTCGGTATAGTGGCTGGGCTGCATGGTGTACTGACCACGGCCCTGGGTGCTGGAACGCAGGGCGGTTGCATAACCGAACATTTCGGAAAGCGGAACCGCTGCGCTGATCGCTTCCACGCCGCCACGGGGCTCCATGCCCTGGATAGCGCCGCGGCGCGCGTTCAGGCCGCCGATAACATCGCCCATGTAGTCCTCGGGAACCATGACGTCAACCTGCATGATGGGCTCCATCAGAACCGGATCAGCCTTGCGCATCGCTTCCTTGAACGCCATAGAACCAGCGATCTTAAATGCCATTTCGGAAGAGTCGACTTCGTGGAACGAACCATCATACAGAGTAACCTTGACGTCGACAACAGGATAACCAGCGAGAACGCCGGCCTGCATCGCACCCTGAATACCCTGATTGACAGGCTCAATATATTCCTTCGGGATGGCGCCGCCAACGACCTTGTTGATGAACTCATAGCCCTTGCCGGACTCGTTCGGCTCAACGATGATCTTGACGTGACCATACTGGCCCTTACCACCGGACTGACGGGCATACTTCATGTCGACGTCAGCGCTGCGGCGGATGGTCTCCTTGTAAGCTACCTGGGGCTCGCCGACGTTCGCCTCTACCTTGAACTCGCGCAGCAGACGGTCAACGATAATCTCCAGATGGAGCTCGCCCATACCGGCAATGATGGTCTGACCGGTTTCCTCGTCGGTCCAGGTGCGGAAGGTCGGGTCCTCTTCTGCCAGCTTAGCCAGCGCGATACCCATCTTTTCCTGACCAGCCTTGGTCTTGGGCTCGATTGCGACACGGATAACCGGATCCGGGAAGTTCATGGACTCCAGGATGATCGGGTGCTTTTCATCGCACAGGGTGTCGCCGGTGGTGGTATTCTTGAGGCCTACGGCCGCAGCAATATCACCGGAGTAAACAATGTCGATATCCTTACGTGCATTCGCATGCATCTGCAGGATACGGCCCATACGCTCGCGGTTGCCCTTGGTCGCGTTCAGCACGGAAGAGCCGGCGGTCAGGGTACCGGAGTATACGCGGAAGAAGGTCAGACGGCCTACATAGGGGTCGGTCATGATCTTGAATGCCAGGGCAGAGAACGGAGCGTCGTCGGAAGAAGGACGGGAGTCCTCTTCCTCGGTCTCGGGGTTGATACCCTTGATCTGAGGAACGTCGGTCGGTGCGGGCATATAGTCGATGACCGCATCCAGCAGCATCTGAACGCCCTTCATGCGGTAAGCAGTACCGCACAGAACGGGAACGATCTCAACATTGCAGACGCCCTTGCGCATCGCGGCCTTCAGCTCGTCGATAGTGATCTCCTCGCCCTCGAGGTACTTCATCATGAGGTCCTCGTCGAGCTCGCAGATGGACTCAACCATCGCGTCGTGGTACTCCTGTGCCTGCTCCATCATATCAGCCGGGATATCCTCATCGCGGATATCCTTGCCCATGTCGTCGTAGTAAACCTCGGCGCGCATGGTCATCAGATCGACGATACCCTTGAAGGTATCCTCAGAGCCGATCGGCAGCTGAATCGGAACGGCGTTGCACTTCAGGCGATCCTTCATCATCTTGACGACGTTGAAGAAGTCCGCGCCCATGATGTCCATCTTGTTGACGAACGCCATACGCGGTACATGGTAGTCGTCAGCCTGATGCCAAACGGTCTCAGACTGGGGCTCTACACCGCCCTTGGCGCAGAATACGGTTACAGAACCGTCCAGTACGCGCAGGGAACGCTGAACCTCGATCGTGAAGTCAACGTGGCCGGGGGTGTCGATGATGTTGATGCGGTGCTCAGGGTACTGATTGTTGGAACCGGACCAATGGCAGGTGGTAGCAGCGGAGGTGATGGTGATACCGCGCTCCTGCTCCTGCGCCATCCAGTCCATGGTAGCGGTACCGTCATGGGTATCGCCTACCTTGTAGTTAACACCGGTGTAATACAGAATACGCTCGGTGGTAGTGGTCTTGCCGGCATCGATGTGCGCCATGATGCCGATATTTCTGGTTCTTTCCAGGGAATATTCTCTAGGCATAGTTTATCTCCTCTGACTTGCCGTCGATTAATAACGGTAGTGAGCGAATGCCTTGTTTGCCTCTGCCATCTTGTGCGTATCTTCACGCTTCTTGACAGAGCCGCCGAGGTTGTTGCAAGCGTCCAGAATCTCGCCAGCCAGGCGCGCATGCATGGTCTTCTCAGAGCGGGCGCGGGAGTACTTGGTGATCCAGCGCAGGCCCAGAGTCTGACGGCGCTCCGGACGAACTTCCATCGGCACCTGATAGGTCGCGCCGCCTACACGGCGAGCCTTGACCTCCAGGGACGGCATGATATTTTCCATCGCCTCGGTGAAAACCTCCAGCGGATCGCGATCAGTCTTTTCGCGAACGATGTCGAAAGCACCATAAACGACCTTCTGCGCCACGCCCTTCTTGCCGTCCAGCATGATCGAGTTGATCAGCTTGGTGACCAGAACGGAATTGTAAAGGGGATCGGGCAGAACGTCTCTCTTCGGGACATTACCTCTTCTTGGCACTTTACTTCCCTCCTTCATATATTTTGTATGATATCATTGGTACTCGATGCGGGGACTCAAACCCCGATCGTTTGGCCTGTCCGAGGCTTTCCCATATCATCTATCAGAAAACACTCAGGACAAAGCAGCTTTGCTTTGGCTGAAATTGTTGAATTTCAAATCAAAGTCTTTTAAGAACAGCCGCAGATTACTTGCCGGCCTTCGGGCGCTTCGCGCCGTACTTGGAGCGAGCCTGCTTGCGGTTTGCAACGCCCTGGGTATCCAGAGTGCCGCGGATGATGTGGTAACGAACGCCGGGGAGGTCCTTAACACGACCGCCGCGGATCATAACGACAGAGTGCTCCTGCAGGTTGTGGCCGATGCCGGGAATGTAGGCGGAAACCTCCATACCGTTGGTCAGACGTACACGAGCGATCTTACGCAGAGCAGAGTTCGGCTTCTTGGGGGTCATGGTCTTGACGGTAGTGCAGACACCGCGCTTCTGGGGAGCAGACTGGTCGGTGGTCTTCTTTCTCAGGGAGTTGAAACCAACCTGGAGTGCGGGAGCGGTAGACTTTACAACGACTTCCTCACGGCCCTTGCGAACGAGCTGGTTAAAAGTAGGCATTCTTTCTTCCTCCTTCTTTGAAAATTTCTATCATAAGAGGGGATTTCCTCTTACTCAGCGAGAATGGTGACGACCGCGGCGCCGACGTCAATACCGGCGGCGTCCCCGAGTTCGGCCATGGTGGGCACCTCGGTGAGCGGAACGTTCATTTGGCGGCACAGATCAGCGATGGGCCGGATGACGCGCTGCTCGGCATCGTCCGCAATGAACACACCGGCCGCTCTTCCTTCCTTAATCGCCTTGTTGGACTGCTTCACGCCGACGACCTTGGCCGCCTGCGCCAGTTGTGATAACATATCGAAACCTCCTATACCGCATGCTATATTAGTATAGCTGTTTTTGGTCGAATCGTCAAGGGTTTTGCCGTCAAAATCGGTGACAAAAGCCACAAATTGAAGGTGCTCCCGGAGGTTTTGGTTTGTGAAACAGAACAGGAGGCGCGCTGAAAGCGCGTCTCCTGTCAGTATACCCAAATGGATGCGGTTTTATCCGAATCAATCCAGATTGACGGACTGCTCGTAATGGCTGTCGCAGTACTCGGACAGGCCGGAGCCCGCCGGGATCAGCTTGCCGATGATGACGTTTTCCTTCAGGCCGAGCAGCGGATCGATCTTGCCCTTGATGGCAGCCTCGGTCAGGACGCGGGTGGTCTCCTGGAAGGACGCCGCCGACATCCAGCTCTCGGTGGCCAGCGAAGCCTTGGTGATACCCATCAGCGTCGGGCTGCAGGTGGCCAGCGTCAGGCCCTCCTCGCCGGCGTCGATGCGCTCCTGAACCTCGTTGTTGTAATCCTCGAACTCGAGCAGGTCGATGACCGAACCGGGCAGCACCTTAGCGTCGCCCGCCTCCTCAACCTTGACCTTGCGCATCATCTGACGGACGATAACCTCGATGTGCTTGTCGTTGATATCAACGCCCTGCTGACGGTAAACCTTCTGAACTTCCTTGATCAGGTAGTCGTGTACCGCGCGGGGATCGAGCACTCGGAGGATATCATGCGGGTTGAGCGCGCCCTCGTTGAGCTGCTCGCCCTGCTTGACCTCCTGACCATCCTCGACGCGGATGCCCGAGGACGACGCGAGCTGATAAGATCTCATCTCGCCGGTCTCGCTGTTCGTGATGTTGACGGTCTTGAGGGTGGTGCGCTTGGTCTCCTCGATCGAAACGCGGCCCGAAATCTCGGCCAGGGTGGCGACCTTCTTGGGCTTGCGCGCCTCGAACAGCTCCTCAACGCGGGGAAGACCCTGCGTGATATCGGAGCCGGCGACGCCGCCGGTATGGAAGGTACGCATGGTCAGCTGAGTGCCGGGCTCACCGATGGACTGCGCCGCGATGATGCCGACGGCCTCGCCCATGCCGCAGGGCTCGTGATGCGCCAGATTCATGCCGTAGCAATGAGTGCAGACGCCCTTGCGTGCGCGGCACTCCAGAACGGAGCGGATCTGGATGCGCTCGATGCCCATGCCGACGATCTTGTCCGCGTCATCCGCGTTCATCATCTTATCCTTGGAGACGACAACCTCACCGTTCTCGTCGCACAGATCGTCGACCAGATAGCGGCCGAGCAGACGCTCGCGGAAGGTCTCGATGGTCTGATTGCCTTCCTTGATATCCTCGACCCAGATGCCCTTGGTCGCGCCGCAGTCGACCTCGCGGATGATGACATCCTGCGAAACGTCTACCAGACGGCGGGTCAGGTAACCGGAGTCGGCGGTACGCAGCGCGGTATCGGCCAGACCCTTACGGGCGCCTCGCGCCGAGATGAAGTACTCGAGTACGGACAGACCTTCACGGAAGTTCGACTTGATCGGGATCTCAATCGTCTTACCGGAGGTGGACGCCATCAGGCCGCGCATACCGGCCAGCTGACGGATCTGGTTGATCGAACCACGGGCGCCCGAATCAGCCATCATGTGAATGGGGTTGTAGCGCTCGGCCTTCATGTTGGCCTGCAGGTGGGCGGTAACCTCCTTGGTGGTCTCCTCCCAGGCGTGTACAACCAGACGATAGCGCTCGTCGTCGGTGATGAAGCCGCGCTTGTACTTGCGGTCGATCAGAGCGACCTGCTTCTCGGTCTCGTGGATCATCTTTTCCTTGTCCTCGGGAACCAGCATATCGGCGACGGCTACGGTCAGCGCGCCCTTGGTCGAATACTTGTAGCCCATGGACTTGATCGCGTCCAGAACCTCGGCGGTCTTGTTGAAATCATGCACACGGATGCAGCGGTCGATGATCTTGCCGAGCTCCTTCTTGCCGCAGGTGAACATGATCTCGAGATCGAGCAGGGTCTCGTCATTGCGCTCGACAAAGCCCAGATCCTGCGGGATGTTGGCGTTGAAGATCAGACGGCCGACGGTGGCGTCGACGATGCGCTGCTCGAGCCTGCCGTTGATCATCTTGGACATGCGCACGCGGATCAGGGCGTGCATGCCGATCAGACCGTCCTCGTAGGCCATCATGGCCTCATCCACGCTGCTGAAGACGCGGTACTGCTGGAAGTTCGGGTCGTTGCGGTCGAGAATGATCTTGCCGTCCGGACCCAGCTTGCCCGAGCCGAGCTCGGTGTCGCGGTCGATGGTCAGGTAGTAGGAGCCCAGAACCATATCCTGCGAGGGAACGGTGACCGGCTTGCCGTCCTGAGGCTTCAGCAGGTTGTTGGCCGACAGCATGAGCAGACGGGCCTCGGCCTGCGCCTCGGCGGACAGCGGAACGTGAACCGCCATCTGGTCGCCGTCGAAGTCGGCGTTGAACGCGGTACATACCAGCGGATGCAGACGGATCGCGCGGCCCTCAACCAGCTTGGGCTCGAACGCCTGAATGCCCAGACGGTGCAGGGTGGGCGCGCGGTTCAGCATGACGGGGTGGCCCTTGATGATGTCCTCGAGCACGTCCCAAACCTCGGGCTTGGCGCGCTCGACCATCTTCTTGGCCGACTTGATGTTGGAAGCCAGGCCGTCCTCGACCAGGCGCTTCATGACGAAGGGCTTGAACAGCTCGAGGGCCATCTCCTTCGGCAGGCCGCACTGATAGATCTTCAGGTCGGGGCCGACGACGATAACCGAACGGCCGGAGTAGTCGACGCGCTTGCCGAGCAGGTTCTGACGGAAGCGGCCCTGCTTGCCCTTCAGCATATCGGAGAGCGACTTGAGGGCGCGGTTGTTGGGGCCGGTGACCGGGCGGCCGCGGCGGCCGTTGTCGATCAGGCTGTCCACAGCCTCCTGCAGCATACGCTTTTCGTTGCGGACGATGATGTCCGGCGCACCCAGCTCCAGCAGGCGGCGCAGACGGTTGTTGCGGTTGATGACGCGGCGGTACAGATCGTTCAGGTCGGAGGTGGCGAAGCGGCCGCCGTCCAGCTGGACCATGGGGCGCAGGTCAGGGGGGATGACGGGCAGGATGTCGATGATCATCCACTCGGGCTTGTTGCCGGAGATGCGGAAGGCATCCACCACCTCCAGGCGCTTGACGATGCGGGCCTTCTTCTGGCCGGAGGCGTCCTTCAGCTCGGCGTGGAGCTGCGCGGACAGGGCCTCCAGGTCCACATCGGCAAGCAGCTTCTTCACAGCCTCGGCGCCCATGCCGGCCTGGAAGTCGTCCTCATACTTCTCCCGGTAGTCCCGGTACTCCTTCTCGGAGAGGATCTGATTCTTGGTCAGCGGGGTCTCGCCGGGGTCGGTGACGATATAGTTGGCAAAGTACAGCACCTTCTCCAGGATGCGGGGGCTGATGTCCAGCAGCAGGCCCATCCGGGAGGGAATGCCCTTGAAATACCAGATGTGGGAGACGGGGGTGGCCAGCTCGATGTGGCCCATGCGCTCCCGGCGGACCTTGGCGCGGGTGACCTCCACGCCGCAGCGGTCGCAGATCTTGCCCTTGTAGCGGATCTTCTTATACTTGCCGCAGTGGCACTCCCAGTCCTTGGTGGGCCCGAAAATGCGCTCGCAGAACAGGCCGTCCCGCTCGGGCTTGAGGGTGCGGTAGTTGATGGTCTCCGGCTTTTTCACCTCGCCGAAGGACCACTCACGGATCATTTCCGGAGAAGCGATACCGATTTTAATAGCATCAAATGTTGCGTAACTCATTGTAAAAGCTCCTCCCTTCCTTAATACTCGTCGTCTTCGTCGACGTCGTTATAGGAAGCATCCACTTCCTCGTCGTCGACCTGTTCATAGCCGGCGTCGGCCAGCTCGTCTTCGTCGGCATAGCGCTGCTGGCGGTCGTCATCGGCATCCATGCGGGCAAGGTTGAAGGTGTCCAGAGCGTCCTCGTCCTCCTTCAGCTCGATCTCGTTGCCGTTTTCATCCAGCACCTGAATATCCAGACACAGGGACTGCAGCTCCTTCACCAGCACCTTGAAGGACTCGGGCACACCGGGGGTAGGCACGTTGTGACCCTTGACGATGGCCTCATAGGTGCGCACACGGCCGGTGACGTCGTCGGATTTCACGGTCAAAATTTCTTGCAGGGTGTAGCTGGCACCATAAGCCTCCAGCGCCCAAACTTCCATTTCGCCGAAGCGCTGGCCGCCGAACTGCGCCTTGCCGCCCAGAGGCTGCTGGGTGACGAGCGAGTAGGGGCCGGTAGAACGCGCGTGGATCTTATCGTCTACCAGATGGTGGAGCTTGAGGTAATACATATAACCGACGGTGACCGGGTTGTCGAACAGCTCACCGGTGCGGCCGTCGCGCAGCCAGCTCTTGCCGTCCTCGCCGACGCCGGCCTTGACCAGCATGTCAGCGATGTCCTGCAGGGACGCGCCGTCGAATACCGGGGTCTCGACCTTCCAGCCCAGCTTCTTGGCCGCGAAGCCCAGATGCACCTCGAGTACCTGACCGATGTTCATACGGGAAGGTACGCCCAGGGGGTTGAGCACGATATCGAGCGGGGTGCCGTCCGCCAGGAAGGGCATATCCTCCTGCGGCAGGATGCGGGAAACAACGCCCTTGTTGCCGTGGCGGCCCGCCATCTTATCGCCGACCGAGATCTTGCGCTTCTGGGCGATATAGCAGCGGACGACCATGTTGACGCCGGGCGCCAGCTCGTCGCCCTTCTCGCGGGTGAAGACCTTGACGTCGACGACGATACCGGATTCGCCGTGGGGCGCGCGCAGAGAGGTGTCGCGCACCTCGCGCGCCTTCTCGCCGAAGATCGCGCGGAGCAGGCGCTCCTCGGCGGTCAGCTCGGTCTCGCCCTTCGGGGTGACCTTACCGACCAGAATATCGCCGGCGTGTACTTCCGCGCCGACGCGGATGATGCCGCGCTCGTCGAGGTCGCGCAGCGCGTCCTCGCCGACGTTGGGCACGTCGCGGGTGATCTCCTCGGGCCCGAGCTTGGTGTCGCGGGCTTCGGATTCATATTCCTCGATGTGGATCGAGGTGTACATATCGTCACGTACCAGGCGCTCGTTCAGCAGAACGGCGTCCTCGTAGTTATAACCTTCCCATGTCATGAAGCCGCTCAGAGCGTTCTTGCCGAGCGCGCGCTCGCCCTTATCGGTG
>CAMEPU010000074.1 GCA_945932315.1 uncultured Clostridia bacterium
TGACCGGCCGCCCGTCGCCTGTTCCGTCCCTCAAGGAGAAGAAATTCGCCCACTACGGCGTCAAGGAGGCCGTCTTCCCGTTCAATATGTTCCAGGAGGTAGACCCGATCCTCGGACCTGAGATGCGCTCCACCGGCGAGGTGCTCGGCCTGTCCGCCGACTTCGGCGAGGCGTTCTACAAGGCGCAGGAGGCCACCCAAACCCGTCTGCCCGTCGAGGGCTGCGTCCTGATCTCGGTCAGCGACCGCAACAAGGACGAGCTCGTCGAGATCGCGCAGGGCTTCCATGACTGCGGCTTCACCATCATGGCCACCGAGGGCACCTGGAAGATGATCACTGCGAACGGCATCCCGGCGCAAAAGGTCAACAAGCTGAACGAGGGTCGCCCGAACATCATCGACGAGATGACGAACGGCCACATCCAGCTCATCATCAATACCCCGAACGACAAGAAGGGCGCGGCGGACGACAGCTACCTGCGCAAGTCGGCCATCAAGTACCGCATTCCCTATATGACCACGATGGCGGCCGCCAAGGCGTCTGTCGTCGCGATCCACTCGATGCGCGCGAAGAAGTCCCTGCCGGTCAAGAGCCTGCAGGCGTTCCACGCTGAGATCACCGACAAATAATTGAGCATGCTCAGGCGGGCGTACCATCCGGTACGCCCGCTTTTGCATCCAATAATGAACATACCGTAAACATTTCCTGTCGAATTGCAAATGAAATTGACGAAATGCCGGGCGGCATGCTATGCTGTATGTATCGTTTTCAGAAAACATTCAGAAAAAGGAGAATCGCTATGGTCAAACAAGTGCTCCGCGTGTTCAAGTGGGTCGTCCCGATCGTGCTCATCGCGGTGATCGGCCTCAGTTCGGTTTACACCGTGGAGGAGCAGGAGCAGGCGGTCGTCACCACCTTTGGAGAGGTGACGTCGGTCGAAACGGTCGGCCTGCATTTCAAGATTCCGTTCATCCAGCGGGTGCAGAAGCTGCCCGTCAACATCATCCAGGAGATGACGATCGGTTATGGCTATCAGAACGGCGAGGTGTACGTCGTCGAGGACGAGAGCCGCATGCTGACCGGCGATGACAACATCATCGACATCGACTTCTACCTCGAGTGGAAGATCAACGACCCGGCCGCCTATCTGTACCATTCCAACGACGCGCAGGGCATTCTGAAGGCGCTCACCCAGTCGTGCGCCCGCAACATCGTGGGCTCCAAGCTGGTGGACGACCTGATGACCACGGGCAAGGACGCGATCCAGAGCGAGATCAAGGACAAGGTGCGCGAGAACCTCGAGCAGTATGACATCGGCATCGACATCGTCGACCTGAAGATTCAGGACGTCGACCCGCCGACCGAGGAGGTTTCGGTCGCGTTCAAGAACGTCGAGAACGCCAAGCTCCAGCGCGAGACCATCATCAACAACGCCCGCACCTATGAGGAGGAGACCGTGCCCGAAGCCAAGAGCGAGGCCGACAAGATCCTCCGCGAGGCCGAGGCCAACAAGGCCGCCCGCATCGCCGAGGCCGAGGGCGAGGCGTCCCGCTTCAACGCGATGTTCGCCGAGTACGCGAACAACAAGGAGATCACCCGCCAGCGCATGTACCTCGAGATGCTCGAGGAGCTGCTGCCGGGCATGGACGTTTACATCAACACGACAAACGGCGGCACGAGCACGCTCATCCCGGTCGGTGCGATGACCGGCACGGCGGCGGCCGCCGCGGCGAACTGAGAAAGGGGGAGACACATCATGGCATTTGATTGGAACGACCTCTTTGGTCAGATCGAAAAGGCGCGCGAGGCCGCCCAGCATGCGGACGCGATTCACGCCGAAAGCACCGTCGTGGACGACGAGCAGCCCGCGCAGCAGACGCCGCCCCCCGAGCCCCCGAAGGAGAAGAAACCGCATAAAAAGATTTCCAAGGCCGGGATCATCCTGCCCGTGTTGGCCGTCGCGGCCCTCGTCGTGCTGGGCAGCAGCCTCTACACCATCGAGGAGAACGAGTTCGGCTGCGTGACCCGCTTCTCCGAGATCATCGACATCGTCGAGCAGCCCGGCCTGCACTTCAAGACGCCCTTCCTGGACGAGGTGCGCACCATCCCGTCCTACCAGATGCTGTACGACATCCCGCCCTCCGAGGTCATCACGGCCGATAAAAAGACGCTCGTGATCGACAACTTCGCGGTCTGGCAGATCGCCGACCCGGCCAAGTACATGCGCACGGTCAACGGCTCCCAGACCCAGATGGAGAGCCGCATCTCGGCCAGCGTCTACTCGGCGACCAAAAACGAGTTCGGCCGCCTGATGCGCGATGAGATCATCAACACCGACTCCTCGAGCGTCGAGCAGGTCGCCATCCGGGTCACCGACACGGTCAATAAAATGATGCAGGATTACGGCATCACCATCCGGGCGATCGAGATCAAGCGCACCGACCTGCCGACCGAGAACGCCGAATCGGTCTACTCCCGCATGATCTCCGACCGCGAGAAGATCGCGGCCAGCTATCTGGCGGACGGCAATCTGGAGGCCGCCAAGATCCGCAACAACGCGGACAAGGAGGCCGCGACCATCCGGGCCGAAGCCAAGGCGCAGGCCGACGTTCTGAACGGCGAGGCCGAGGCCGAGTACATGCGCATTCTGGCGAACGCGTACAGCGGCGCGGACAAAGCCGAGTTCTACGTGTTCCTGCGCGAGATCGACGCGATGAAGGCCTCCATGCAGGACGGAAACCGCACCCTGATCCTGGATGAAACCTCCGAAATCGCCCGCATTCTGCTCGGCACGAATTGAATTTGGACATGACAAAGCGCACATGCGAATGCATGTGCGCTTTGCCGTTTCGCGCGGATGGGATTACAGCTGCTCAGGGGTTTGTTTTCCTGCAACATGAATGAACTGCTGCAGGCGCTCTTCCTTACTGCGGAGATAGAGCTTGGTCAGGGTTTTCATGAACTGGGCTTCTTCCTCTGCGTCGAGTCCCTCGAAGAGCCAGTCATAAAACACAGTTTCGACCGATTGGGAAGTGGTCCGGATGTCCCAGGCCTCGGGCGTCAGATAGATGTGCTTGCAGCGGCGGTCGGACTCGCTGACGGTGCGGGTGACATACCCCTTGTTTTCGAGATTGGTGATGATGCGGGTGACGGCGGATTTGTCGATCTGCATCATTTTCGAAAGCTCGTCGTGGGTCAGGCCGTTTTTCTTGCGGATGAAGTGCAGGCACTCGTATTCCGATGGGCCGAGGTGGTCGTCGCGGAGCTCCTGGAGGGAGAACAGCTGGGCGTTGCGCGCGATCTTTGAGATGTATCGCTTGGGTTCGCTCATGTCAAATCACCTTCCTGAAACTGAGGTAAGGAACTCTGTATTTATATCATACACCGGTTCAATTCCGCTATCAACCGTTTTTTTGCATAAATTACCGGAAAATTGCGCGCAAAATCGGTCAAAATATTAAAAAATTTGAATAATAAAAGAGCTTTCAGGGGATTGACAATCGGGCCTGTCTCGGATATACTAAACATGGACGCGGCCGGGCCGCGTGTTTTTTGAGCAAGGTTCGTAAACGTTTTCGTAAAAGAATGTTTTTGGAAATAAAGCAGAAAAGGGGAAGAAACATGTACAAAATCGAAACACACCTGCACACCAACCATGTCAGCAAGTGCGGCTGGCTCGAGGCGGAAAAGCTGGCCAAGTCCTATCACGAGGGCGGTTTTGCGGGCATCGCGGTGACCGATCATTATAACGTCGACACCTGGGCGTACAAGAACGTCGACGTCACCACGAACAAGAAGATCATGGAGGTTTTCCTCGAGGGCTATTACCGCATGCAGGAGGCCTGCGCCAAGTATGATATCAAGGTTTACATGGGCGCCGAGCTCCGCTTTTATGAGAATCAGAACGACTACCTGTTCTACGACTTTGATCCCGCGATGCTGAACGACGCCGACGAGATCATGGGCATGGGCGTGGTGAGCTTCTCCAAAATGGCCCGCCCGCAGGGCTGCCTGCTGATTCAGGCCCATCCCTTCCGCAAAAAGTGCGTGCCGGTCGCGGCCCATCTGCTGGACGGCATCGAGATCATCAACCGCAATCCGCGCCATGACAGCCGCAACGACATGGCGCTCGAGTACGCCGAGTTCAACCCCGGCCTCATCCGCACCGCCGGTTCGGACTGCCACCGTCCGGGCGACGAGTGCGTCTCCGGCATCCTGAGCGAGACCCTGCCCGCCGATTCCAAGGAGTTTGCGGCGCTGCTGCGCTCGGGCAAGTTCGAGCTGATCTGATTCCCCAAAGGACATAAAAAAGCTGCTCCGCACAAACGGAGCAGCTTTTTTTATTCGGTTCGATGCGGGATGCAGGTGGCGCGCTCGACCAGCGCGGGGCGGATGATCCGCCGGGAAAATTCGGCGGGTTCCTCGGCGGGACGGTCGATGAGCTGGAGCAGCAGGTCGACGGCCGCCTCGGCCAGCTTTTGCTTGCATTGGTCGACCGTTGAGAGCTTGATCTTGGGCAGGTCGCCGTAGAAGCAGTTGTCGAAGCCGAGCAGGGAGAGGTCCTCCGGGATGCGGACGCCTGCCTCGTCGGCCGCCTGCAGCACGCCGAGCGCGAGGGAGTCGGTCGCGGCGAAGATCGCCGTGCTGGAATAGGGCGCCGAGAAAAAGGATTGGGCGAGCGCGTAGCCCGACTCGGTGGTGGAAAAGTCGGTGGGGTTTTCGATCACGTGGAGCGCGGCGCCCGCTTCGGCAGCGGCCCGCCGGGCGCCCGCCAGGCGGTGCTCGTGGGTCGAGCTGTTCGCCCGGTAGCCCAGATAACAGACGTCGGTGTGCCCCAGCCCGAGCAGGTAACGCATGCCGGTGTAGCCGCCGAGGCCGTTGTCCAGGCAGACTGCGCTGCAGCCGCTGGGCACGGGGTCGAGATTGCAGTCGCCGAAGAGCACGGTGGGGACGGTCTGAAAATACTTGGCGACGCTGTCGCGCGTGCGGTCGCGCGAGTTGCACAGGATGATGCCGTCCACCTGATGACCGAGCAGGAAATTGAACAGGTCGTCCACCTGCTGCGTGTCATACAGGCTGTTGCAGAGCATGACGTTGTAGCCCCGTTTGCGGGCGTAGGTCTCGATGCTGAAGGCGACCTCGGAGTAAAAGGCGTTGGAAATATCGGGGACGATCAGGCCGAGCACGTTGGTGCGGTTGCTGATCAGGCTGCGGGCCAGCGTATTGGGCCGGTAGCCCTCGCGCGCGCAGATTTCCTTGATGCGCTCGCGGGTCTCCTTGCTGATCTCGGGGGAATCGCTCAGCGCCCGGGAGACCGTGGCGTAGGAAACGCCCGCGATCTTGGCGATGTCCTTGATGGTGACTCGTTTCATTGTTCCGTCCTCATTCCTCGGCAGATTCCAAAAACGGGACCCCATCCGAGGTCCCGTTGTGATTCACGATGCATGTTGATGCGCTGTAAATATTCCTCTATTTTATACTATACAGCACCGCGATAAAAATGCAAGACAAATCGCTCGATGTTCACAAAAATGTTTATTTTGGAAACCGAAAACGTTTCCCTGCGGTCAGGCGTAGAAGTCGGCGATGTACTGCTCGACGTCGGCGCGGGTGCCGGTGAACGCGCCCGGAGTCTCCATCTTGAGCGAGACGCACGCGGTCGCATAGAGCAGGGAGGACGGGATGTCGTTGCCGATCATGCGCATCGCGATGTAAGAGCCGAAGGTGGTGTCGCCCCGGCCGGTGCGGCCGGACAGGTTGCGCGCCTTGACCGGGCAGGTGTAGAATTCCTTGCCGTCGTAGACCAGCATCTCGGCGTTGTTCGAGATCAGGATCTCCTTCGCGCCCCAGGCGTACATCTGGCGGGCGGCCTCGTAGCGGTCGGTCAGGCCGGTCAGGATCTCGGCCTCGGCGGTGTCGGTCTTGAGGAAGTCGAAGTACTTGAAGTACTCGAGCTTGTCGGCCCAGTCGTGGAAGTTCATCGAGCCGTCCTCGTTGTGGCGCAGGAAGGCCTGAATATCGGCCGAAACCTTGCCGCGCTCGGACAGGCCGACGATCAGCTCGTTCGGGAAGTCGCCGAAGAGCAGGCCAGCCAGATGGTACAGGCCGCAGTCGACCTCGGGAATCTGGTCGATGGTGATCGGGTCAGACTGCGCCGCGCAGCTCGCCTTGCGGCGCTCGCGGTCGGCGGTGAAGTACTCGTTGCGCATCAGGGTGGTCTTTTCGCTGGGCAGGAGTGCGATGTGGTCGGCGTCCATGTGGAACTCGTCGATGATATCGGTGTCGGCCGCGTTGATCTTGACGGCGGCAAAGACGTTCGCGCCGGTGGAGACGGCGGCCGGGGTGCAGAAGGTAACAGCGCCGCCGACGCAGCGGTTCTCAACACCGTCGTAGTCGATGTTGCAGTCGCGGGTCGCGGGGCCGATAATCATAACATCATATTTCATTATTTTGTCCCTCCAAATTGAATTTAAACGTTTGCGTAATGCCATTATAGCAGGATTTGGTTGAAAATACTATTGTACAAACTCGATAAATCTTCGCGTGAAATCTTGGCGGGCAAACCGGGGGGCGTTTTTGCAAAACCGGGCGCACCGTGGTATACTGAATATGGCAATCAAAAACACAGGAGGAATCATTCATGAAAAAGATCGAACTCGATCAGCTTTCTTTTGACGCGCTGACCAAGACCCACCGCGAGCTGGCGGTGCTGGCCGCGGGCGAGCCCGGGCATTTCAATATGATGACGATCGGCTGGGCGACCTACGGCACGCTCTGGCGCGAGCCGGTGACCACGGTCTACGTCCGCCACAGCCGCTATACCCACGAGTTTACCGAACAATACGACCGCTATTCGGTCACTTTTCTGAAGCCCGGCCATGAAAAGCTGCTGGGCACGACGCTCGGGCGGCAGTCGGGCCGGGACATCGACAAGATGCACGACAGCGGCCTGACCCCGGTGTTTGTCGACGGCGTGCCCTGCTTTGAGGAGGCCGCACTCACGCTGGTCTGCGAGAAGGTCTACCGGGGCGAGATCACCGAGGATCAGTTCTTGGATCAGAAGCCGGTCGGGCAGTACTACGCCGACCACGATATGCACACCTTTTATGTCGGCCGGGTGCTGGCCGCCTACGTCGCCGACTGAAACCGCACACAAAAAAGCACAGAGAACGAGGGGCGGAAGAAAGAATGGATCAGGAACAGAAAATCAACCACATGACGACCGCGCCGGTCGAGCGGCTGGTGCTCGAGCTGGCCGCGCCGAGCATCCTGAGCATGCTCGTCACCTCGTTTTACAACATGGCGGACACCTATTTCGTCAGCCGGATCAACACCGAATCGACCGCCGCGGTCGGCGTCGTGTTTTCGCTGATGGCGATTCTGCAGGCGGTCGGCTTCTTCTTCGGCCACGGCTCGGGCAATTACATCTCCCGCTGTCTGGGGCACAAGGATTTTGAAAAGGCGCGGCATATGGCCTCGACCGGCGTGGTGCTGGCCTTCCTGAGCGGCATTGTGGTGGCGGTGCTCGGCCTCCTTTTTCGCGATACGCTGGCGCTCGCGCTCGGCTCGACCCCGACCATTCTGCCCTATGCCCGCGACTATCTGACCTATATCCTGCTGGGCGCGCCCTTCATCACGACCTCGTTCGTGCTCAACAACCAGCTCCGCTTTCAGGGCAGCTCGAACATCGCCATGATCGGCATCACGACGGGCGCGGTGCTCAACATCGTGCTCGACCCGCTGCTCATCTTCGTGTTCGACATGGGCATCGCGGGCGCGGCCATTGCGACGGCGGTCAGTCAGGTGGTCGGCTTCTTCATGCTGCTCTGGGGTACCCGCCGGGGCGGCAACATCCGCCTGCGGCTGCGGGACGCACAGATCACCCCGGCCAACCTGCGCGAGATCGTGCGGGGCGGCCTGCCCTCGCTCTGCCGGCAGGGCACGATGAGCATCGCGAATATCGCGCTCAGCTTCGCGGCCGGCGTGTACGGCGACGCGGCCATCGCGTCCATGAGCGTGGTCGCCCGCCTCAACCAGTTCGCCATGTCGGCCATCATCGGCTTCGGCCAGGGCTTTCAGCCGGTCTGCGGCATGAACTACGGCGCGGGCAGGCTGCTGCGCGTCAAGAAGGCGTTCCGGTTCTGCGTCCGGCTGTCGACCGTCGCGCTGGTCGTCCTGTCGGTCGTCGGCGTGTGCTTCGCCTCGCCGATCGTCGGCCTGTTTGAGAACAACGACCCGCTGGTGCTCGAATACGGCACGCGCGCGCTCATCCTGCGCTGCACCACCTTCTGGACGGGCGGCTACGTCATCATGGGCAGCATGCTGCTCCAGACCATCGCCCGGGTGCGCGAGGCGACCATCCTCGCCATCGGCCGCCAGTGCCTGTTCACCATCCCGTTTTACTGGATTCTGCCGCCGCTGTTCGGGCTCGGGCTCACCGGCATCATGCTGGCGCAGCCGGTGGCCGATATCGTCTGCCTCGCGCTGACCATCTGGTTTTCCGAGCGGGTGCTGCGCACCTTCCAGACAGACGGGTAATGTGTCCGGAAAGGACATATACCTATTCACTCTTCACTATTCACTCTTCAAAGTTATAAGTAATAGTGAATAGTGAAGAAGTAAGGTGTCCCTACGGGACGGATTGTATGAAAAAACCTCTGACCGGAGTCAGAGGTTTTTTGATGCAGCTTTTAGGAATTCTTTTCCTGAATGTACTTGTCCATGGCGGCTGCGGCGCGCTTGCCCGCGCCC
This sequence comes from uncultured Clostridia bacterium, assembly GCA_945932315.1. Taxonomy (GTDB): domain Bacteria; phylum Bacillota; class Clostridia; order Oscillospirales; family Butyricicoccaceae; genus Butyricicoccus. The sequence continues at coordinate 8,752 of CAMEPU010000074.1, forward strand.
ATCGCCAGAATAACGGTGGCAGCGCCGGTGACGGCGTCGCCGCCCGCGAACACGCCCTCCTTGGAGGTCAGGCCGCTCTCGTCGTCGGCGACGATGCAGCCCTTGCGGTTGGTGTCCAGACCGGGGGTGGTGGAGCGGATCAGCGGGTTGGGGCTGGTGCCGATGGCCACGATGACCGCGTCGAGGTCGAGCACGAACTCGCTGCCCTCGACCGGGATCGGACGGCGGCGGCCGGAAGCGTCAGGCTCGCCCAG
>CAMEPU010000075.1 GCA_945932315.1 uncultured Clostridia bacterium
AGCCCGACATACCGGCCGTGCCGGTGCCCGCCTATTGCGGCCCGCAGGCCGAGGCCGCCGGCATGGCCGCCCAGCAGATTTACGGCCAGACCCCGACCGGGGTGGTCGGTCCGATCCTGTGGAGCACCCTCGCCCGCGAGGTGCAGCGCGCCCGGGGCGAAGCCTGAGCACGCCATTTCAGCTGAGCATGCTCAGCAATTTCCCACAAAATAAAGGCAGAGCGCGCCGGTTGGCGCGCTCTGCTTGTTTATTCAATGCAACGATTCTCAGCGTTCCTGCTCGTTTTGGCTCCTGTTCGCCCGGGGCTGTCGGGTTTTCACCTTCTGCTCCGCCGTCTCAATCCTGCTCTCCAGCGTCGGCTTCCGGCCATATGCCGCTCGCGTCCACTGCAGCACCGCGGCGATCTCGCGCAGCGGGTTTTCGATGATTTCCAGCATGCGCTGCACCATATGGAACTCCGTCCGGATACGCTCGTCGTCGTCCATGACCCGATCATCCTGCATCAGCTGCTGCAGCTCGGTCATGCAGCGCAGCGCCTGCACGGCCGTGCCGATGTGATAACGCTCCATCCGATCGCGCAGATTCCGGAGCTCTTCGTATCTTTTTTCGTACTCTTTGTAGTGTTGATCGTAGCTTTCTTTATCTTTTTTGCGCAGGCTCGCCATCTCACCACGAAGGATCTGCATCAGCCAACCGAGCAGCAGCGCATTGTCCGGGATCCGGTTGCCGTTCAGGTCGTGCGCCGGGATCGCGTAGCTCCGCTCCGGGTCCTCCGTGCGCGGAACGAGCACAGGCCCGAAGTAAAACCGTTCGCTCATCGCAAGTCCGGTGCGGTTAAACTGATTGATCTCCCGCTTCCACTCCGACCGGGTGGGCGCTTTTTCGTATTCTTTCCAATTCCGGTTTTCGTACACCGGCACCCGGTCCCGGGCGAGCTCCAAGAACGCATCATCCTCCTCGTCGCCCCGGTACAACTGTCCGTCCGCGATGATGCTCAACCCATATTCCACGCACTGGCGATCCAAAAAACGGCGCAATTCGCGGCGCAGCGTATCCCCAAAACCCAGTTTTTTCGTTCCGTCGATCGTCGCATTGCAAATAATGATATGTACGTGAGTACTGTCGGTATTATAATGCAATGCACATACTGCAAAATGGTTCTCCAGCAGTGGATGCCGCATCAGCCTCCGCACAATGTCGAGCGCGATCTCCGGCGGCACCGACTCGCCCGGCGCCCACGACAGGATAAAGCGCTCCGCGATGATCGCCTGATACTGGATCCGAACGAGATCCTCGTCCAAAACGGGCTTGCTTTTAAAGTATTTGGCCTCCCGCAGCGCGATAAACTGCTCCACGCATTCAGCATCGGATAAATCCGATACGCAGATCGGCGGTTTTTTACGCTTACGCCGCTGGCGGTTGATACGATCCTCCTCGCGCAGCAGGTACTCCCGCACCGTGCTGCGGTATACGCGCGTTTCTCCGGCCGGATGCAGCTGGTCATAGAGCTCCAGGCACAGCTCCATCTGCCGCAGCGCGACCTTCAGATCGGAGGCCGCTCCATTCAGCCCGACCAGCCGTGCACCCGGCCAGTCCGGCCGCACGATCGACACAGAGGCGTAATCTCCGGGATATGTCTTGTCGCGGTTATCCGCATAATTGCCGCTCGGGTGCAGCGTCCGATAAAATGGAGATCCGGGTACGGCGTGCAGCGAGCTGTTGGTCAAGGTTGCCATTTTACTCTCCTTTTTTCGTCAATCGGGAGCCCGGGATAACCGGGCTCCGCCATTGTATGCCGCGCGAATCAGCCGCGTGAGTTCGTTGATCGCAGCCGCAATCTCCAACCGGATATGGGTAAATTCTTCGGCGCCGAGGATCGGCGTGAGCTCCACCCTGTGACGACACCACGCAACTAGCATATCGGCCGATGCATCCCCGAGCCGCCGCAGCGCGGGGGCGACGTCGCGCAGCACCTCGGCACGGACAGAGGCGCGCAGCGTTGATCCCTGGGCGATTTGGTATCTGACCGCGGCAGACCATGTCATGCCGCTTTTTTGCACAAACGCGTGCAATTCTTCATATTCCTGCGGCGGGAGAAATACCGAGACCCGCACTTCCTGTTTCTTGTTCACTGGATCACCTCCGAATGAATATTAATGTAAATGGTGAATTTTTTCTGTTCCTGTTAAACGCAGTATACCACAGTGCTTTGGCGCTGTCAACGGATTCCTCCAAAAAATCTGAAAAATTTTATAATTAATACATTATACCGCTATTTGTGAATATACTATACCGCTTTTGTTCTGATTTTTGTAAATAAGAATTGAGAGCCGGATTCGGAATATAAGGTTCTTCGCGTTACTTAAAATTTCATTGACGGCAATACATTATACCGCTATTGAATAATTATTCTTTCACGTTTTGATCCGTTGTGATGAGGAAATGATGTATCAGGTCGGGGATGTCTATCTGGTATACAGTTGTTCCAGTTCGCACGGCGAATAGTCCGACACCGAGAGAAACACGATCTCCAGCCAGTCGAACAGCGCGGGCGGTTGCTTGTCGCACCGGAACACACGGAGTTCCTTTTCATATTGGAAATACTCTCCACGGAGCGGCTGCAGGTTCTCCCGCACGTCCTGCCCGAGCCGTGCCAGCTTGAGGATGCCCCGGAAGGTCTGGTCGAACGGTGGACACTGGGTCTCAAGGTAGAGCAGAATCCCGTACAGCCATTGAAAGGCGCGGGACAGCTCGGGCTGTCTGGCGCAGAAGCTGCGCTCGCCCAGATGAAAGGTCAGCATCCGCGCCAGACGTTCGCACCGCGCGGGCGGCGTGAGCCAGTCCCCGTCGAAGGGCAGCAGGCTCACGTACCGGGTGTTCTGGTGCAGCAGCCGGGCGCGCAGATTCTCATTGTCCGTCCGGAGTCTGGCGTCAACGGCCCGGATGTAGTCAGCTTCTCTCATCAAGTCACCTCCGCAATTTCCAGCAGTTTGGGTTCCATCCATTCTTCGACCAGCGCGTTCAGGCCGCGCGCACCCATGCCCCGGGCGAGCGTTTTGCGGATCAGCTCGTCCGCAGTCTGTGCGTCCAGTTCAAATTCCTGACCCCTTTTGTGAAAAAACGCCTGATACTGGCGGTAGACCGACAGATCGGACTCGAGCAGAATGCGGCGCAGGTCGCTTTCGGTCAGCGGGTGCAGCGGCACGCAGCGCCCGATGCGCCCCATCAGCTCGGGCTCCATGCCGTAGGCTACAAAATCCTCGGGCTGTAGTTCTTTCTCGGCTCGTTCCTCGTTTGCCCGTTCAAAGCCGATCCGTCGGGGCGGCTTCTTCTGCCGGGTCAATTCAGGGAACGCGCCTCCAAAGAGGAACAGGATATTCGATGTATCGAGATTCAGAACCTCGCTTCCCTCGATGAGCTTGAGCAGAGAGGTCTGCGTGCCGCGCTGATACTGCGCGCGGGTCTCCCCACCCCGGGCGGCCAGCTTGTCGACTTCATCGAGGTAGATCACACCGACCGCGGCTTCCTCCTCGCCGAACCGGTCGATCAGATCCTCGACCAGCTCCCTGGCGTCCCGCCCGCGGTACCCGGCTTCGGTCAGGGTCGTGGCGTCAAAACAGAGGAAGGGCAGCCCGGCGGCCTTTACCGCTTCCCGCACCAGCGCGGTCTTACCGCAGCCGGTCGGGCCATAGAGCAGGAGCCCGGCATTCGGCGGCGCATCCTTGCGCCACGCGCGGAGCTGCTGCTTCCAGAGGGCGACCGCCACCGCGCGCTTGGCCTCCTGCTGACCGATGATCGCGCGGTCGAGTCTGGCGATGATCTCCCGCGGCGTGACAATCGAAAGCTCGCGGAATGCCTCTTCTTCCTCGGTTTTAAGCATTCCCTGCATCCGGAACGCGACCTGCAGGCAGGAGTAGCACACGCCCCGCCCGGTCTTGCCGACGCAGTAGTCGCCGGGATCCTGCGGCAGCGGCCGGCCGCAGAGCATGCACTTTGTCCATCCCCTGACCTTCTTCGGGTGAGAGCGGCGGTTCCGCATGTCACATCACTCCGTTCGGCGCGGGGATGCGCTTGAGCGGCGCTTCGTAGTTGAGTAGCAGATCGTCAATCGGCACCCGGTACAGCTCGCTCGCCTTTAAGTAGAGATTCACGGGAACCTGCCGTGCGCCGGTCTCGTACAGGCACAGGTCGCTCTGGTTGATGTCGAGCGCCTCGGCCACATCCTCCTGCCGCAGGCCGTTCTTGCGGCGGAAATAGGCCAGCCCGGACAGGATCTCGGGGGTCGGGCAGGGCGCGCAGCGGTAATACAGCGGCGTAATCTGATAATACTCCTGCACCTCGGAGAACGGGATGTCCTCGACGATCTGGTCGGCGGTGCCCCAGTCCGAGATGCAGCAGACCTGATAGGGCACGCCCGCGTCCGAGATCTGGCAGGCGGCGTTGTATTCGTTGGTGGTCAGGCGAAAGACCCCGGTCGCAGCCTCCGAGGTCTTGACCTCAAGACAGACCGGCTTGCCCTCGTCGTCAAAGGAGAGCAAATCAAAACCGGGAGAGGGGCACTTCATCTTGTAAAAGGGAAGGATGAGCTTCGCCAGCGCGGGGCAGACCGCTTCGAGCCGTTCGCGCTCCCGACGGAGGATGAACTCCTCGCCCTGACGGCCCAGCAGGTGCTCCCGGTCGTTCGGCGCGGGCGTGAATTCGGGTGCGGGATGCTCGTCAAAGAAGCGGAGCGGCACGGTGCGCGGATCGTTTTTGACGAGCGTATCGACCGAAACACCGAGGGCCTCGGCCACGCGGCAGTACTTGTCCACCCGGCCGTAGGGCGGCAGGTTCTCGAGCTCGGACAGGTCGGGCTGTGTCACCCCAGCCAGCTTCGCCAGCTTGCACTGGGACATCCCCAAATACGTGCGCAGATTGTAGATAACGTGGAACATATATAACCTCCTGCATTTGATTTATGATGTCCCAATTATACATCTTTTAAGATGTATAATCAATTGTCGGAATGACCAAACATACTCTTGATAAAATGTATAAAATATGCTCTTGAAAAGTAGCATAAAATCGGTTATAATTTGATAAACTGGGATAGTTTTACCTGTAAGGAAGTGATGAAAATGCCGATGAAATACGAAAAACTTTTTGCGATGATGAAGGAAAAAGGATTAACCACCTACCGAATACGTAAGGAAAAAATTATTTCCGAAACAACGCTGCAAAAACTGCGTGAAGGAAAGGCAGTGTCAACCGACAGCATTGCCAATTTATGCGCCGCACTGAACTGCCAGCCCGGCGATATCATGGAATATGTGGAAGAAAACGATTGAGATACGATATAGATAAACAAAAGGCGCACCCTTGCGGGTGCGCCCTTGTTGTTGGTATTGACTTTTGGGTTAACGGCCGGCTTCGTCCCAGATCTTGTCAGGGAGAATCTCGATCCAGTTCTCGGTCATGTCGGCCTCACGCTCGTAGTCGTGATAGTTGGTCGCCTCGATGACCTGATAGTAATACCAAGTGCCCTTCCGGTTGTCAGGCCACTTCTTGTAGCCGGCGCACAGGCCGTCTTCATCGACCGCGCGGTTCAGCACCGCGTTGATCATGGTCATGACCTCGGCACGGGTGATGTCGTCGTACGGACGGAACTTGCCGGTGCCGTCGCCGACGATCCAGCCCTTGTCCGCGGACGAGTTGATGAACTCACGCGCCCAGTGGCCGGAGATATCGCTGAACAGGTCCTCGCCGCGATAGGTGATCTCATCGAACTTCGCGATGATGGTCGCCAGCTCGGCGCGGGTGATGTTGCGGCCGCCGTGGAACAGGCCATCCGAGCAGCCGGTGATGATGCCGGCATTTGCCAGAGTGGAAACAGCCTTGTTGTACCACATGGTGTCCTTCATATCCGGGAAGTCGTTCTCGGTGGTGAAGTAATACTCACGGGTCTCGTCGTCCAGCAGGCGGTAGAAGATCGCGGCAACCTCAGCGCGGGTGATCTTCGCGAGCGGACGGACGGTGCCGTCGTCGTAACCGAAGATGTACTGGAAGTGGTCGTCGCCATTCAGGCCCTGCGGAACCTCGGGCTCCTTAATGGTTTCGCCGGAAGACTTCTTGTTGAACTCCGCGGTGACGATATAAGTCTCGCCGCCCTTGGCGTCCTTGATGGTGAACGGCTCAAGCTCCTCATCGTCGCCCAGGGACTTGTTCGTCCAGTCGCCGGTCCACTCATCGAAGCGGTACTTGGAGCTGGTGCGCTCGACCTCAGAACCGGAGGCCTCGACGTCGCCCCGGGTCAGATACTTGCCGTTTGCATCCTTGATCGTGATGACTTCCTTCTCGATGCCGGTGATCTCGCCGCCGCGCTCGGAAGTGTACTTGACGAGTACCTGATACTTATCCGGGATGCCGTCGCCGCCAGTTTCCTGATTATTGTTTTCGTTCCAGTTATCAACCGCGTAGTACAGCTTGAGAACCAGAATCTTTACGCCGGTGCCGTCCGCATTCAGCTCAGGCTTAATAACCTCGCCGCTGGCAACCGTGCCCTCGACCTGCAGATCGACCGTATAGCCGTCGTAATCCTTGGCAACAGCCTTGACGGTTGCGCCGATCTTATCGTAGAGCGGGAAATCGCTCTCTGCCAGCGTATAGGTGCCGTCTGCGTTCTCCTTGTAGTGCTCAACCTTGTAAGCCGCATTGAGCTCCATTTCAGTAGCTTCCTTCGCGAAGAACGCATAGAAGGTATAAGTGCTTGCAGGAACAACTTCATCGAACGTGTAGGTCAATGCAGCGTTGCTGCCTACCTTTTCACCGGCCAGCTCCCAACGGTCGAAGGAGTAAACATTTGCATCCGTTACAACCGCCAGGCTGCCGCTGCGCAGCGCGACATTTTTCACAATCAGTTCCTGATTGCTGTCGCGAGTCAGATTGATGGTTTCAAAGGTCGGGGAAACCGTGCCGGCCTTCGTATCCTTGGAGACATACTTGATAAAGATCTGGTAGGCATCAGGCGTGCCATCCGGAGTCTCGCCTTCCGTGCCGCCGCCCTTGTTGTCTGCCAGGAAGGTCGCGGTGAACGTGGTGTCAACGGCATAGCCGTCATCCTTCAGGTCGGTCATACCAATGGTATAATCCTTCTTGTCCCCGGTAGACCAATATGCGAACGCGTAGTTGGGCTTTGCCGTTGCAGTAGCGACCGAAGCGGGATTGGCCTTGTCGTCCGTGCCCTTGGTCACAACCTGCTTGACCGCGCCGGATACCTCACCGGTATTCGTGTCAGCGGAAACAAAGGTAAAGATGAGCTGATCCTTATCGGGCACGTTATCTCCCTCATCAGGATTACGGGTGCCGATGGCGTCGATATCATAGTAGATATCGATGACAGTCGGATTCTGCGCATCAGTCAGCGTGGTCGCATTTCCGGATACGGTGTACGTATCGTAGAGATAGCTCTCGCCGCCGTAGGTCTGTGCGGAGGTGTAGCCGCTCGGGAGCAGCGCGGTGATCGCCGTGCCATAATCCGCGCTGGTTACCGTGCCCTCAACCTCGGAATCCGAACCGTCGCGTGCGACATAGTGCAGATCAATGCGGTAGTTGCACGGGATGATCACATACTTATAAGTGAACTCAGCAGCCTGCGTGATCTTGGTCGTGCCTGCCTCGGGCTTGGGAGCCTCCCAATCACCAGCCTTGTAGCCGGTGTTCGGCTCGCTGCCGGCCGCCGGAATGTCAGAAGCGGTCAGGGTATAAGTGCCGTCGACTGCCCATTTGCCATCCTTCTTCAGCTCAACGGTAATGGTCTTATCACTGTTGTCCAGCTTGTCGTCGACCTTTTCGTTCCAGTAACCGTTCACAACCTTGAAGGTCACAGTCGCCTGATACTTATCCGGGATACCATCATCGTTGTTATCCGCGGAGTAGATGACGTTGACGGTCTTGCCGCTCGCCGTCATCGTGCCGGTCAGATTGCTGACGCCGGTCGCGATCGGATCGTACGCGAACTTATGACCAGTCGTATCCGTGAGCTTCGCCACGATCGTGTAATCGGGCGTTCCGGTGGTATCACCGGGCTCCGCGATCTTGTATCCGTTGCCGATGGTGACGTTCTTGGAATCCGCAGTCTTCAGCGTCTGCGCCGGATCCTCATCGGTGATGTAGTTGACGGTCAGCGGTGCGACATCCAGCTCAAAGTTGGCGGTAAAGGTGTATACGCCATTGCCGGCCGCAGTGAACGGCTGGCTGAGCGTCGCATCCTGCGCGGTCAGGTCCAGACCCGAAATGTCCGAGGTCCAGCTTGTAAACTTGTAAGAAGTCGCAGCCGACGCCGTGCTCGCAGCCGTTACCTCTGCGGAAGTCGCGTAATCGCTGCCATTCTTGAGCGTTACGATGTCAAGCGTGGGCGTTACCGAACCCTTCGAAGCAGCATCGGGCTGGTAAACGATCTTCGCCTGATACTTATCGGGGATCTTATCGCCGCCGGTCTCAGAATCGCCCGCCGGATCGTCCTTCCACTCGTCCAGCGAGTAGATGGCAACGACCGTGTACGAGGAAACAGCCGCATTATATTTTCCATCCGCAGGCGTCTTTGTCAGCGAATCGCGCGTGTAATTCTTGCCATCGCTCCCGATATACTTCTGCGGGACGGTGATCGCGCCGCCGGTCGCCGTGATTGCCGTTACCGATTCGCTGGACGCCGCGGTGAAGCCAACGGCCTGATCCAGCGTAATGGTCTTGGTCTCCAGCGTTGCGCCGCCATCCGTCTTCGCGAGGATGTTGACCTCATAAGAAGTTACATAATATTTCCAGGTGCCGGTGAAGGTGACGCCATCCGCGTCCATCTTCTGAGAGGCAGGCGTCCAGCCCTCGAACTTCCACTCGCCGACCTTGACGCCGTCTACCAGCACATCGACCGTCGTGTACGCTGCGCCCGCCTTGCTGTTGACGACCGTCTGGCCAACGTAGTAAGTCTCCGCGTCCTCGGTCGAGCCGAGCTGAGCGGTTACGCCCGCG
>CAMEPU010000076.1 GCA_945932315.1 uncultured Clostridia bacterium
TTACGTTCTGAAGAAGGAAGAGGGCGGCCGTCATACTCCTTTCTTCAACAACTACCGTCCCCAGTTCTACTTCCGTACCACCGACGTTACCGGCGTTATCACTCTGCCTGAGGGCACCGAGATGTGCATGCCTGGCGATAACGTTGTCATGAGCGTTGAGCTGATCACCCCCATCGCTATCGAGAAGGGCCTCCGCTTTGCGATTCGTGAGGGCGGCCGTACTGTAGGTTCCGGCGTTGTTACCGAGATCAACGAGTAATTTATAACCGCACCTTTAAAGCGCCTGTCGTTTGACAGGCGCTTTTTCTTTCACATTTTTTCTCCTGCCTGAATACAATAAGAGCAGGAGGGAGAAGCGATGGGTTTTTTCTGGGAATGTGTAGTCGGCACACTGGCTGCGGTGGGATTGATTTGCATCCTGAAATCACTTTATGATATAATTGTAACGGATTATATGACCGCAGAGACGGACGCTGAGCTGTTCCTGTATGGAAACGGCCGGGACCCGCGCACGCGGCGGCTTTTGCGCGCGGCGTGGCAGACGCGCTGTCACGCGATGCCCACGCTCGAGATTATTTTTATTGAGACCGGGGAGGCCGATGAACGCTTTAATTATGCGGAGGCGTTTGCAGAGGCCCATCCTGTGACCTACATCAAGTATTGAAAGGACGTCCGGTATGGAACAGACGCAGGAATTGGAGAGCATTTGGGGCACGGTCGGTGCGATCGTGTTTCACAATCCGGAAAATGGTTATTCGGTTCTGCGCCTGACCGCGTCCGATGGAGAGGAGCTGACGGCGACCGGCTGCGTGCCCAACGTCGGTTTGGGGGAGGAGCTGAACTGCCTGGGGCACTGGACGACCCATCCGACCTATGGCGAGCAGTTTGTCATCACCTCTTTTGAACGGTCGCTGCCGATGGATGAGCGCGGCATCGCCGATTATCTGGGCTCCGGCCTGATCCGGGGTGTGGGCCCCAAGCTGGCGGCGCGGATCGCAAAGCAGTTCGGCGCGGACGCATTCGACGTCCTGATGCACGATCCCGAACAGCTCACTAAAATTCGGGGCATCACGCCCAAGAAAGCGCGGGAGATCGGCCGACAGTTCACCGAGATGAGCGAGATGCGCATGCTGATGGAGTTCCTGACCGAGAACGAGCTGCCCGTCACGCTGACGCCCGCGCTCTACCGCCGGCTGGGCGTTTCGGCGATCGACGCGCTGACCGAGAACCCCTATCTGCTCTGCGACGCCTATTACGACGTCGATTTTTACGTCGCGGACAGCCTGGCCTCTCATCTGGGGTTGTCCCGCCTGTCGCCCGCGCGCTGTGACGCGGGCGTGCTCTATGCCATGACCTTCAATCTCGATAACGGGCATACCTTTATCCCATGCGAAAAGCTGGTGGTCGCGGCGCACGCGCTGCTTTCAGACGACGAAGTCGAGGTGGACGAGCGTCTGATTCTGGACGCGATCGACCGGCTGGAGACCTCGGGCCAGCTCGTTCGGGAGAATATCTGCAACCGGGACGCGGTTTATCTGCGCGCGCTGCACGACGCGGAGGATTATCTGGCGAACACGCTGCGCGAGATGGCCGGCCGCGAGATGGAATATGATTTTGACGTGGACGAGCTGCTGCTCGCGCTGGAAAACGACGGCGGTGTGGAATACGCGCCTCTGCAGCGCGAGGCGATCGCAGCTGCTGCGAAATACGGCCTGACGATTCTGACGGGCGGCCCGGGCACCGGTAAAACGACCGCGGTGCGCGGCATGCTCCGCGTGTTTGAAGCGCTGGGGCAGGAGGCCGTGCTCGCGGCGCCGACCGGCCGCGCGGCCAAGCGGCTGAGCGAGCTGTGCGGCACCGAGGCCAAGACCATTCACCGCCTGCTCGAGGCCGGATATGGCGCGGGCGGCAAGTTGTACTTCAAGAAATGCGCGACCGATCCGCTCGACTGCGACGTCGTCGTGCTCGACGAGGTCTCGATGGTCGACGTCGTGCTGATGCAGGCGCTCGTCGAGGCCATCCCCTACGGCGCCCGCCTGGTGCTGGTCGGCGATCCCGATCAGCTTCCGCCGGTCGGCCCCGGCAACTTCCTGCGCGATCTGATCGGCTCCAAGCGCTGCCCGGTCATCGCGCTGACCGAGATCTTCCGTCAGGCGCGTCAGAGCGACATCGTCAACAACGCCCATGCGATCAACGAGGGACTTCTGCCGACGCCCTCGGGCAAGGACGGCGACTTCTTCATTCTGCACCGAAGCGATCCGGCGGATGTGATGCGAACGGTGGTCTCGCTCTGCCGTGACCGCCTGCCGCGCTATTACGGCATCAGCCCGGCGCAGATTCAGGTGCTGACGCCTGCGAAACGGCAAGGGGCGGGCACAATTGCGCTCAACCGCATGCTGCAGGAGGCGCTCAACCCGCCCGGACAGGGCAAGCCCGAGCACCGCTATGGCGACATGATTTTCCGCGAGGGCGACCGCGTCATGCAGGTGCGCAACAATTATGACATCATCTGGGAGACCGCGGACGGCGACGAGCAGGGAACGGGCATGTTCAACGGCGACGTCGGAGAGATCGTGCAGATCTTCCCCGGACAGGAGTGTTTGACCGTCCGTTTTGACGACAAGCTGGCGACCTATACCTTCGACATGCTGAACGAACTGGAGCTGGCCTATGCGATGACCGTTCACAAAGCGCAGGGCAGCGAGTTTGACGCGGTTGTCGTTGCCCTGTCGAACGGCACTTCGCCCCGCCTGCTGACCCGGCCCATCCTGTACACCGCGATCACCCGCGCCCGCCGCCTGCTTGTCATCGTGGGGAGTGACGGCGTGATTGAGACGATGGTCAATACAAATATCCGCAACCGGCGGTACAGCGCGCTGCGCGCCCGTCTGCGCCGGGAGGAGAGCTGATGCTGCGGCGGCTTCTGTTCCGGCGGCGCTGTGCGCTCTGCCGGGAACCGATGGGATTGAAGATCCCCGAACACGCCCGAATTTGCCAAACCTGTGCCAAAGAGGTGCGGCAGAGTTATCGCTGCACGCACAGCAAGGCGGTGGCCTGCTGCGCCCGGAGTGACGCCGCGCTGCTTTACAAGGATCAGGTGCGGCGGGCGATGGTGCGGGTCAAGTTTTATCACAATACGAATGCGCTCCATTGGTTCGCCGAGCAGACAACGGCGCGCCTGCTGGCGAATCTGGACGATTGGAAGCCCGACCTCGTCACCTTTGTGCCGACTTCGCCCCTGCGCAAGTGGATGCGCGGCTATAACCAGAGCGAGGTGCTGGCGCGCCGGGCGGCGGAGCGGTGCGGCTTGCCCTGTGCCGACTGCCTGCGCCGCCGTCCATTTGGTAAAAGGCAGTCGCGGATGTCCTCCGATCAGGAGCGCCGCCGCAATGCGGCGCACGCCTTTCTGCCCCGGGACGGCGTGCGGCTGGACGGTAAGCGCGTGGTGCTGGTCGACGATATTCTGACCACGGGCGCGACGGCCGAAGTGTGCGCCCGGCTGCTGCTGTATCTGGGCGCGTCAGAAGTCTGTTTGTTGACTGCGACGCGAGTTCCATAAAAACCGCCTGGATTTCGACAATAAATGCGTGGAACATGCCAAAAATAGGAAACGAACGCGCATTTCTATTGAAAAACCTGGAAATTCGTTTATAATATGGTTATATCAGAATAAGCAGAGGATACTTGCGATCATGAAGAATTTTTTGAAATCTCTGAGCAGATTGGTGGGTCGTTTTATGGTTTTTTCGAGCGATATCGGTATTGATCTGGGCACCGCGTCGGTGCTCGTCTATGTAAAGGGCAAGGGCATCGTTCTCAATGAGCCCTCGGTCGTCGCGGTGGACAAGCGCAACGGCAAGATCGTCGCAGTCGGCGCCGACGCGCAGAAGATGCTGGGACGCACGCCGGGCAGCATCATCGCCATCCGCCCGCTGCGCGAGGGCGTCATCTCGGACTACGAGATGACCGAGCGCATGATCAAGGAGTTTATCCGCAAGGTCATGGGCTTCCGCCTGTTCAAGCCCAATGTCGTCATGTGCGTCCCCTCGATCATCACCGAGGTCGAGGAGCGTGCGGTCATCGACGCCGGCCTGCAGGCGGGCGCCAAGCGCGTCTTCCTGGTTGAGGAGCCTGTCGCGGCCGCCATGGGCGCGGGCATCGACATCGCGCTGCCGAACGGCAATATGATCGTGGACATCGGCGGCGGCACCACCGACATCGCGGTCATTTCGCTGCACGATATCGTCGTATCGACTTCGATCAAGGTCGCGGGCGACAAGTTCGACGAGGCCATCGTCAAGTATATCCGCCGCAAGCACAATGTGCTGATCGGTGAGCGCACCGCTGAGGCCATCAAGGTCGAGATCGGCTGCGTCTATCCCCGTCCCGAAGAGCTGGCGATGGAAATCAAGGGCCGCTGCCTGATGACCGGCCTGCCGCGCACCTTTACCGTCACCTCCACCGAGGTTCTGGAAGCGTTTGAAGAGGTCGTTTCCTCGATCGTCGAGGCCGTGCATTCGGTCCTCGAGCGCACGCCTCCCGAGCTGACCGGCGATATTTCGACAAATGGTATCGTCATGACCGGCGGCGGTTCGATGATCTGGGGCTTTGACAAGCTGATCGCCGCCAAGACCGGCATCCCGACCCGGGTGGCCGATGACGCGATCTCCTGCGTCGCATACGGCACCGGCAAGAGTCTCGACCATCTGCACGCGATGCAGGACGGCACGATCAACCTGTCCCGCCGCCGTCAGATGATGAGCTGAGCGTTTCAAAATTTGGAAAACAGAGCGTCCCTCCAAACGGGCCTATCCCGTTCGGAGGGACGCTTTTTGCGCTGTTATATCAGAGGATCAGCTTGGTGCCGTGCAGGATGAGCTGCTCGGTCAGCGCGGCCATCTCGTCGCAGGATTCCTGCATCCCGCCGTCGAGCCAGCGCTGGAACAGGCCGATACAGCCCGAAACCATGTACGAAAACGAGTATTCAAAATGCGTGCTGTTGGCTTGCTGGCTTACGGATGTGTAATGGGACAGGCAGACCGTGCGGAAAAATTCCTTCAGCCGGTTGATAAAGGACATGTCGCCGTTCTCACCCAGCAATACCTGGACAAGATCGGCGTTTTGCTGAATACTGGAGAACAGCTCCTGGAGCAGCGGAAGCAGCGTTCCGCGCAGGAGATCGCTTTGATGCTCTTCGATGATCCGGTTGAAATCCTGGGACAGCTCGTCCTCCAGGTGCCGGAGCAAATCGAAAACATCCCGGTAATGCAGGTAAAAGGTCGCGCGGTTAATGTCCACGAGGTCGGCCAACTCGCGCACGGTGATCTTCTGCACCGGCTTCTGCCGCATGAGTTGGGCGAGCGCAAGCCGGAGCTGCCGCTGGGTCTTGCGTACCCGGCGGTCGATTCCTTTTTCGTTCATAAAAAGTTTTCCTTTCCAAATTGACATAAAATAGATAAATGTCAATTAAACGACTATTGACGCATTATTGTCGGTTGTTTTTATCGACTATCATTAGTATAATAGATCACGTTAAATAAATCAACACAATGTCGAATAAAATAGTGTGTTGTGGTGGTGATTCAATGAAAAAAAGCTTCAGTGAGCAGATCGCAGCGTTTGTCGTTCGGCGGCGGAATGCGATCATGGCCGTCTTTCTGGTTCTGACCGTGCTGAGCGCGATCTGCTTCCCGTTTGTCGGCGTCAATTACGACCTCAGCAAGTACCTGCCCGATTTCGCCCCGACCAAGCAGGCGCTCGACGTGATGGAGGATACCTTCGGCTATCCGGGCATGGCGCGCGTCATGGTGCGGGATGTGAGCCGGGAGGAAGCCAAGCACCTGCGCGACCAGATCGGGGACGTCGAGGGTGTCGATCTGGTTGTCGGCGCCGACCTGATCGACAACATCTATCTCGGGCAGGGTTTCCTTTCCAGCGACCTGACAGATGATTTTTATCACGATGGAAACGCCCTGTTTGAGATCGTGTTTACCGAGGGCGATTCCGATCCGCTGACCCATCAGGCGATCGATGAGATCTCCGAGATCGTCGGCGGGGAGGAGCGCGCGGCCTTTTCGGGCAGCGCGGTCTCGAGCAAATTCCGCGAGGAGGCGATCACCCGGGAAATCATGATCGCGATCGTTCTTGCGGTGGTCATCATTCTGGCGATCCTGCTGCTCACGACAAATTCCTGGTTTGAACCCTTCCTGTTCATCGCGGTCATGGGCATCGCGATCCTGCTTAATATGGGCTCGAACATCATCTTCGGCTCGATCTCGTTTTTCACCTTTTCGACGGCGGCCATTCTGCAGCTCGCGGTTTCGATGGACTATTCGATCTTCCTGCTGCATACGTTCACCGAGCTGGAGAACGAGGGAATGGACCGGGAGACCGCGATGCAGCGGGCGATTGTTGAGTCGAGCAGCTCGATCTTTGCCTCCGGCCTGACGACGATCGTCGGCTTTCTGGCGATCGCACTCATGCAGTTCAAGGTCGGCCGTGACGTCGGTTTTGTTCTGACAAAGGGCATCCTGTGTTCGCTGGCCGCGGTCATGCTGCTGATGCCCGCCCTGATCCTGCGGTTCGACGGCATGGTCAAAAAAACGGCGCACAAGCCGCTGATTCCCGAGTTTCGCCGTCTGGGCAGCGCGGTGCAGCGGGTGCGCTGGCCGGTACTCGTCCTGTGCCTGCTGCTCGCTGTGCCCTGCTATTTTGGTCAGGGGCTCAACACGTTCTATTACGGCGACAGCGCGCTGGGCGGCAGCCCGGGCACGACCTACTACGACGACACCGAGGAGATCAACGGCGTGTTCGGCAAATCCAATATGGTTATCGCGATGGTGCCAGACAATTCGATCGCGCAGGAGCGCGACCTGACGCAGGCGCTCGAGGATCTGCCCTTCACGAACTACGCGATCTCTCTGGGAGGCGTGCTGCCCAATGATATCCCGGTCAGCTTTCTGCCCGCCGACCTCGTTGAGATCCTGCATACCGACGGCTATGCCCGGCTGCTGATCTCGATGGATACGGTCGAGGAGAGCGCTTACGCCTTCGACTGCAATGAACAGCTCACGCAGACCGTGAAAGAATACTATCCGGAGGACTCTTATGTCATCGGCATGACAGCCTCGACCGTCGACATCCGGGATATTCTGACCGAGGACTACAACCGCGTCTCGGTGCTCTCGCTGATCGGCGTGTTCCTCGTCGTCATGGGGACGTTCAAGTCCTTCCTCATCCCGCTGTTCGTCGTCATTCCAATTGAGATCGCGATCTATTTCAACATGACGATCCCATATCTCGTCGGCGACAGCCTGATTTACATCGGTTATATCATCGTCAGCTGCCTGCAGCTCGGCGCGACGATCGACTATTCCATTCTGACAACCAACAATTATCTGGATGAGCGCACCCGGTGCGACCGCCGGCAGGCGGCGATCAACACGGTCAACCGGAGTGCGGCGTCGGTTCTGACCTCAGGGCTGATCCTGACGGTTGTCGGTTATCTGCTGTATTTCACCTCGACGATCGTCGCGATTCAGCAGGTCGGCCACATGGTAGGACGCGGCGCGATCCTCTCAGTCGGCCTGGTGCTGACGTTGCTGCCCGCCCTGCTCGCTGCGTTTGACAGCGTCATCACAAAGGAACAGCAGCGTGCCGCGCGCCGGGAAGAAAAGCGGAAAGAACGATTCGCCGCGCGGCGAAAGCCTCTGCCGCAGGCAAGTACACAGGATAAAGGAGAGAAGCAACATGAAGAAGCACACATGGTCTAAGCTGCGCAGCGGCGTGGCCGGCGCGCTCTGTATCGCGATGGCGGTCAGTTCGGCGGCTGCGTTCGATCCGACCTGCGATGAATCATATTATGTAACGACCGACGCTTACGGCGTGCCCCAGCATGCAAGCGTGGTCAAAAGCTACGCGATGAACGGCGCGAAGCAGGTCACCGATTACGGCGTGTACACCGCGATCAGCAATCTGACCAACGCGGTCAAGGCCACCCAGAAGGACGGTACGGTTGTCTTTGAACTGGGTGAGGACGCGCCCGACCGGTTCTATTTTGAGGGTGACACCGAGGAGCCGCTGACGCTGCTGCCCTGGGATCTGACCGTTTCCTACAAGCTGAACGGCGCGCCCGCTGAGGCGGATGATCTCGCCGGGGCGACCGGCCTCATCGAGATCACGGTTGACGCAATTCCCAATCCCGCCGCGCCCGATTACTACCGCAACAATCTGATGCTGCAGGCGGCGACGCTGGTCGATCAGGATCACATCGTTTCGCTCGAGGCCGAGGGTGCGCAGGTGCAGACGATTGCGAATATGAAGGCGGTTGTGTTCCTGGCCTTCCCGGGCGAGGAAGCGCATTTCACTTTGAAAATCGGATCCAACGATTTCGCCTTCGCGGGCTGGACGTTTCTGATGATCCCGGGCACGCTGTCCCAGATCAACGAGATTTCTGAGCTGCGCGAGGTCAAGGAAAAGACCGAGGATTCGGCCGAAGCGATCAGCGACAGTCTGGATGTTATTCTGAGCACGATGGGCGGCATGAGCAGCGACCTGCGGCGGGCGGCCAATGGCCTGGACACGCTGAACGGCGCACGGGCGACAATCTCGTCCGGTAAGAGTGCGGTCTATTTGTCGGCCGACAAGGCGCTGGACAGCCTGACCGGCATCCAGAATGCGCTCACACCCTTTAACGATCATCTGCAGAACACGGCGAGCGCGCTCACCACAGTGAACACCCAGATGAACCAGCTCGACAGCACGCTTGGCGCGTTTCAGCCCCTGCTCAACGATCTGGGAGAGAGCATGGACGACGTGCAGCGCGACCTCGAAGCCGTGACCGAAATGATCGACGACGCGGACACGCGCGAATTGAAGAGCGCGCTCAAGGCTCTGACGCGCGATCTGGATACGCTGAGCGGCCGCACCGAGAGCATGGGCAAGTACCTCGATCAGAT
>CAMEPU010000077.1 GCA_945932315.1 uncultured Clostridia bacterium
CCACAGAGGTCTGGTTGTCTGCCGCGGTCGAGAAGACCTGGCTCTTCTTGGTCGGGATGGTGGTGTTGCGCTCGATCAGACGGGTGCAGACGCCGCCCAGCGTCTCAATGCCCAGGGACAGGGGAGTGACGTCGAGCAGGAGGACGTCCTTGACCTCGCCGCCCAGAACGCCGCCCTGAATGGCCGCGCCGATCGCGACGCACTCGTCGGGGTTGATGCCCTTGAAACCGTCCTTGCCGGTGATGTTCTTAACCGCATCCTGAACGGCCGGGATACGGGAGGAGCCGCCTACGAGCAGAACCTTGGCCAGATCGCCCGGCTGCAGGCCGGCGTCGGACAGGGCCTGACGAACGGGGCCCATGGTGGCCTCAACCAGGTCAGCGGTCAGTTCGTTGAACTTCGCGCGGGTCAGGGTCAGCTCAAGGTGCTTGGGGCCGGTCGCATCAGCGGTGATGTAGGGCTGGTTGATGGAGGTGGAGGTCATGCCGGACAGCTCGATCTTGGCCTTCTCAGCGGATTCCTTGAGGCGCTGCATGGCCATGCGGTCGGTGGACAGGTCGATGCCCTCGGTCTTCTTGAACTCGCCGACCATCCAGTCGATGATGCGCTGGTCAAAGTCGTCGCCGCCCAGGTGGTTGTTGCCCGCGGTGGCCAGAACCTCGAGAACGCCGTCGCCGATGTCCAGAATGGAGACATCGAAGGTGCCGCCGCCCAGGTCATAAACCATGACCTTCTGCTCGGTCTCCTTATCGACGCCGTAAGCCAGAGCGGCCGCGGTGGGCTCGTTGATGATACGCAGGACTTCCAGACCAGCGATCTTGCCGGCGTCCTTGGTCGCCTGACGCTGTGCGTCGGTGAAGTAAGCGGGAACGGTGATGACGGCCTGAGAAACAGGGGAGCCGATGTAAGCCTCGGCGTCCGCCTTCAGCTTCTGCAGGATCATCGCGGAAATTTCCTGAGGGGAATAGGGCTTGCCGTCGATGGTGACGCGGTAGTCCGAGCCCATCTGACGCTTGATAGAAGCGATGGTGCGGTCGGCGTTGGTGACGGCCTGACGCTTTGCGACCTGACCGACCATGCGCTCACCGGTCTTGGAGAATGCGACGACGGAAGGCGTGGTGCGCGCGCCCTCAGCGTTTGCGATGACGACAGCCTCGCCGCCTTCCATAACGGCGACACAGCTGTTGGTTGTACCAAGGTCAATACCAATGATCTTACCCATAATTTATGATCTCCTTTGTAAATGGATTGTGTTTTCGTGGTTGTGTGATGCTATGTTTGTGTCAGTTTGCAACTTTGACCATCGAGTGGCGGATGACTTTTTCGCCCATCTTGTAGCCCTTCTGGAAGACCTCGGCGATCACGTTTTCGCCCAGCGCTTCGTCGTCGACATGCATGACGGCGTTGTGAAGGTTGGGATCGAACGGGGTGCCGGGGGCGTCCTCGATCGGGGTCACGCCCAGCTTTTCGAAGCTGGTCATGAGCTGGGTGAAGGTCATCTCGACGCCCTGCTTGTAGGCGGCGTCCTCGGTGGGCTGCGCCAGCGCGCGGCTCAGATTGTCGGCCGTGGTGAGCAGCTCGGTGACCGCGTAGGCGACGGCGTCACCGTGGACGGCTTCGCGCTCGCGCTGGCTGCGCTTGCGGAAGTTGTCGTACTCGGCTGCCATGCGCAGGTAACGGTCGTTCAGCTCGTCGTACTGCTTCTGGAGATCGGCGCCTGCCGCCGGCTCGGCGGTCTCTGCGGGCGCCGCGGATTCGGCGGTTTCCTCAGCCGCAGACTCGACCGGTGTGGTCTCCTCCTCGGCTTCGGGGGCCTTCTTTTCTTCTGCCATAATATATTCCCTCATTTAATCTTGTAATTTACTTCTTTTTGTCCCGGTCGTCCAGAATGGTCTCCGAGATCAGCTGGTTGAGCCCCTTGGCGAACCGGCTGAGCTGGGCCGAGAGCGCGGCGTAATCCATGCGGGTCGGGCCCACGATGCCGATGACGCCCTGGCCGATCGTGCCGATGTCGTACTTGGCGTAGATCGTGCTGGTTTCGCTCATCGGATCGGCGCCGTTCTCGGGGCCGATGAAAATTTTGACGCCGTCGATCTCCTGCTCGGTCGGGACGAGGCTCTTGGCGTCGTCCGCCATGTAGGCGAGCAGCTTCTGCGCCTTTTTGGTGTCGTGGTATTCGGGGAAGCCGAGCAGCTTGCTGCCGCCCTGCACGAAAACCTTCTGGCTGCCCAGCTCGCGGATGAGTTCGGCGATGTATTCGGCCACCGGCGCCAGCAGCGCGCTGACACCCGCTGCCCGGCCGACGATGTCGAAGCGCTCGGGCGTGATCTGCTCGAGCGGCAGCGCGGTCAGCGTCTGGTTGAGCACGTAGCAGAGCAGCTCGGTCTCTTCCTTGGAGACCGGCGCGCCCGTGTGCACCATCTTATTCTTGACCTGTCCCGACTCGGTGACGACCACGATAACAAAGGTGGTGTCGTCGACCGCGATCAGCTCAAACTGTCGGATCGAGGTGCGGGTCATGTGGGGCGTGACCGCGACGGTCGCGTAATTCGTCAGGGTCGAGATCAGGCGGCCGGCCTCCTGAATCAGGCGGTCGAGCTCACGCTCCTTGAGGCTCATGAGCGCGGTGGTTTCGGCGCTCGCATCCTGATCGGTCTCCTGGGTCATCAGCTCGTCGACGTACAGGCGGTAGCCCTTGTGCGAAGGGACGCGCCCCGAGGAGGTGTGGGTCTTTTCAAGGTAGCCCATTTCCTCGAGCTCGCTCATCTCGTTGCGGATGGTGGCGGAGGAGTAATGCAGATCCTCCATCGCGGCGAGCGTCTTGGAGCCGACCGGTTCGGCCGTGCGGATATATTCGGCGATCAGCGCTTTGAGAATTTTGCTTTTGCGTTCGGACAGCTCCAACGCTGATCCCTCCGTTTCCCTTTGGATTTAGCACTCGAACTCTCTGAGTGCTAAGGATAATTTACCACCCCTTCCCCCATAAGTCAAGAGCTGTTCGTGAATAAAATGTAAATCCTGTATGGAAATTTTGGCAGATTGGGGCGGGGACTGATAAAAGGATTTCCCGGGGACATGGACTTTATGAAAGCTCACCAAAAGCTCGCGGAATATGCTGCCTGCTATTGACAATAGCGATATTCGATAGTACAATGAACCTATAATAACGATATTCGATAAAGGGGGGCGGGACCATGCCGCGCGAGAAATTCCAGACGCTGACTGAGCAGATGTTCTATATTTTATTATGTCTGCGCGAGACCTGCTGCGGCGCGGATATCATGGAGCGCGTGCGCGCGATCACAAACGGGCGGGTGGCGGTCGGCCCGGGAACCCTTTACCACCTGCTGGACAGCTTCGTCGGCGCGGGAATGATCGAGGAGGTCGACGTGGGGGCGGGCGGGCGCAAGCGCAGCTACCGGCTGACCGCCGCCGGGCGGCGGGCGCTCGCGCAGGAGTTCGACCGGCTGAACCGGCAAGCCGCCGATTACCGCCGCTGCATCTTAAAGGAGGGGGAGGACGCATGAAGGATCGCAAGTTCCGCCCGGAGGGCAGTCTGCAGTTTTACGACTATGAGCGCATCGAGCGCCACCTCGCGCAAATGGCCGCCAAGGGCTGGCGGCTCGAGCGAATCAGCGGGCTGGGCTGGCACTATCGCCGCGCGCCCGCTAAAAAGCTGACCTACGCGGTCGAGTACTTTGAGGAAGGCTCGGACTTCAACGCCGGGCTGCCGAACAGCCAGCGGGAGTTCGTCGAATACTGCGAGGCGGCGGGCTGGCAGCTCGTCACCACCTGGGCGCAGATGATGATTTTCGTCTCCGAGGAGGAGAATCCCACGCCCATTGAGACCGAACCTGCGACCCGGCTGGAGACGATTGCGCGCTCGATGAAGCGGAATTTCCTGCCCGGCTCGATCGTCATGATTGTACTCGGACTGCTGGAGGCCGGTCTGCAGCTCCCCGGATTGTTCCGCGACCCGGTCGGTTTCCGGAGCGGCGCGGGGCTGTACGCGGGCTTATGCTGGCTGCTGGTCGCGGTCGTGTTCGCCTGCCGGACGGGGCATTATCTGGTCTGGCTGCGCCGGTCGCGCCGCGCGGTCGGGGCGGGCGGGGACTGCCTGCCCATGCACACCAGCTGGATCGCGGCGGTCGACCGGATCGTGCTCGCCGGTGAGATCGTGCTGCTGGCGGGCATGTGCGTGCGTCTGGGCGTCCGGTGGCTGGGCTGCATGGCCGTGCTCGTGGCTGGATTTTACCTCAACCTGCTGCTGACGTGGCGGCTGCGTGACTTCCTCCGGGCGCGGAACGTCAGCGCGTGGACGAACCGGCTGGTCACGATCGGCTTCTGCGCGGTATTCGCCTTCGCGCTGACCGGCGGAATTGTCTGGTACGCGCTCACAGCGTGGTAAAACCGTCATTTTTCACCAAACCAAAGCAGCCCGGCGGGCTGCTTTTTTTCGCCCGTTTTCCACGATTTTTCGGCTGCGTTCTTGTCGGTAAGGCCGGATTATGGTATGATAACTCTATCTATGAATTGCACTTTGCGAAGGAGAATCATCGTGAAGAAACAGAAGAACATCCGCAACTTCTCGATCATCGCGCACATCGACCACGGCAAGTCCACCCTTGCCGACCGCTTGCTGGAGCAGTGCGAGGCGGTCACCCAGCGCGAGATGGAGGAGCAGCTGCTCGACAACATGGATCTGGAGCGCGAGCGTGGCATCACCATCAAGGCCCGCGCGGTCACCATGGATTATAAGGCGGACGACGGGGAGACCTACCAGATCAACCTGATCGACACGCCCGGCCACGTCGACTTCAATTACGAGGTTTCCCGTTCTCTCGCGGCCTGCGAGGGCGCGGTGCTCGTTGTGGACGCCTCTCAGGGCGTCGAGGCGCAGACGCTGGCCAACACCTATCTGGCGCTCGACCACAACCTCGAGATTCTGCCCGTGTTCAATAAGATCGACCTGCCCGCCGCCGACCCCAAGAAGGCCAAGCAGGAGGTCGAGGACATCATCGGCCTGCCCTCGATGGACGCGCCCGAGATCTCGGCCAAGATGGGCACGAACATCCGGGCGGTCATGGAGGACATCGTCGCCAATATCCCCGCCCCCGAGGGCGATGAGACAGCCCCGCTGCGCGCGCTGATCTTCGACAGCCAGTACGACCCCTACGTCGGCGTCATCGTCCTGATGCGTCTGATGGAGGGCACGATCAAGCCTGGTATGAAGGTCAAAATGATGGCCACGGGCGCCGAATTCCAGGTGCTCGAGTGCGGCTATCTGCGCCCGCTCTCGATGGAGCCTGCGCCCATGCTGCGCGCGGGCGAGGTCGGTTACTTCACCGCCTCCATTAAAAACGTCAAGGACACCCGGGTGGGCGACACGGTCACCGGCGTCGACGAGCCCGCGGCCGAGGCGCTGCCCGGCTACCGCCCGGCGCGCCCGATGGTCTACTGCGGTATCTACACCGAGGACGGCTCCAAGTACCCCGACCTGCGCGACGCGCTCGAAAAGCTCCAGCTCAACGACGCGGCGCTGTCCTTCGAGCCTGAATCCTCGGTCGCGCTCGGCTTCGGCTTCCGCTGCGGCTTCCTCGGCATGCTCCACATGGAGATCATTCAGGAGCGCCTCGAGCGCGAATTCAACCTCGATCTGGTCACCACCCTGCCGTCTGTTATTTATGAAATCATCAAGACCGACGGCACGACGGTCTATGTCGACAACCCGCACGACTACCCCAGCCCGGACGTAATCGACGAGGCGCGCGAGCCCTATGTCAAGGCTTCGATTATCGCGCCGCCCGACTTCGTGGGCAACATCATGCCCATGTGTCAGGAGCGCCGGGGCGTCTTCAAGGATATGCAGTATCTGGACACCAATCTGGTCGAGCTGCACTATGAGATGCCGCTCAACGAGATCATCTACGACTTCTTCGACGCGCTCAAGGCCAAGACCAAGGGTTACGCTTCCCTTGACTACGAGATGAGCGACTACCGCAAGAGCGACCTCGTCAAGATCGATATGCTCTTGAACGGCGATCAGGTGGACGCGCTGTCCTTTATCGCCCACCGCGAGAAGGCCTATGGCCGCGCCCGCCGCATCTGTGAAAAGCTGAAGGAGAACATCCCGCGCCAGCTCTTCGAGGTGCCCGTACAGGCCGCGATCGGCGGCAAGGTCATCGCCCGCGAGACCGTCAAGGCCATGCGCAAGGACGTGCTCGCCAAGTGCTACGGCGGCGACATCACCCGAAAGAAGAAGCTGCTCGAAAAGCAGAAGGAAGGCAAGAAGAAGATGCGCTCGCTGGGCACCGTCCAGCTCCCGACCGAGGCCTTCATGGCCGTCCTCAAACTGGATGAGGAGTAAGTTCGGCCTCTATCTTCACGTGCCCTTCTGCGCGTCCAAGTGCCGCTACTGCGATTTTTACTCCTATCCGCCGTCGGCGGGGGAGATGGATGTCTATGTGGACGCCCTGTGCCGCTGCATGGCGGGCTGGGCGGCCGACGCGGCGGGCGAGACGGCCGACACCGTCTATCTGGGCGGGGGCACGCCCTCGCTGCTGGGCGCGGAACGGCTTTCCAAAATCATCGAAAAAGCGCGAACCTGTTTTTCGCTCACGCCAGACGCAGAGATCACCGTTGAATGCAACCCGGACAGCATGACCGATGCATTGTTGGACGGCCTGCGGAGGGCGGGCGTGAACCGCCTGTCGGTCGGCGTGCAGTCGGCGCACGACGACGAGCTGGCGCTGCTGGGGCGGCGGCATACCTTTGCCGAAGCGGCTGAAGCCATTGGCCACGCCCGGACGCACGGCTTCGACAACCTGAGCCTCGACCTGATGTACGGCCTGCCCGGCCAGACGGCCGCGCGGTTTCTCAAATCGGTCGACGCGCTGCTCGAATTTCACCCCGAGCACCTCTCGTGCTACGGTTTGAAGCTCGAACCGGGCACGCCGATGGGGCGGGAGAACCCCACGCTGCCCGACGACGACGCGCAGGCCGACCTGTACCTCGCGCTGTGCGCGCGGCTACGGGCGGCGGACTATGAGCACTATGAAATTTCCAACTGGGCGCGGCCGGGACGCCGGTCGCGGCACAACAGCAAATACTGGGATCTGACCCCTTATCTGGGCTTGGGCCCGGGAGCGCACTCCCTCTGGCGGGGCAAACGCTTCGCCTATCCCCGAGACACCGGCCGCTTTCTGGCGGGCGGCGCGCCCGAACCCGAGGAGGAAACACCCGATTTTCCGGCATGGGCCGAATATTTGATGCTCGCCCTGCGCACAGCGGACGGGATCTCTGGCGCGGCGTTCTCGGAGCGCTTCGGCATGGATTTTGCGCCGTTTGAAAAGCGCCTGCGCGATCTGTCGGCTTCCGGCCTGACAGAAAAAACGGCGAACGGCTGGCGGCTGACCGAGCCGGGCTTTCTGGTTTCCAATTCGATCATCAATTATGTGATCCAATAAACTGAACATATATTTGGAGGAATTTTAAAATGCGTGCAGTAATTACCGTAGTTGGCAAGGACAGAACGGGCATCATCGCCAAGCTGTCGGACACCATTTGCAAGTGCGGCGTCAACATTCTGGACATCTCCCAGAACGTCATGGATGAGATGTTCGCGATGGTCATGTTCGTGGATATCGCGAACTGCAACGTCGATTTCCCGGTCTTCACCGAGCTGCTCGAGCAGGACGGCTACGCCCTCGGCATGAAGGTGCATTGTATGCATGAGGATATCTTTAACGCGATGCACCGCATTTAAGCGGCGTCTCGCTGCGTGATACTTGCTTAAATGGAAGTCTATCAATTTAACTACTACATTATAGAGGATGTTTTAACAGTATGGCTATGATTAACACCCGCGATATCCTCGAGACCATCCACATGATCGAGGAGGAGCACCTCGATATCCGCACGATCACCATGGGCATCTCCCTGCGCGATCTGGCGAGCGATGATATCAACGTGCTCTGCGACAAGATTTACGACAAAGTGACCCGCCGCGCGGAGAAGCTGGTCGCGACCGGCGAGCAGATCGAGCGCGAGCTGGGCATTCCGATCATCAACAAGCGCATTTCGGTCACCCCGATCGCCATGATCGGCGCGACCTCGACGGCGAACAGCTATGTGCCGATCGCGCAGGCGCTCGACCGCGCGGCCGACACCACCGGCGTCAACTTCATCGGCGGCTTCTCCGCCCTCGTGCAGAAGGGCTTCGCCAAGGGCGACGAGATCCTTCTGAACTCGATCCCCGAGGCCATGGCCACCACCAATCTGGTCTGCTCCTCGGTCAACGTCGCGTCGACCAAGGCCGGCATCAATCTGGACGCGATCGCCCAGATGGGCAAGATCATCAAGGAGACCGCCGCGCTGACCGCGGACAACCAGTCGATGGGCTGCGCCAAGCTGGTCGTGTTCGCCAACGCGGTGGACGACAACCCGTTCATGGCGGGCGCGTTCCACGGCATCGGCGAGCCCGAGACCGTCATCAACGTCGGCGTATCCGGCCCGGGCGTCGTGCAGGCGGCCATCCGCCGCGCGGGCGACTGCTCGATCGGCGAGGTCGCCGAGATCATCAAAAAGACTGCGTTCAAGATCACCCGTATGGGCCAGCTCGTCGGTTCGCTCGCGTCCGAGCGCCTGGGCGTGCCCTTCGGCATTGTCGACCTGTCGCTCGCACCGACCCCGGCCATCGGCGATTCGGTCGCCCGCATCATCGAAGAGGTCGGCCTCGAAACCTGCGGCGGCTGCGGCACGACCGCCATCCTCGCCATGCTGAACGACGCGGTCAAGAAGGGCGGCGTCATGGCGTCCTCGAGCGTCGGCGGCCTGTCGGGCGCGTTCATTCCGGTATCCGAGGACGAGGGCATGATCGCTGCCGTCCGCGAGGGCGTGCTCACTATGAGCA
>CAMEPU010000078.1 GCA_945932315.1 uncultured Clostridia bacterium
GTGCGCGCCGCCCGTGACGACGGCGACTTTTTGATTTTGGGACATGGTGTTCTCCTTTGCGTTTATCCGTCGGTGGAAGCGAAGTACGCGCCCGCGGCCATGATCGCGAGGGCGATCCAGAAGGCGGCGGCCGGCAGCTCGCGGAAGATCAGCAGGGACAGCCCGGCGCCGATGAAGGGCGCGAGGGCGTAATACGCGCTGGTCTTGGCCGCGCCCAGCCCGCGCTGTGCGCGGATGTAAAAGAAAATGCTGAGGCCGTAGGCGACGAAGCCGAGCAGCAGGGCGCAGACGAGCGCGCCCGCGCCGGGCAGCCGTTCGCCGATGCAGAGGGCGATGACGAGCGCGCCCAGCCCCGAGCCGAAGCCCTTGACGACGACGATCTCGAGGGGATCGCGGTTCGAGATCGAGCGGGTGCAGTTGTTTTCAAAGCCCCAGCAGACGCAGGCCAGCAGGACAAAGACCGAGCCAAGCGAGAAGGACAGGCTGCCCTCGCCCTCAAAGGACAGGATCGCGCTCGACAGGGTGACAAGGCCGATGGCCAGCCAGAGCCGCTTGGAGATTTTCTCGTGGAACAGGCAGAGGGCGATGACCGAGGTCGCGACGATCTCGAAATTGTTGAGCAGGGAGGCGTTCGCGGCGGTCGTGCGGGTCAGGCCGATCATCAGAAAAATGGGCGCGGCGACGTCGAGCGCGACCATGCCGATCACAAAGGGCAGGTCGGTGCGGCGCAGGGGCTCTTCCCCGGGCACATGGCCGCTGGAGCGCTGAATGAGCCGGAGCGCGAGCATGCCCGCGCCCGCGCCCAGATAGAGCAGGGCGGCCATCATGGTCGGGGGGACGTTTTGCAGCAGCAGCTTGGAAAGCGGGGAATTGAGGGCGTACAGCGCGGCGGCCAGGATCGCCCACAGGATCGAAAGATGGTTTTTCCCTGTCATACCGCGCCTCATTTCATGAATTTGTCGATCGCGGCCGACAGGTCGTCCAGCGCCTTCTGGTCGCCCGTCTGGACAGCGTCCACAATGCAGTGATTGATGTGATCCTTCAAAATGATTTTTCCGGTGTTGTTGATCGCGGCGCGCACCGCCGCCAGTTGGATCAGGACTTCGCTGCAATCCCGGCCGTTTTCGACCATGGCCTTGACCGACTCCAGATGGCCGATCGCCCGGGAAAGGCGGTTGAGCACGTCCTTGGTATGCTCATGCTGGTGTGCCATGCATGCATCTCCTTTCTATATCCCCCTCGGGGGGATATCATCAGAATAGCACAACACGGCGGGCGTTGCAAGAGGGGACGGACGCTTCAGGGGCCGTTCGGGCCGTTCCCGGCCTTCATCTGGCGGATGATCCACGCCATCAGCAGGTTCACGATGGCCTCCTGCTGCGCCTCGTCGAGCGCGATCCCGGGCGGCACCTTGTACCACTTCTGCAGACAGCCCCGGCAGCAGCAGGCGCAGGCGTGCTGCGCCAGAAAGACCGGATGGCCGCGCATCGGGGTCTGTTTGCCGTCGTTCGGGATGACCGCCGGGGCCAGCCGGTCGCGCACAAAGTCGCGGGCGTGGCGGCGGATGACGGGAAGCCCCTTGGCGCGCACATAGGCGCGGTCTTTTTCGCTCAGCCGGAAACGCGCCCGGAAGGGGGAGGTCTGCAGCTTCTGCAGCGCCTCGTCGATGGTCTGCATGGATTCACCTCATTTCAAACCGCTTTTCTTCTTTATCATAGCACGCCCGCGCCCGGAAATCCATGTAAACCGCGCGCTTGACAGGGAGCGGGGCAGGGGCTTATGCTGGTAGTATCGAAACAGGCTTGCGGAAGGGGGCGCGTTCGATGCGCGTTTTGAACATCGGTTCGATGAATCTGGACAATGTATACCGGGTGGATCACA
This sequence comes from uncultured Clostridia bacterium, assembly GCA_945932315.1. GTDB lineage: Bacteria > Bacillota > Clostridia > Oscillospirales > Butyricicoccaceae > Butyricicoccus. The sequence goes on from CAMEPU010000078.1 coordinate 1,882, forward strand.
TCGTGGCGCCCGGGGAGACCGAGGCCACCGGCGGCGTCGAGGTCTTTCTGGGCGGCAAGGGGCTGAACCAGTCGGTCGCGCTCGCGCGGGCGGGCGTCGAGGTCTACCAGGGCGGCATGATCGGTGAGGACGGCCAGCCCTTTCTGGACGCCTGCGCCACATACGGCGTGCACAGCGCGTTCATCCGCCGGGTGGGCGGGCGTTCGGGGCACACCGTGATCCAGCTCGATAAAAACGCACAGAACAGCATCCTGCTGTTCGGTGGGGCCAACCAGCGGCTGACTGCCGAGTATGTCGACGGCGTGCTGGCGCAGTTCGGCGCGGGCGACCTGCTTCTGCTGCAAAACGAGGTCAACCTGCTGCCCTACATCGTCGACCGGGCGCACGAAAAGGGCCTGCGGATCGCGCTCAACCCCTCGCCGTTCAATGAAAAGCTGGACGCGGTCGATTTGAACAAGATCGGACTGTTCCTGCTGAACGAGGTCGAGGGCTTCCAGCTCACGGGCGAGCGGGAGCCGGACGCGATTCTGGACGCGATGCGGGTGCGGTACCCGCGCGCCGCCGTCGTGCTGACGCTGGGCGCGGAGGGCGCGTATTACGACGGGGACGGGGAACGGGTCTTCCAGCCCGCCTTCCCGGTTGAAGCGGTGGACACCACGGCCGCCGGGGACACGTTCACCGGCTATTTCATCGCCGGGCTGGCCGAGGGTCTGCCCGTGGACGAAACCCTGCGCCGGAGCGCGCGGGCGGCCGCCATCGCGGTCACCCGGCCGGGCGCGGCGCCGTCCATCCCGGGCCGCGCCGAGGTCGAGCGCGCGCTCGATGAAAAAACCGAATAAAGCGGAAAACAGAAGCCCGCGCGCTGCGATTTTGCAGCGCGCGGGCGTTTTCATGATCTTATGGCGCGGTCACAGCTTCGACAGCCATGATGGAACCGCCGTAGCAGGTGCATTTTGCGAACAGGCCGTCCGCGGGGGCGGCTTCGACCGCAGCAGCGAGCGCCGTTTCGGTCACAGCTTCGCCGTCGAGCGTCCAGACCGTGTCGCCGCGATAGGGCAGGGAATCGTAATATTGGGGGTAGCCGGTCGCCCAGAGGGTGGGTTCGCTGTTTTCATCGGGCACGGTGGGGCGCAGCTTGAGATAGCCGTCCGCGACCTCGAAAATATAGCCCTCATAGGTGCTGGTCGGCCACGCGCAGAACTCCTCGTAGGACGCTTCCCTGATCTCGACGATGCGGGCAGTGTCGTAGTCCCGGTGAATGAATTCGAGCGCGACCTGCTCGGGGTCGAGCAGACCCGGGCGGCGCCCTTCGTCGCATTCCTTCTGCAAGGCTGTGAAATTCTGCACTTCGCACAGGGTCACGTTGCCGTTTTGATCCATCTTCCGTTCGACGTGCCAGATGCCGTCCGCGCCCTGTCGGGCGGGCTGGCTGAGCAGCAGCTTTTTGTACACGCCCGGATGATATTCCTCATAGGTGACCACATAGTGGGCGGAATCGAAGGTGGGGGCGTCGATCGCCTGCATGCTTTCGAGCCTTGTCCGCAGCATCAGCTCGAGGTGGCCCAGGCTTTCGTTGGGATAGTCGTCATAATATTGCGCGTAGTCCGATCCGAACGAGGTCAGCAACGCATCGTCCGCGTCGAAGGCGAAATAGACCCGGCTCATGCCCGGGATGCCATGGATCTCGTATTGATCGCCGTTTTTGACGAAATTGGCTTCGATCGCGGTATGACCGAGCGCTTCATAGGCTGTCCCATAATCAGCGGGGACATAGTAGACCTCGCAGCGGTAAATGGTGACCGGCTCCTCGACGATGCCGTCGATCTGGCCGAGTTCTTGCAGCCCATAGCCCCGGTGAGCGATCTCCATATAATCGTCCAGAATCATTTCGATGCGCTCCATATGAGCGTATGCCCATCTGTCTGCCGCGCTTTCCGAGATAGGATAGCTGGAATCGGGGTCTGCGGGAGCGGCGGCGCTTCCCGGCGGGTCGCTCAGCAGGCCGCAGGCGACGAGCAGAGCGGCGCAGGCCGCGAGGACGGAGACCCAGACGGCGGGCTTTTTCCAGCGCAGGATGCCGCGCACCCGGCGACCGATGTCGCCCTCGGCGAAGCCGAGCGGGCCGGGGCGCAGGGCGCGGGGCGCGGACGCGAGGTTGACGAGCGAGCCCGAGTAGGCCTTGCGGATGTCCCCGCCGAAGCGGCGGAGCACGGCCTCGTCGCACGACTGCTCCATGTCCACGCCGAGCAGCCAGTAGGCCACCCAGACGAGCGGGTTGAACCAGTGCGCCGCCGCGACGGCGAAGGCGAGCGGGCGGAGCAGGTGGTCGCCCCGGGCGATGTGATGGCGCTCGTGCGCCAGAATGTACTCGTACTCCGCGCCGTCCAGCCCGGCGGGCAGGTAGATGCGCGGGCGCAGCAGGCCGAATACGAACGGGGTGTCCGCCCGGCCGACCGTGTACAGGTTGCCCTCGAGGTGCCGCGCCTGTTTCAGATAGCGGCGCAGGCGGACGGTCTGGATCAGGCTGGCGCAGGCGATCGCGCACACCCCGGCGAGCCAGATCCAGAAGCCGATGAACAGCAGGACCTGCACCGGGTTGACGCTGGCGGCCGGGTCGGCGGGCACGGCGGTCAGCGCGGCGTTGACCACGGCGTCGAGGGGCTGCACGCCGCTGTCGATCGCGGGCTGCGCCGCGTACACGATGTCGGGCGGGATGGCGTCCGGCCGGACGCGCACCAGACTGTACACGCTCTCAAACGAGAAGGGGAGCGCGAGCCGCAGGAAGGGCACCGCCCAGAGGGCGTAGGAGACCGCACGGGGCGCGCGGCGGAGAACCAGCCGGGCGAGCAGCACGACCAGAATGACGGAACTGCCCGTCAGGCTCATGTTGAGCAGCTTGAGCAGGAAGGCTTCCATCGTCATTCCTCCCACTCGTCGATCATGCGGCGCAGGGCCTCGGCCTCGTCGGCGCGCAGCTTGCGGCGGCCGGTGAACGCGGCGAGAAAGCGGGGCAGCGAGCCGCCGAACGCGTCGTCCACGAAGCGCTCGGAGCAGATCGCGTCGTATTCGGCGCGCGAGACCAGACTGGTCACCGCGCCGTCCAGATTCTGAAACAGCCCGCGCTCGCACAGGCGGCGCAGGACGGTGTAGGTCGTCGATTTCTTCCAGCCGAGCGCCTGCGCGGCCAGCCGCACCAGCTCGCTCGAGGGCAGGGGCTCGTTTTCCCAGATGAGTTCGGCGAATTTGTGCTCGGCCTCGGCCAGACGGTAGTCAGACATGGGGACACCTCCTTCGGTTTACAGCTTGTAGACTTTCCTTGTGCCTTTAGTCTACAACATGTAAACCAGAATGTCAATAAAAAACGGACAGGTTTTTCCTGTCCGCTTGAGATGTGTTATTCGTCGTATGGCCGCAGATCCCAGTCAATCGGCGCGATACCGTGCGCCATCAGAAATTCATTGCACTTGGAGAAGTGGCGGCAGCCGAAGAACCCCTGATAGGCCGAGAGGGGCGAGGGGTGGGGCGCTTCGAGGATCAGGTGGTTGGGGTTGGTGATGAGCTCCTTCTTGGCGCGCGCGTTGCCGCCCCAGAGCAGAAAGACGATCGGCTTTTCGCGCTCGTTGAGCTTGCGGATGACCGCGTCGGTGAAGATTGTCCAGCCCAGATTCTTGTGGCTGTTGGCCTGCCCCTGCCGGACGGTCAGCACGGTGTTGAGCAGCAGCACGCCCTGCTTGGCCCAGGGCACGAGGGTGCCGCTCGGCGGGGCGGGAACGCCCATATCGGTCTCGAGCTCCTGAAAGATGTTCTTGAGGCTGGGCGGCGGGTCGATGCCCGGGCGCACCGAGAAGCACAGTCCCTGCGCCTGCCCCGGCCCGTGGTAGGGGTCCTGCCCGAGCAGGACGGCCTTGACGTCCGAGTACGAGGTGTACCGCAGGGCGTTGAAAATGTCCTCCTGCGGCGGATAGACGGTAAATTCGGCGTATTCGCGCTTCAAAGCGGCGCGCAGCTTCTGATAATATTCGCTTTCAAACTCCCCGCGCAGCAGTTCGTCCCATTCGTTGCCCAGTTCGATCACGGCGGCAGCCTCCTTGGTTTTTTCTTATCTTAACACATTCTTAAGAAAATTCCAATTGACAGTTTCAGAGGGATGGTGTAGGATAAGTGTACTAGGACAGCTAGAACAGCTAATACAATTCATACAGTGAGGAGGTGCGCGATGCTTGGTATCGACTATCGCGACAGCCGACCCATCTACGAACAGGTGATGGACGGCGTCGAGGAGATGATTGTGCGCGGCGTCTGGGGTCCGGACACGCAGCTGCCGTCGGTGCGGCAGCTCGCGGGCGAGCTCTCGATCAACCCGAACACGATCCAGCGCGCATACGGGGAACTTGAGAAACGGGGAGTGATCTATTCCGTGAAGGGAAGAGGAAACTTTGTCTCGCACGACGGCAGCCTGGTGCGGTCGCGCAGACTGGAAGAAATTCAGAAACAGATGGCCGAGCTGGCCGAGACGGCGCGCGAACTGGGCGCGGACGACGAGCAGCTCTGCGCATGGGTGCGCGGAAAGGGGGAGAACGCATGATCACGGCGGTGGAAGCGACCAAAAAATTTGACGATATCGTGGCGGTCGACCACATCAACGCGACGATCCGGGACGGCTCGGTTTTCGGCCTCATCGGCTCGAACGGCGCGGGCAAATCGACCTTCCTGCGCATGATCGCGGGCGTTCTGCAGCCCGACGAGGGCGACATCCACATCGACGGCACGTCGATCTTTGAAAGCCCGGCGGTCAAGGCGCGCTGCTTCTTCATCTCGGATGAGCAGTACTTTTTCCAGAACTCGACCCCGGCCGAGATGCGGGATTTTTACCGCATGATGTACCCGCAGTTCGACAACGAGCGGTTCCGCAAGCTGATGCTGGCATTCGACCTCGATGAGAACCGCAAGATCCGCACCTTCTCGAAGGGCATGAAAAAGCAGGTCTCGGTGATCTGCGGCGTGTGCGCGGGCACCGATTACCTGCTCTGCGACGAGACGTTTGACGGCCTCGACCCGGTCGCGCGGCAGGCGGTCAAGGGCATCTTCGCCGAGGACGTGTGCGAGCGCGGCCTGACCCCGATCGTCGCGAGCCACAACCTGCGCGAGCTCGAGGACATCTGCGACCACGTCGGCCTGCTCCACCGGGGCGGCATCCTGTTCTCGCGCGATCTGGACGACATGAAGCTGGGCATCCACAAGGCGCAGGTCATCTTCCGCGGCCAGCCGCCCGAGCAGGTGTTCCCGGGCATGGAGGTGCTGCGCGTGGAACAGCGCGGCTCGCTCTTTACCTACACCGTGCGCGGCCGGCGCGAGCAGGTGCAGGGCTGGCTCGCCGAGCTGCAGCCCACCTTCTGCGAGATGCTGCCCCTGACCCTTGAGGAAATCTTTATCAGTGAAACGGAGGTGGTCGGTTATGACATCAAGAAGCTCATTTTTTAAGGAGGTCCGCTCCGAGCTGCGCCGCAGCCTGTGGGCGCCCGTGCTCAGCCTGATCGGCTTCCTGTTCTGCCTGCCCCTGCCCTGCGCGATCCTGATTCAGAACTACTACGCCGAGATCGCGGGGTATGACCTGAAAAACACGGCCGAAACCGATTATCTGGAGACCCTGTTCGAGAGCGTTCAGTCCGATATGGCAACCTGGCTGGGGCGCTCCAACATTCTGGTGCCCATCGGCATCTTCATCATGGCGACCCTGTGCGGCGTGGCGCTCTTCCGCTACCTGCATGACCGCCGCCAGGTCGACCTGTTCCACGCCCTCCCGGTCAGCCGCACCCACCTGTTCGCGGTGCGCTATGTGGCCGGCGTCGCCGCCGTGCTCCCGGTCTATGTGATCCTCCATCTGGTCACAGTGGCCGCCGTCAAGGTCGCGGGCTTCGGCGCGTTCCTCTCGGCGGGCGTGGTCGCGGGCACGATCGCGCGGAACATCCTGTTCTTCCTCTGCCTGTACGCGGTGGCCATCCTGTGCACCGTCCTGACCGGCAATACGATCATCACGGTCGCGCTCGGCCTGTGGGTGACCTTCTTCATCCCGGCCTTCGTCGGCCTGTTTACCGGGCTGGAAAACCTGTTTTACCGCACCTTCTATGATCCCGGCATGGTGCAGAACCAGCTCCTGTTGTACGGCTCGCCCCTGCTCACCTACTTCGTGCAGTGCGGACAGGATATCTTCGGGTCGGTCGAGAACAACGCCGTCTGGTCGCCGACCACCGTGCTCGCGGTCTATACCGTGCTGACCGTCCTGCTGACCGCGCTCTGCGTCGCGCTGTTCCGCATCCGCCGCAGCGAGCGGGCGGGCGCGGCCATGGCGTTCGAGGGCATCAAGCTCCCGGTCAAGGCTGTCATCTGCGTCATTCTCGGCCTCGCGGGCTTCGTTTTCTTCCACTATGTCATCAACCCGTTCTGGGGCTGGTTCGGTCTGGTCGTCTTTCTGGCGCTCGGGCACATGGTCGTTGAGGTCATCTACCACTTTGATTTCCGCAAGGCCTTCGCCCATCTGCCCCATCTGGCCGTCCTGCTCGTGCTCACGGTCGGCCTGGTGCTCGGCATCCAGTTCGACGTCACCGGCTTCGACCGCTACCGCCCGGACGAGAGCGAGATCGCTTCGGTGCAGTTCCGCACCTGGAACAGCGACTACAGGGGCGGCATCGGCAACGATACCGGCCTGACCGACCCGGCGGTCATCAGCGACGTGATGGCGCTGGTCGACGATGCGATCTACTGCGTGAACGAACGCGCCGATTACTACGTCGGCGGTTCGCAGTACACCAACTACGTGGACTTCCAGATCGAATACGAGCTGACGAACGGCCGCCATGTGCGCCGCACGTATGAATTTGAAACGGGAGACCCCGCGATCAACGAGCGCATTGCCAATATCGTTTACAGCGAGGACTTTGTCCGCACCTACTCCGACCTGCAGAACCTGAAGCCCGAGACCTGGACGCCGGG
>CAMEPU010000079.1 GCA_945932315.1 uncultured Clostridia bacterium
GGCCGCCTTCGGCATCGGCAACATCGCGCAGTCGAGTGAGATCGCAGGCGCGATGAACGGCCTGTTCGGCATCTCCCCCCTGATCACCGGCATCATCCTGGCGGTTCTCGTCGCGGTCGTTCTGATCGGCGGCGTCAAGCGCATCGGCCAGGTCACCTCTTACCTCGTGCCCTTCATGGCCATTTTCTATATCGCCGCCGGCATCATCGTGATCATCATGCGCGCCGGCCAGATTCCGGCCGCTTTCGCAGCCATCTTCTCTTCCGCTTTCAGCTTTGAGGCGGTCGGCGGCGGCGTTTTCGGCTACGCCATCATGGTCGCCATGAAGCAGGGCTTCGCCCGCGGCGTCTTCTCCAATGAGGCCGGCCTGGGCTCCGCACCCATCGCGCACGCGGCTTCCTCCACCGAGGAGCCCGCAGAGCAGGCCATCTGGGGCGTATTTGAGGTCTTCTTCGACACCATCGTCATCTGTACCATCACCGCCATGGCGGTTCTGCTCTCCGGCATGCCGCTCGGTGCGGACGCGCTCTCGAACTACGCCTCCAAGGGCGCTGCCGCAGTCGCCGCGTTCAACTCCATCCTGCCCGGCACCCTGGGCGGCACGATCATCCAGATCAGCCTGCTGTTCTTCGCGCTGTCCACCATTCTGAGCTGGAGCTACTACGGCGAGCGCTGCTGGGGCTACATCACCGGCAACAACAAGGCCTTTGACCTCGTTTACAAGGTCATCTTCATTCTGTTCTGCATCGTCGGCGCGACCGGCTCGGGCACGCTGATGTGGGACATCGCGGACACCCTCAACGGCATGATGGCGATCCCCAACCTGATCGCCCTGCTCGGACTGTCCAGCGTGGTCGCGAAGATCACCCGGGATTACTTCAAAGACAAAAAGTAACGGCACAATGCAAAAGGCTCTCGGTCCATCGGACCGGGAGCCTTTCTATAGATGAAGAGAAAAAGTTTTACGCTTTACACAGAATGCTTTTCGTTGTAATCGTGAACCGCCTTGAAGGCCGCCCAGATGTTCTCGGCGCGGGTGTCGCCGACGATGTTGTGGATGGTGTTGAAGACGTAGCCGCCGCCCTTGGACAGGATATCCAGGCGCTCGACGACCTGTGCCGCGACCTCGTCCGGCGTGCCGTTCGGCAGCATGCTCTGGGTGTCGACGCCGCCGCCCCAGAAGACCAGCTTGTCGCCGTACTTCTCCTTGAGCTGATGGGCGTCCATGCCCTTGGCCGAAAGCTGAACCGGGTTGACGATATCGAGGCCCATCTCGATGAAGTCGTTCAGCAGGGGCTCGATCGCGCCGCAGGTGTGCGCGTAGGTCTTCCAGGAGGTGTTCTGGTGAATCCAGTCGCAGACGCGCTTGTAGTAGGGCTTGTACAGCTCGCGGAACATCTCGCAGGACATGAAGGGCGCGTTCTGGGTGCCGAAGTCGGTGCCCGAGATCCAGCAGATCTGGATGCGGTCGCCGCAGGCCTGCTTGTAGATTTCGAGATTCTTGAGCATGTACTCGGTCTGCATCTCAAAGACTTCCTGCACGTACTCGGGATAGAGAACCTGCGCCATGACCCACTCGTCGAACTTGCGGATGCCCTTGGGGTGCTTCTCAAAGGGAGCCGGGATCGCGCCCGAATCGCCGAAGCCCGCGCCGGCCAGGTTGCCGATGATCGCGTAATCGGTCTCCTCGTACAGCCGCTTGGACTCGCGTTCGTAGTAGCGGGCGGTCTCGTCGCTCATGACCGAGAAGAAATCCTTGAAATCCTCACGGGGGGTCAGATTGTCCTCGTCATATTCGGGCGCGCGGTCGATAATATCGAAGAAATAGCCGCCGGAGGGCATGTAGATGGACGGAGGCGCGGTGCGGTCGCCCTGCGGGTACATCTTAATGCTGCCGTCCGGATAGACGTCCCACTCGTTGCCGGCGTTGACCAGCGCGGGGGTGCCGTCGGGCATGGTGAACAGCTTCTTCTCGCCGGTATAAGGCACGCCCAGGCTGTCCTCGGGATGGTTCATGCCGATGACGTCGGACTTCATCATCTGGCGCAGATCCTCCTCGACGACGCCCAGCATCTGGCAGATCTCAAAAACGTCCAGCGGATGCTGCGGCAGGCCCAGGTACTCGCGCAGGCGGTACAGCGCGCAGACGCTGATGCCGGTCTGACCGGTCGCGCCGAAGTCGATCGGCACACGGTCGGGCTGCTGGTGGTTGATCGCTGCAAGGACTCTTTCTCTCGAAGTCATCATGGGGGTTTCTCCTTCCTTTTTCTCGCACGACTCAGGGCCGCGCCTGTTGTGTTTTGATTGGCTTTGCCGTATAATAAAACTATGGATTTCCCTGAATTGTGAGGTGTGACAATGGCTCTGATCGAATGCGGCGTCTGTTCTGGCTCCGATCTGTACTTCCAGACCCCTTCCGAAAACGCGCGCCAGATGCTCTATTATCTGACCTCCTGCGGCTCTTTTTTTACCGACTATGATTACCGGATCGAGCGCGAGGATTATCATAATTACATGATCTTTTTCATCCGGAACGGCCGTTTATCGGTCACGAACGAGGGAAAGACCCAGGTCGCGGAGGCCGGCCAGTTCGGCTTTATGAACTGCCATGTTCCTCATGAATATCACACCATCGGCAACACCGAGTTTTTCTGGCTCCATCTGGACGGCGCCAACACCCCGGATTTTTACCGCTATGTGCTGAATCTCTACGGCGGGTTTGTCTTTTCCCTGCCCCGGGCGGACGCGATCAGCGAAATGATGCTGCAGATCATTTACCTTTACCGAAACGATCAGTCTCCTTCCGAAGCCCGGCTGAGCCAGATGCTGTACACCCTGCTCATCGCCCTGATCGACCCGACCATGCCGCTTGCCGCCGCCCCCGCCGAGGAGGACCGGACGCCGGCCGGCATCGCAATCTCCTTCATTAAGGAGCATTACAGCGAGCCGATCTCGCTCGACGACATGGCCGCCGCGGCCAACATGAGCCGCTATCATTTTTCGCGCCAGTTCAAAAACGCCTGCGGCTTTTCACCGTATGAATACCTGATTCTGACCCGGATCAACCGCGCCAAGCACTTGCTCAAAGCGACCTCCCTGCCGGTCAAGGTCGTCGCGCAGGAGGTCGGCTATCACAGTGAAGCCGCCTTTACGAACGCCTTTACCGACCGCGTCGGCCTGTCGCCCAGCCAGTTCCGGAAGTATCCGATCTGAATCCCGGTTTCTGATTTTATTTTACCGGTTCGGGCCACTCTGCGGAAGAAGCGATCTTGCCGTACGCTTGCAATTTCTTGCTGTTTTGTCGATCCATACAAAAGGAGCCTTTCCCGGTTGGGGAAAGGCTCCTTTGTTTCCTGAAAAATGGTTTTACCGTGCCCGCATCCGCTTTTCAGACGCCGCGACAAACGCGCGGAAGAGCGGATGGGCGTGATTGGGGCGGGACTTGAATTCGGGATGGAACTGCACGCCCAGATAGAACGGATGATCGGGCAGCTCGACCGTCTCAACCAGCTCGCCCGAGGGCGAGGTGCCCGTGACGCGCAGGCCGGCCGCCTCCAGATCCTCCCGGAAGTGGTTGTTGAACTCGTAACGGTGGCGGTGGCGCTCCGAAACGCCCAGCGAACCGTATGCCTCCGACATAATCGAGTTCTCCACAATCCGGCAGGGATATGCGCCGAGGCGCATGGTGCCGCCCTTCTTCGAAATGCCCTGCTGGCTTTCCATCAGGTCGATGACCGGATGCCCGGTCTCGTCGTCAAATTCGGACGAGTTCGCGTCCTGCCAGCCCAGCACGTGGCGGGCGTAGGACATGACCGCAATCTGCATGCCGAGACAGATGCCGAAATACGGGATGTCCCGGGTGCGCGCGTAATTCGCGGCCGTAATCATGCCCTCGATGCCGCGCTGACCGAAGCCGCCCGGCAGGATGATGCCGTCCGCGTCCCCGAGCAGCTTATCCACCGTGGAATCGTTGATCTCCTCCGAATCGACCCAATCAATATCCACGAAGCAGCCGACCTCGTACCCCGCGTGGCGCAGGGCCTCGGCGACCGACAGATAAGCGTCATGCAGCTTGACGTACTTGCCCACGAGCGCGATCTTCACCCGGCCCTCCCGGGCGTCGATGCGCGCCAGCATCTCGTTCCACTCGCGCAGGTCGACGCGCGGCGCGTCGATCGCGAGCTCCCGGCAGACGATCTCGGACAGGCGGCTCTCCTCCAGCATCAGGGGTGCGCGGTAGAGCACCGGCACCGTGCGGTTCTCGATAACGCAGTCGGGCGCGACGTTGCAGAACAGCGAGATCTTGGCCTTGATGTCCTCATCGAGCGGCCGGTCAACGCGGCAGATGATGAGGTCAGGCTGAATGCCCATGCCGCGCAGCTCCTTGACCGAATGCTGGGTGGGCTTGGACTTGGGCTCGTCCGAGCCCGAGATGTAGGGCACAAGCGTCACGTGCAGGAACAGACAGTTGCGCCGTCCAACCTCAACAGCGACCTGCCGGATGGCCTCCAGAAAGGGCTGGGATTCGATGTCGCCCGTGGTGCCGCCGATCTCGGTGATGACCACGTCAGCCCCGGTCTTGCGGCCGACCGAATAGATGAACGACTTGATCTCGTTCGTCACATGCGGAATGACCTGCACCGTCTCGCCCAGATATTCGCCCGCGCGCTCCTTGGTCAGCACGTTCCAGTAAACCTTGCCCGTCGTCAGGTTGGAGAACTGGTTCAGATCCTCGTCGATGAAGCGCTCATAATGGCCGAGGTCGAGGTCGGTCTCCGCACCGTCCTCAGTGACATACACCTCGCCGTGCTGGAACGGGCTCATCGTGCCCGGATCGACGTTGATATAGGGGTCGAGCTTCTGTGCCGCCACCTTGAGGCCTCTGCACTTGAGCAGGCGGCCGAGCGAAGCCGCCGTGATCCCCTTGCCAAGTCCGGACACGACGCCGCCCGTTACAAAAATGTATTTCGTCATGATTGGCTTCCTCCGCTGCGATCCGTCCGTTTACTGGTAGGTGTACAGGCGCTTGTAGCCCAGCGCCGGGTTGGGCGTCAGAACGTAGAATTTCTGATCGGCCAGCGCCTTGGCGTCGCCGCCGAAGTACGAGCAGTATTCTTCGATGTAGGGCGCGATCTCGGCGGCGTCCTCCTCCGTCGCCTCGCGGATCAGCACCTGGGGCGGCAGACCCTGGGGCGCTTCGTCGCAGCGCAGCACGATCTTGCCGCCGTGCATGCCGGTGCCGCAGAAATAGCCGCAGGGATACTTGCCCTCCATGCCCTGGCCGAGCACGAGGATCAGGCCGCCCGCCTGATACTCACCCAGAAAGGAGCCAGCCTTGCCGCCGACCACCAGAACCGGGAATTTGTCCTGATAGGCCTTCATATGGATGCCCGCGCGGTAGCCGATGTTGTCACGGACAAAGATGCGCCCTCCGCGCATGCCGTAACCGGCCGCATCGCCGCAGGTGCCGTGGACGATGATCGTGCCCGCGTTCATCGTGTCGCCGACCGCCTCCTGACAGTTGCCGAACACCTCGATGGTCGCGCCGTCCAGATACTGTCCCATGCCGTTGCCCGGCGTGCCGTGGATGGTCATGGCGCAGTCCTTCATGCCGCAGCCCAGATAGCGCTGGCCGTGCACGTCGTTCACCGTGATCTCGGACGCGCCGCTCGCGCGGATGGCCGCGTTCAGTTCCTTATAATAGGTCATGCCTGCCTGAAATTCCATTAGTGTGCCCTCCCCAGCTTGTGGACGCGCTCGGTGCTCGAAAATGCCATGAGCTGCGGGCGCTCCTTGATGAGATCGAAGTCGATGGACGAGAGCGGCGTCTTTTCGCGGATCAGCGAGGTGTAGATGCCCGCGCGCTCGACGTCGCCGATCAGGATGAATCCGCGCAGGCGGTCATCCTTGGTGACGAGCATTTTGTAGCTGTCCTCGTCCTCGACGATGTAGGCCTCGCCCTCGTAGGAGCCGGCCGTAATCATGTGCAGCCCCATGAAGCCCGAGGCGTTCATCGGGATCGACTTGTCAAAGGCGCGGTTGCCGCCCGCCATGTTCATGCCCGCGGTCTCGCCCTGCATGTAGGCGTTGGGCAGGATGGCCAGAATGCGGTCGGTCTCGGCGGCGATGTCGTGGGAGACCGTGCAGTCGCCCGCCGCGTAGATATCGGGCACCGAGGTCTGCATGTGGTCGTTCAGCAGGATGCCGCGGTTGACCTCGCAGCCCGCCATGGCAGCCAGATCGGTGTTCGGACGGACGCCGACCGCGACGACCAGCACGTCGAAATCGACGACCGCGCCGCTCTTCATCTGGGCCTGATTGGGCTCGAAATGGGCGACCGAGTCATTCAGCAGGAACTTGACGCCCTGCTTCTCGATATGCTTCTGGATGATCGACGCCGGGTGCTCCTCGAGGACGTTGGGCAGGATGCGGGGCGCGAGATCGCACACCGTGATCGACTGCGCCAGATTGATGATGCCCTCGGCGCACTTGAGGCCGATCAGGCCGGCGCCGACGATCAGCACGCGCTTGTCCTTGCCCTCGCCCAGCAGCTCGCGCAGGCGCTTGGCGTGGTCGAGCGTCATGAACGGGGTCTGCGCCTCGACGCTGTCCAGACCGTCCATGGGCGGCACGAACGGACGGGAGCCGGTCGCAATGCACAGCTTGTCATAGGGGATGACCTCGCCCGACTCCAGCGTGACGGTTTTCGCCGCCGAATCGACCGCCGAGACGGTCTTGCCCAGCATCGTGGTCACGCCGTTCTTCTCGTAGAAATCGGTTGGGCGGTACTGCAGCATTTTCTCCTCGGTGGTCTTGCCGAGCAGCATGTAAGAGATCAGCGGGCGGCCGTATACCGGATAAGGCTCGCTCGAAATGACGGTGATCGGGCTTTCGTGATCGACGACGCGGATGCCCTCGATGACGCCGGTTGCGGCTGTGCCGTTGCCAATGATGACGTAATTCATGTTGTTCACCTCTCCTCGTATACGATCGCCTTGTTGGGACAGCCCTGGACACACATGGGCTTGCCGTGCTCGTTCTTCTGGCACAGCTCACACTTCTGGATCGCGCCCTCGTTCGAGGTGGACAGCGCGCCGTACGGGCAGGACAGGATGCAGGTGTAGCAGCCGACGCACTTGTTGGAGTCGATATGCACCGCGCCGTCCACGACGGTCAGCGCGCCCGAGATACAGCCCTTGACACAGAGCGGATCTTCGCAATGGCGGCAGGAGACCGCGAAGGAGATGTTGTTGCGCTCCTCGATCTTGATGCGGGGGGCGATCTTGTGATCCTTGAGCGCCTTGACCATGCTCGACTTGCCCGAGTTGGCGAAAGCGCAGTAATATTCGCAGAGATGGCAGCCGAGGCACCATTTCTCATTTACATAGACACGTTTCATGTTCGTTCCCTCGCTTCTTTATTCGCCCGCGTGCTTGATGCCCAGAATCTGGAGTTCCTTCTCGGTCAGGCCGACGCCGCGGAGCATCAGGCGGTTGCCGCGCAGCGCTTCGACCGAGTTGATGCCCATGCCGCCCATCATTTCCTTGAGCTCATGGTTCCAGGCGGTGACCAGATTGACCAGACGCTGGGAACCGATGTCGGGGTTCAGGCGCTTGACCAGCTCGGGGCGCTGGGTTGCGATGCCCCAGTTGCACTTGCCGGCCTGGCAGGTGCGGCAGAGGTGGCAGCCCAGTGCGAGCAGCGCAGAGGTCGCGATGTAAACCGCGTCCGCGCCGAGCGCGATCGCCTTGACCAGATCGGCGCCGTTGCGCACCGAGCCGCCGATGACGATCGAGACCTGATCGCGGATGCCCTCGTCGCGCAGCCGCTGGTCGACCGCCGCAAGCGCCAGCTCGATCGGGATGCCGACGTTGTCGCGGATGCGGGTCGGGGCCGCGCCCGTGCCGCCGCGGAAGCCGTCGATCGCGATGATGTCCGCGCCCGAGCGCGCGATACCCGACGCGATGGCCGCGACGTTGTGAACGGCCGCGATCTTGACAATGACCGGCTTCTTGTAGTCGGTCGCCTCCTTGAGCGAGTAGACGAGCTGGCGCAGGTCCTCGATCGAATAGATATCGTGGTGGGGTGCGGGCGAGATCGCGTCCGTGCCCTCGGGGATCATACGGGTCTTGGAGATGTCCGGGCCGACCTTCTGGCCGGGCAGGTGGCCGCCGATGCCGGGCTTCGCGCCCTGGCCCATCTTGATCTCGATGGCGGCGCCCGCTTCCAGATAATCCTTGTGCACGCCGAAGCGGCCGGAAGCGACCTGAACGATGGTGTGCGGGCCGTACTGGTAGAAGTCCTGGTGCAGGCCGCCCTCACCGGTATTGTAATAGGTGCCGAGTTCGACGGCCGCGCGCGCCAGCGACGCATGCGCGTTGTAGGAGATCGAGCCGTAGCTCATCGCGGAGAACATGACGGGCACGTTCAGCTCGAGCTGGGGCGTCATGTTGGGTACGAGCTTGCCGTTTTCATCGCGCTCGATCTTGCTGACCTTCTTGCCGAGGAAGGTCTTGGTCTCCATGGGCTCGCGCAGCGGGTCGATCGAGGGGTTGGTGACCTGGGAGGCGTTGATCAGGATCTTATCCCAGTAGATCGGGTAGGGCTTGGGGTTGCCCATCGAGGAGAGCAGCACGCCGCCGGTGCCCGCCTGACGGTAGACCTCGGAGATGGCCTTGCCCGTCCAGTTGTCGTTCT
>CAMEPU010000080.1 GCA_945932315.1 uncultured Clostridia bacterium
AAGATCACGATGTGCGAGACCACCGAAAAGATGGTGCAGTCGGGCATCCGCGTGATCGAGCGCGCGCTCATCGACCGCACCAAGTCCATCGAGGAAGAGGATGTGCTGGTCGTCGCCGGCCGGGGTGTCAAGACTGAGAAGGACGTCGAGATGGTGCGTGAGCTCGCCACCCTGCTGGGCGGTCAGCTCTGCTTCACCCGCCCGATGGTCGAGAGCGGCTTCGGCGATCCCGCCCACCAGATCGGCCTGTCCGGCCGCACGGTCAAGCCCAAGCTCATCATCACCTGCGGCGTTTCGGGCGCAGTGCAGTTCACCGCCTGCATGAACACCGCCCAGACCATCGTCGCGATCAACACCGATCCGGACGCGCAGATCTTCCGCATCGCCCACTACCGCATCGTGGACGACCTCTACGAGATCGTCCCGGCGCTCATTCAGCGCATCCGCGCAGCAAAGGAGGCCGAGTGATATGCCCTATCCCTACAAAAAAATGACCGAGGCCGACTTTGACGCCATCCGCGCCTTCACCGCGCCCGAGCGCGTGTGGGTCGGCGAGGAGATCGCCCGCGAATACTACCACGACGAGATGCCCGAGTACGGCGTGTTCCCGCCCGAGCTCTATGTCGAGGTGCTCTGCCGCGACGAGGTCGCGGCCATCATGAAGTACGCCTACGAGAACAACATCCCGGTCGTCGCGCGCGGCGCGGGCACCGGTCTCGCAGGCGGCGCCAACTGCAAATACGGCGGCATCATGCTCTCGCTGATGAAGATGAACAGGATCGACCCGGTGGACACCCAGAACATGACGGTCACCTGCCAGCCGGGCGCGCTGATCACCGAGGTCGCCGCGGCCGCTTCGGCCGCCGGGCTGTTCTATCCCCCCGATCCGGGCGAAAAGACGGCCTCGATCGGCGGCTCGATCATCACAAACGCGGGCGGCATGCGCGCCGTGCGCTACGGCGTCACCCGCGACTACGTCCGCTGCATCGAAGCGGTTCTGCCCGACGGCTCGATCGCCCATTTTTCGTCCAATGTCGTCAAGAACACGACCGGCTTTGACCTCAAGGATCTGGTCATTGGCTCGGAGGGCATCCTCTGCATCTGCACCGAGGTCACCCTCCGTCTGATCCCCGCACCCAACTGCACCTGCACGCTGGTGCTTCCCTTTGAGAGTCTGGAGCGCTGCATCGACTGCGTGCCCGCGCTGCTCCGCCTGCCCTTCGTGCCGACCGCGGTCGAGTTCCTCGAGCGCGAGCTGATCGAGATCGTCGAGCGCACGCTGCACAAGCCCCTGCCCGTGCGCGAGGGCGAGGCCGTGCTGATCGTCATGTACGACGCTTCCTCCTGCGACGAACTGACCCAGTGCTGTGATGCGGCGGCCGCCGCCGCGCTGGACGCGGGCGCGCTCGATGTGCTGTTGGCCGACACCCCCGAGCGCATCGGCTCGGTCTGGTCGGTGCGCGCCGCGATCCTGGAGGGCATGAAGGCCGACTCCATCGGCCAGGAGGAATGCGACGTCGTCGTACCCCGCGCGAAGATCGCCGAATTCGTCAAGGCGGCCAAAAAGATCTGTCTGGCGCACGGCGTGCGCGTCGAGCCCTGCGGTCACGCAGGCGACGGCAACATCCACACCGAGATGCTGCGCGACCCCGGCATGACCGACGAGGAATGGAAGTCCGCGACCCACGCCTGCCTCACCGAGCTCTACGCCAAGAGCAAGGAGCTGGGCGGCCAGCTTTCGGGCGAGCACGGCATCGGCAACGGCCGTCTCGAGTTCCTGCAGCCCTTCGTCGGCGATACGGTCTACGGGCTCTACAAGAACATCAAACTGGCCTTCGACCCCAAGCTGATCCTCAATCCGGGCAAGATGGTCACCTTTGATTGAACCACGCAGCATTTTCCCTTCCGGGGATTTTGAATGAAAAGGAAAACAGAAAGAGGGAATCCACATTATGATTGACAAGAACAAAATGCCGCTCGCGGTCGGCGTTGCCTTCGTCGCCTTCACCACCCAGTTCGGCGGCGGCTTTGCCTCGGGCGCGCAGATCTATTCCTACTTCATCAACTACGGCATCTGGGGCATCTTCCTCCCGGTTCTGACCCAGTTCCTGCTGGCCTTCTTCTTCTGGTACGGCCTGCGCTATGCCTACACCCATAAAACCTATGACTACCGCGCGTTCGGCGACAGCTTCTACGGCAAGTATTCCGTGATCTTCTCCAACCTGTATGAGATCACCTACCTCATTCTGATCGCCACCGCGACCTCGGCGGCGTTCGCCACCGGCGGCTCGACCCTCAACAGCCTGTTCGGCATTCCCTACTGGCTGTGCACCCTGATCGTCGGCGCGTTCATCTTCATCATCTCGCTGTACGGCACCAACCTGGTGCGCAAAGCCGCTTCCACCATTTCTGTGCTCATCATCATCGGCCTGGTCGTCGTGCTCGTCCCCAATATCTTCGCCCAGTGGGGCACCATTGCCGAGTCCTTCGGCCGTCTGGCGGCCGGTGAGGTTCCGGTCGGCTCCGGCGAGTCCGGCCTGTTCGGCGCCGCCCTGTGGAGCGCGATCCTGTACTTCATGTTCCAGCTGCCCTCCATCGGCCTGATGTATCAGCACACCGCCCCGCTGACCGACGTCAAGCAGGTCGACCGCGCGGCGATCTACATGTTCCTCTGCAACTTCTGCGCCATGATGCTGGCCATCGTCGGCATGCTGGCCATCGCGTTCGTCCCCGAGCTCGAGGGCACTTCCATCCCCATGCTGCTGCTCGTCTCGAACGGCGTGGGCAAGACCGTTCTGACCCCCATCATTTCGATCCTGATCATCCTGGGCGCGGTTTCCACCGGCGTCAACATGATTGCGGGCATCGTCACCCGCACGGTCAACGCGATCGAGCGCCGCATGGACGAGGGCAAGCGCGAACAGGGCCATATGACCCGCGCCGTCATCGCCTCTCTGGTCTTTACGGCCGGCGTCTGGGCGATCTCGCAGGTCGGCCTGATGGCGATCATCAAGAAGGGCTATGCTTACCTGGGCTACGCCGGCCTGATCTCGGTCGCGTTCCCCTTCATCATCACGATGATCCGCGGCGCCCTCGGCAAAAACAAGAACTGAATGTCCCCGAAAAAGCTCCGCTCCGGCGGAGCTTTTCCTTGCTATTTTCGACCCGAACGGCTAAAATAGAAAAGAGAATATTACAGGAGGCTCTGCACCATGCGTCATCTGATTGACCCCCTTGACTTTACCGTGGAAGAGGTCGGCGCGCTGCTCGATCTGGCCGGACGGATCATCGCCAATCCGACCGCCTATCAGGACGTCTGCCGTCACAAAAAGCTCGCAACCCTGTTCTACGAGCCCTCGACCCGCACCCGCCTTTCCTTTGAAGCCGCCATGCTCAATCTGGGCGGCTCCGTCCTCGGCTTCTCGAGCGCCGATTCCTCGTCGGCCGCCAAGGGCGAATCCATCGCGGACACCATCCGCGTCATCTCGTACTACGCCGACATCGTCGCCATGCGCCACCCCAAGGAGGGCGCTCCCATGCGCGCCGCCCAGTTCTCGGGCGTGCCCGTCATCAACGCGGGTGACGGCGGCCACCAGCATCCGACCCAGACCCTGACCGACCTGCTGACCATCCAGCGCCGCAAGGGCCGCCTGACCGACCTCACCATCGGCCTCTGCGGCGACCTCAAGTTCGGCCGCACCGTCCATTCGCTCATCAAGTCGCTCTCCCGCTATCCCGGCATCCGCTTCGTGCTGATCTCCCCCGAGGAGCTGCGCGTGCCCGAATACGTGATCAGCGAGGCCATTACCCCGAACAACATCCCCTACAAGGAGATGACCAGTCTGGAGGACGCGATGCCCGAGCTGGACATCCTCTACATGACCCGCGTCCAGCGCGAGCGCTTCTTCAACGAGGAGGATTACATCCGCCTGAAGGACACCTACATCCTGACCGAGGAAAAGATGGCGCTGGCCAAGCCCGACATGGCTGTGCTCCATCCCCTGCCCCGCGTCAACGAGATCGCGCTCAGCGTCGACAACGATCCCCGCGCGGCATACTTTGAACAGGCCGGCAACGGCGTCTACGTCCGCATGGCGCTTATCCTGACCCTGCTCGGACTCGACAAGGAGGTTTGATCTTATGCTGAACATTGATTCCATTCAGGACGGCATCGTCATCGACCACATCAAGGCCGGCACCGGCATGGAGATTTACCACCTCGCCGGGCTGGACAAGCTCGATTGCTGCGTCGCCCTCATCCGCAACGCCCGCTCGAACAAGCACGGCCACAAGGACATCATCAAGATCGAGAGCGTCATCGACCTCGACCTCGACGTGCTGGGCTATGTCGATCCCTCGATCACCGTCGATATCATCCGCGACGGCAAAATCGTCGAAAAGAAGAAGCTCCAGAAGCCCGCGCGCCTTAAAAACGTCATTCGCTGCAAGAATCCGCGCTGCATCACCACCATTGAAACCGAGATCGACCACATCTTCCTGCTGAGCGAAAACGGCCGCTACCGCTGCCAGTACTGCGAGCAGGAGCCCGGGCGCGGCTGATCCTTTTCCTGCGTAAAACCGCATGGTTTTCCATGCGGTTTTTTTTGTCGCATTTCATCTGCAAATGCCATTGACAATTCGGCGTCCGCGTACTATGATAAACACATGAACACTTGCTCATATGTTCAGAGGAGGTAATACTATGGATCCCATTCAGGAGCTGGAGGCCACGCTGCAAAAGCTGAACCAGGTCGCCGCGTCCGTGCCGGATATCATTCCCGCCGCGGAACCGGCGGAGCATACAGAAGAAACCGAAGCGCATGAGCACGGGCATCACCATCACGACGATGACGACACGTGCGAATGCGGCTGCCATGATCATGAACATGAGCACCATCACCACGACGATGATGATGAGTGCGAGTGCGGCTGCCACGACCATGAGCACGAACATCATCACCACCACGATGATGACGACGATGAGTGCGGGTGCGGCTGCCACGACCACGAGCATGAGCACCATCATCATCACGATGACGACGATGAGTGCGAGTGCGGCTGCCATGACCACGAGCATGAGCACCATCACCACGACGATGATGAGTGCGAGTGCAGCTGCCATGACCATGAGCACGAGCACCATCACCACCACGACGATGATGACGAATGCGGCTGCGGCTGCCATGACCATGATCACGAGCACCACCACCATCACGATGACGATGATGACGAATGCGGCTGCGGCTGCCATGACCATGAGCATCATCACCACGATCACGAAGCCGCTCCCGCCCGCGAGCTGAAGGCCAAGGCCAAGGATAAGCGCGTCATCTACCAGATGCAGAATCTGAGCTGCGCCCACTGCGCAGCCAAGATGGAAGAAAAGATCCGGGCGCTCGACGGCATCGACGACGCGGTCATCGTCTTTGCGACCAAGCAGCTCCGCGTCGCTTCCGAGCACCCCGAGCTGCATATCGACGCCATCCGCTCGATCTGCTCCTCGATCGAGCCCGACTGCCGCGTCCTCGATCCCAACGACCAGCGCGAGATCGCGCAGCCCGAGGATCACAAGCAGGATCTGATCGCCATTGCAGCGGGCGCCGTCCTGCTGATCGCCGGCCTCATTCTGGGCCGGACCGGGCTTCCCCCGATCGTCTCCATCATCGTCCTGCTGCTGTCCTACGTCGTGCTGGGCGGCGAGACCCTGCTGACCGCGGGCAAAAACATTCTGAACGGACACGTATTCGACGAAAACTTCCTGATGTCGATCGCCACACTGGGCGCGGTCGCCATGGGCAATTACACCGAGGCTGTCGGCGTCATGCTGTTCTACCGCGTCGGCGAATACTTTGAGCACGTCGCGGTCGACCGCAGCCGCAAGCAGATCATGACCGCCATCGACATGCGCCCCGAGGTCGTCCAGCTCGTCACTGACGAGACCATTTCGACCATCCCGGCCGAGAAAGCCAAACCGGGCGACGTCGTTCTGGTCCGCGCGGGCGACCGCATCCCGCTCGACGGCGTGGTCGCTTCGGGCGAAAGCCAGATCGACACCTCCCCGATCACGGGCGAGCCGGTTCCGGTCTCCGTCCGCCCGGGTGACCCGGTCACCTCGGGCTGTGTGAACACCTCGGGTTCGATCCACGTCCGCGTCACCCACGAGCTGGGCGAGTCCATGGTCACCCGCATTCTGGACGCGGTCGAGAACGCTGCGGCCAACAAGCCGCAGGCCGAGCGCTTCGTCACCCGCTTCGCCAAGGTCTATACTCCGATCGTCTGCGCGGTCGCGCTGCTGACTGCCGTGCTGCCCCCGCTGCTCCTGCATCATCCGTGGCAGCAGTCGATTTACACCGCGCTCACCTTCCTCGTCATCAGCTGCCCGTGCGCGCTGGTGCTGAGCGTGCCGCTCGCCTTCTTCTCGGGCATCGGCGCGGGCTCCCGGCTGGGCATCCTGTTTAAGGGCGGCGCTTCGCTGGAGGCGCTCAAGGAATGCAAGACGGTGGTACTCGATAAAACCGGCACGCTGACCCAGGGCAACTTCGTCCTGCAGCAGATCAGCCCGGTGCCCGGCCTCAGTGAGGATGACCTGCTGACGATGGCCGCGAGCTGCGAGCAGCATTCAACCCACCCGATCGCCCGCTCGATTCTGGCCGCCGCCGAGGAGCGCCACCTGCGCCTGACCCAGCCCGACAAGATCGACGAGATCGCGGGCCGCGGCGTGCGCGTCGAGCTGCAGGAGCTGACCCTGCTCGTCGGCAACCGCACCCTGATGAACGAAAACAAGATCGACATCTCGAACGCCGACCGCGAGGGCGTGCCGGGCACCGAGGTGCTGGTGGCCGCGAGCGGCCGCTATGTGGGCCGTCTGGTCATCGCGGACACCATCAAGGAGAGCGCCAAGCCCTCGATGCGCGCCCTCAAGAAGATGGGTCTGACCACCGCGATGCTGACCGGCGACCGCTCCTCCACCGCGCATGAGGTCGCCGTCCTGCTGGGCATCGACGAGGTGCGTGCCCGTCTGCTGCCCGAGGATAAGCTGACCGCCATGCAGGAGCTGCGCGAAAAGCACGGCGCGATCCTGTACGTCGGCGACGGCATCAACGACGCCCCCGTTCTGGCGGGCGCGGACGTCGGCGCGGCCATGGGCTCGGGTTCGGACGCCGCCATCGAAGCGGCCGACGTCGTGTTCATGACCTCGGATGTCGCGGCCATCCCGCAGTCGATCGAGATCGCGCGCGAATCCTGCAAGATCGCCTGGCAGAACGTCGTCTTTGCCCTGGCCGTCAAGCTGCTCGTCATGGTGCTCGGCATCACCCAGATCTACACCTCGATGTGGCTGGCCGTCTTCGCCGATACCGGCGTCGCCATGCTCTGCGTGCTGAACTCCATCCGCATCCTGTACCAAAAGTACGACAAATAAGCTGTTTTTGCGAGCGCTCCGCCTCCGGCGGGGCGCTTTTGTTCGATCCGGGGTGGCGCGGACAACCAAAATCTGCTATAATTTAAATAAGTATACTTCACGAACGGAGGACAGATCTTGGTCACTTTTCTGCTCATCGCCGCGCTCATCATTCTGCTCTGCCTCGTCTGCAACCGGTTTTCCGACCGGTTCGGCGTTCCCAGTCTGCTGCTGTTCATCGGCCTCGGCCTGCTGTTCGGCGCGGACGGCCCAATCCGCATCCACTTCGATGACTACGCGCTGAGCGAGAGCATCTGTTCCGCCGCACTGATCTTTATCATGTTCTACGGCGGCTTCGGCACCCGCTGGAAAACCGCCAGGCCCGCCGCCGGAAAGGCTATCCTGCTCTCGACCGTCGGCGTCCTGCTGACGGCGGCTTTTACCGGTCTGTTTTGCCGTTTCGCCCTCGGCTTCGACTGGCTCGAAAGCTTTCTGGTGGGCGCCGTGCTCAGCTCGACCGACGCGGCTTCTGTCTTTTCCATTCTGCGCTCCAAGCGGCTCGCCCTCCGGGAGCACACCGCGCCCCTGCTCGAGATCGAAAGCGGCAGTAACGACCCGTGCGCTTACATGCTCACGATTATCATTCTTACCCTGATGTCTGGCACTGCTGATCCGCTTTCCTTCCTGAAAATGGTCGTGCTGCAATTTCTGGTCGGCATTCTGTGCGGCGTGGCGATTGCCGCGGCCGCGCGCTTCGCGCTCACCCGCCTGCGCGACGCCATGAACGGACTGGAAACCGTCTTTCTGGTCGCCGTCGTGCTCCTGTCCTACGCGGTTCCCACCGCGCTCGGCGGCAATGGTTACTTAAGCGCCTATCTGGTCGGCATTCTGCTCGGCAACAGCCGGCTGCGCCAGAAAACGGCCTTGGTGCACTTCTTTGACGGCATCACCAGTCTGATGCAGATGTCCGTTTTCTTCCTGCTCGGTCTGTTGGCCTTCCCCTCCATGATGGCGGACATTCTGCTGCCCGCCCTGCTCATCGCCCTGTTTCTGACCTTCATCGCGCGTCCGGCGGCGGTCGCGCTGCTGCTCCGCCCGTTCGGCTGCTCGGGCCACCAGATCGCGCTCGTCTCCTGGGCCGGCCTGCGCGGTGCGGCCTCGATCGTGTTCGCCATCATGGCGACTGTCAGCCCGGCCTATCTGAAAAACGACCTGTTCCATATCGTGTTCTGCGTCGTTC
>CAMEPU010000081.1 GCA_945932315.1 uncultured Clostridia bacterium
AAGGTCAGAAGCCCGGCGAAGGTCAGAAGCCCGGCGAAGGTCAGAAGCCCGGCGAAGGTCAGAAGCCCGGCGAGGGTCAGAAGCCCGGCGAAGGTGAGAAGCCCGGCGAAGGTGAGAAGCCCGGTGAGGGCGAGAACCCCGGCGGAGGCACCGAGATCGGCGATCCTGCCGTTCCGGGCGGCGACAATCCGACCGCTGGCCGCGATGATGATACGGTCCGCATCGATGACGTCCTCGTTCCTCTGGCAGGCGAACTGATCACCCGCGGCGATGTGGCCATGCTGGTCTACGGGCTGCTCGATCAGCCGCAGGATTGGGAGAAGGAGAGCCTGTATCCCGATCTGACCGAGGATGACGCGTATTTCGTGGCGGCCAACGTGCTCTCTGAGATGGGCATCTTCACCGGCCGCAGCGACGGCAATTTCCACGGCGACGACCAGATCACCCGCGCTGAGATGGCGGTTGTCCTGACCCGGTTCGAGAAGCTCACCTGGGCGGGCGCTGACCGCTACACCGACGTATCGGCGCACTGGAGCCGCGGTTACGCGAATGCGGCGGGCGACTACGGCTGGTATGTCGAGCTGGGCGGCGCGTTCCTCCCCGACGAGGCGCTCACCCGCGGCGAGGTCTATCAGGTGCTCGGCATCGCATAAGCAAATAAAACTCAAAAAAACGCCCGCAAGGGCGTTTTTTTATTCATATTTTTTGCCGACAACGAGCATGGGAACAAACAGCCCGCCGAGGTACAGGAGCAGGAGCACCATATCGCCCACGAGCGCGAACCGGGACAGCAGCAGGCAGACGGGCGGCGCGGCGATCAGGCCGACCGCCGACCAGATCCGCCCGACCCGGATGATGTGCGGCCAGTTGCCGTTGTGGAAGCGCATACCGGGCACGTTCATGTGGAAGAATCCGTCGCTGTATGAGCTGATCCTGTTTTCGTCGTAGTAGGCGGGCAGCCGCTCCCTGGCAAAACACCAGAAGTACGCGCCGAAGATCAGGCTGAGCGGCTCGAACGTCCAGAAGCTGACCGCGAAGTCGGAAAAGCCCCGCCCTGACAGGAAGGCCGCCGCCAGCTCGAGCAGGGAGAGTAGCGCGCAGCCGCCGAAGAGCAGGCCGCGCCGCCTGCGCGTCTGCCGCTGTTTTTCGGGGGTTTCCCCCGAGAGCGTCAGCGCCCTGCGGACGAGCTCCTCGGTTCGCGCGGCGTCCGGCCCGGCGCCCTCGCTCCGCCTGCCCTCGAGCAGTTCGACGACCGTGACGTCCAGACTTTCGGCGAGCGGGATCAGCAGGGAGATGTCGGGCATGCTCAGGCCGCGCTCCCATTTGCTGACCGCCTTGTCCGACACGAAGAGCCGGGCCGCGAGATCCTTCTGGGTGAATCCTTTTTCCTTGCGCCGGGCGGCCAGAAAGCGGCCGAAGGCGGCGTTGTCGATTTCATGCATGGGCGTTCATCCCTTTCCGTTTCTGCTTCCATTGTAAGCGGCGCGGCGCGAAAAGGCAACCGACCAGCGGTAGAATCGGCGGGAAACCGGCGGTTTCGCGCCCCTCCGCCCTTGCAAACCGCCCGTCCGCGTGATAAGATGAACTATATCACGTGAAACACAGAGGAAATGCCATGAAGATCATCACCCATTCGCCCGAGGAGACCGAGGCGCTGGGCGCCCGATACGCGGCGGGGCTGCGCCCGGGCGCGGTGGTCGCGCTTGAGGGCGAGCTGGGCGCGGGCAAGACCGCCTTCGCGCGCGGCGTGCTGCGCGGTCTGGGCTACACCGGCCGGGTCACCAGCCCGACCTTCGCCATCGCAAACGAGTACGACGCGCCCATCGCGCCCGTCGCCCATTTTGATATGTACCGCATCCTGGACCCCGAGGCCCTGTTTGAGCTGGGCTTTGAGGAATATCTCGACGGGCGGCGGATCGTCCTGATCGAGTGGAGCGAAAACGTCCGCGAGGCGCTGCCCGACGACCTGAAAACCGTGCGCATCGTCTACGGCGCGGCGGAGGGCACGCGCGAGGTTACGCTGGAGGAGGAAGCATGAGGATTTGCAGTCTGGAATCGTCGGCGGTCTCGGCCGCCGTCTGCCTGACCGAGGGCGAAAAGCTGGTCGCCTCGGCCTTTCAGAACAACGGCCTGACCCACAGCCGCACCCTGCTGCCGCTGGCGGCCGGCGTGCTCGAGGGTGTGGGGCTGACCCCGGCCGACGTGGACGTCTTCGCGGTCGCGGCCGGTCCGGGCTCGTTCACCGGCCTGCGCATCGGCGTCGCCACCGTCAAGGGGCTGGCGCTCGGCGCGGGCAAGCCCTGCGTGGGCGTGTCCACCCTCGAGGCCATGGCGCACGGCCTGCGCGGTATCGACGGCGTGTACGACTGCGTCATGGACGCGCGCGCCGGTCAGGTTTATCACGCCCGGTTTCGACGGGAAGGGGACGTTCTCGAGCGCCTTTGCCCCGACCGCGCGGTGACGATCGACGAACTGGGCGCCGAAATTGGCTCTGCGCCCGAAATTTTGGTTGGAGACGGGGCCGATCTGTGTTATAATAAATTAAGCACCCTATGCCCCGCGCTGCGCCTCGCGCCGCCCCACCTGCGCTGGCCGTCCGCCTATGGCGTGGCGATGGCCGCCCTCCCGCTGGTTACAGCCGGGAAAACCCTCTCTCCGCAGGAGCTGGACGCCGTGTACCTGCGCAAGCCGCAGGCCGAGCGCATGCGGGACCGAATGAAGAAATAAAATACGTCTTATTTTGGAGGAATGCAATATGGCAACGATTGCAATCGGCAACGACCACGCGGGCTACGCGCTCAAGATCAAGCTGATGGAAATGCTGAAGGACGAATATGAGTTCACCGATTACGGCTGCTACTCGGCCGACCGCTACGACTATCCGGACGCCGCTGAGGCGGTCGCGAACGCGATCGCGGAGGGCAAGCACGAGCGCGGCATCCTGATCTGCGGCTCTGGCATCGGCATCTCGATCGCCGCGAACAAGGTTCCCGGCATCCGCGCTGCGGCCTGCCAGACCCACTTCGCCGCCAAGTACTGCCGCCTGCACAACGACGCGCAGATCATCTGCCTGGGCGAGCGCATCACCGGCCCCGGCGAGGCCGCTGAGATGGTTCGCGTCTTCCTGGAGGGCGAGCTCGAGGGCGGCCGCCATCTGGGCCGCATCGAGAAGATCCACGCGATTGAAGCCAAGCACTCGAAGTAAGATCCCGCCGAAGGAGGCACTTTCAATGGCACAGGTTCATGTTATGGATCACCCGCTGATCCTGCACAAGCTGAGTTTGATGCGTGACCGTCAGACGGGCGCCAAGGAGTTCCGCGAGGCGGCGCGCGAGATCGCGATGCTGATGTGCTATGAGGCGACCCGCGACCTTCCGCTCAAGGAGATCAGTCTCGAGACCCCGCTGGCGCACACCCGCGCCCGGGTCATCACGGGCAAGAAGATCGCGTTTGTCCCGGTCATGCGCACCGGTCTCGGCATGGTCGAGGGCATGCTGGAGCTGATTCCGGCGGCTAAGGTGGGCCATATCGGCCTGTTCCGCGACCCCGAAACCATGCAGGCGGTTGAGTATTACTGCAAGCTGCCTGTCGACATCGCCGAGCGCGATGTCATCATCATCGACCCCATGATCGCCACGGGCGCATCGGCCTCGGCGGCTGTCAACTCGCTCAAGGAGCGCGGCGTGCGGCACATCAAGCTGCTCTGCCTGCTCATGACCGAGCAGGCTGTCGAGCTGCTGCAGCGCGAGCACCCGGACGTCGAGATCTTCACCGCCGCCATCGACCCCGCGCTGGATGAAAACGGTTTTATCCTGCCGGGCATGGGCGACGCGGGCGACCGCCTGTTCGGCACCCGGTAAACATCTGCATGAAAAACCCCTGCCGGACACCCCGGCAGGGATTTTCCGTCTTGAAGCGGCAAATTCGACGGCGTTTGCGCCCCCGCTTTTGGATAAAACCGGAACTTTTTTCCACTCCCTCGCGTCTAAACTGATAAGATCAACACGGAGGTGCACCTCTATGAAACGGCACTTGCATATCCTTCTGGCCTGCGCGCTGCTGCTGACCGGCTGCGCGGGCGGCGCGACCGGCGCGGCGTCATCCGCTGCGGCGTCTTCCCAGCCCGCCCCGGCCAAATCGTCTTCAGCATCCGCGTCCGCACCCATAGAGCCCTCTGGAAAGGCCAAGGCCGAGATGGAGTTCACGGGCACGGTGCTCGCCCTGACCCCGACGACCGTGCTCGTCGCGGTCGACGAGGACTGCGCGCTGTTTAAGAGCAGCGATCAGGTGACCTTCGGCACCCGGGGCCTTGAGGCCATCGAGGTGGCCGAGGGCGACCGCGTGCGGGTCGGCTGCGGGGAGATGATCCGAGAGACCTATCCCGCCCAGGTCGACGCGCGCACCTGGGAGGTGCTTGAAGCTGAGCCCGCGGCAGAGCCGGTCGTTTACGACCGCGCGGGCGATTCGATGTCGGTGACCCTGTCCGCAGACTGGGAATATGAGCAGTACGACGAGCTGGCCGATCCCACCCCCAAGGCGGATGAGTCGGCCGATCCCGCGGCGGACGTCCCGGCCGACCCCGAGATCATTGGCCACACCATCGCGTTCTGGCCGTCGGCCGATCCCGACTGCCGCGTCGAGCTGACCGTCGAAAAGCAGGCGCTCGGCATCTGCGGCACGGGCGTGACCTGCGAAGAGCGCACCTTTGCGCACGCGGGCCCGGGCACGGTCGCGTATGAGGATCACGACGGGGGCCGGTGGCTGCTCGTCATCTTCGCCGCCGAGGACGGCCGCTACACCGTCCGCTGGTCGCCCGACCACGCCCAGCTCGAGACCTATGAAGAGACCTTCTGGTCGATCGTGGACACGATCACGGTGGGCAACGAGGTGTAATCCTCCTTTGAAATGGAAAATACCGGCGCAGCTTCCGCATTTTTTGCAGAAGCTGCGCCGGTTTTCTTGTCATGGACGGAAAAATATCCTATAATGGAGGAAGAAAAAGGAAAGGCGGGCATATACGTGGAAAAGTCCTATGTCTTCAGTGTTTCTCTGGGAACCGGCTGCTACCGTCATATCCGGATTGCCCAGAAAGCGACGCTGTTTCAGCTCCATCAGGCGATCCTCAACGCGTTTGGGTTCGACGACGATCATGCGCACGCGTTCTTTATGAGCAATCACGCGTGGGATCCGCTGACGGCGTATGTCCATCCGGCGACGGAGCCGGGCGACCGTTCCACCAAAAAGTTCAAGCTGTCTCAATTCAAATTTCAGAAGGGCGATCTGTTCAAATATATTTTCGATTTCGGCGATTGCTGGACGTTTCAGTGCAAGTTCCTGCGCCAGCTGGAGGAGCCGACGCATATTCCGGGTGTCATCCGCAGCAAGGGCGAAGCGCCGCCCCAGTATGCCGATTTTGAGGAGGAAGATCCGGAGGAAGATCTGGAAGACCTCGCCGATTTACCGGAGATGTATGAGCCGGGACGGCTTCTGGAAATGTATCGCGCCCTGCGCATCCCGCAGGAGACGCAGGACACATTGTTTGCCTATTGCATGGCCGCAAAGCGCCTGTATGGTATCATCCCGCTGAAAAAGCTGTATGAAATCTATAACTGGCAAAATAAAACAATTTCCAAGACCGACTTTCTCGCATTTGCCGAGATTATGCGCCATGAGGCGAACAACGGCTTTGCGATTCTGGGCAGAGAGTGCTTCGAACCGGACGCGCCCGCGTCCGACCCGATGGAACGGGAGCTGATCGCCGAGCATTTGTATGCGATCTCGCCAGAGGATTATTTCGACCTGCGCGAAGAACAGCGCGGCAAGCCGTGGTGCATCCTGCCGCGGGAGGAGTTTCTGCGGTACGCGGATGATCTGTATTACCCGGACAGCCCGCAGCGGGCGGCCATGCTGAAATTCCTGCGGACGATCGAGAAAGATATGCCGTACTGCACCGCTGAGGATGCATTGCTCGAGGTTCAGGATTATATCGAGATCGGACTTTCGGCCGAGGACATTCTGAACGAACTGAACATGCTCTGCGCCCACGGGCTGAAGGAGCGCACGGTGCGGGACTTCATACCGCTTTACATCGAACTCAACAACAACAGCCGCATGATAGCGAACCGGGGATACACGCCCCTCGAGCTTCGAGTGATGGACGAGCGGTCCCAGCCCCCGATGTTCGCGCCGCCGACGGACATTGGAGGCTGGAATCCGCCGTTTCAGCCTGCAAAGCCGCCCGAGCCGTCGAAAAACGGCCCCTGCCCCTGCGGCAGCGGGAAAAAGTACAAACGCTGCTGCGGAAAGAACAAATGAAAGCAGCCGCCGGACATTCCAGTTCAGAATATCCGGCGGCTGTATTTTTTAATTATTTTCTCCGCTCCCGGTCCTCCGGGCGGCGGACGGTCGGGGTGGCCGCGTCCTCGCGGCGGCGGCGCTCGGCGTCCTCGCGCTCATACTGCTCGAGGCGGCGCTGGCGGCTGCGGCGGGTGCGGCGGGCGCGCAGGTTGCGGGCGCGCACGATGTAGGCGAAGATGTACAGGATCAGCAGGACGACCAGCACGAGCAGGCCGACGCGGAACCGGGGAGAGCGGAAGAAGTTTTCGAGCTTGTCCGCGTAATAGAGCACCTCGGACATCGTGATGTCGTTGAGGGCGACGAGGTCGGTCTCGCCGTAGGTCACGCCGTTGTATTGCAGGGTGACCGTGCCCAGCTTGTCGCCCGCCCTGATGGGCGCGTCCACGGTGTCGGGCACGTCGTACACGCGCTCCATGTCGCCCGGTTCGACGTCGATGGGCACGGTGGCGGCGACCTCATTCTTCGCGATCAGCACCACCTGGTCGCTCTGGGTGGACAGGCGGACGCCGATGCTCTTGATCTGCTCGTTCTGTTCGAGCAGGGTCTTGTACGTGAAGTTCTCATAGCCCCACTCGAACAGGCGGCGGGTCTCGTAGAACGAGCTGTAATAGGTCTTCTCGCCGCGCTCGCAGCCCAGCACGACCGAGATGAGCTGGCTGCCCTTGCGCTCGGCGGTCGAGACCAGACAGTAGCCCGCCTGCGAGGTGTAACCGGTCTTGATGCCCTTGCAGTAGGCGTAGTAGGAATCGTAGCTCCGGTTGAAGATCAGCATGTTGGTGGTGTACACCTTGCGCTCGGCCTGCAGGTTGGTCGCGGGCAGGGTCTTCTGCGCGGTGTTCGCGATCTCGGCGAAGGTCTCGTGCTGCATGGCTTCGCGGGCGATCAGATAGAGGTCGTAGGCCGTGGTGTAGTGGTTGTCATCATGCAGGCCGTTCGGATTGACGAAGTGGGTGCCCTCACAACCGAGCTCGGCCGCGCGCTGGTTCATCAGCAGGACAAAGCGGTCGACCGATCCGGCGACCACGCGGGCGAGGACGTTGGCGGCCTCGTTGCCCGAGGGCAGCATCAGGCCGTAGAGCAGGTCGAGGATACGGACAACCTCGCCGACCTTGAAGCCGGCTTTGGACGCGTCCGAGGCCACGCCCTGGAAGTCCTCCTCGAGCACCTCGACCGTCGCTTCGAGGTCGGAGCAGTGCTCGAGCGTGACGAGCGCGGTCATGATCTTGGTGATGCTGGCGGGGTAGGCCTTCTCTTTTTCCGCCTTACCGTAGAGCATCCGCCCGTTGGTCTCGTCCATGAGCAGGGCGTTCCGGGCGTCCAGAACCGGCTCCTCCAGCGCATAGGCCGTGGGGGTCAGAAAGAGGACCGCCAAAAGGACGGATAGCAAAAAAACTGAAAAAAAGCGGCGAATTTTCATGGTCGTTTAACTCCGATTATGTTATAATAAAATATCCCAAACGCAAATGTCGGTCTTTTTATCAAATTATAAACACAAAATAGGGTGTAGTCAACAGTGAAAAAACGAATTCATTTGACAAAAACGGAAATAGCACTTCTGCTGCTGGCAGTCCTGTTTGCAGTGTCCATGTTTCTGTACAAGGCCTCCCGGGTCCGGGAGGGGGACTGGCAGATCACCACGGAGCGGGAGGACCGGCAGCAGCAGGAGATCGTGCCGGTGAACATCAACACCGCCACGGAGGAGGAGCTCATCGCGGTGGAGGGCATCGGCCCTGCCCTGGCCCGGCGCATCATCGCCTACCGGGAGGAGAACGGTCCCTTCCGGACCATTGAGGAGCTGGACAATGTTAAGGGCATCGGCCCGAGTTTGATCGAGAACATACGCTATCTTGTCTGCACGGAGGATAAGGAATGAAAATATTGGTAGTGGACGATGAAAAACTGCTTGTAAAGGGGATCACCTTTAACCTGCAGAACGAGGGATACGAGGTGGAGGCGGCCTATGACGGCGTCACCGCCGTGGACATGGCCCGGCGGGAGGAATTTGATCTCATCATCCT
>CAMEPU010000082.1 GCA_945932315.1 uncultured Clostridia bacterium
AGTTCGTTCGTGATGATACCCTGCGCAATGGTGTAAATGCGGTTGGAAACGCCCATGATCTCGGGCATCTCGGACGAGATGACGATGACAGCGAGACCGCTTTCCGCCAGCTCGGCGATCAGCTTGTGAATCTCGGACTTGGAGCCGACGTCAATGCCGCGGGTTGGCTCGTCCAGGATCAGCAGGTCGGGGCCGATGGTCAGCCACTTGCCGATGACGACCTTCTGCTGATTGCCGCCGGACAGGTACTTGATGATCTGCTCCGAGCAGGGGGAGCTGATGCGCATTTTTTCGTGATATTCGTCGTAGATGTCGTGGGTCGCTTTTTCATCGACAAAACCGGCCTTCGAGATCCAGGGCAGCTTGGCCAGCGCGATGTTCTCGCGGCAGGACTTGTCGAGGACCAGACCCTGCTCCTTGCGGTTCTCGGTGACGAAACCGATCTTGTTGCGGACGGCGTCCACGCTCGAGCGGATTTGACTCTCCTTGCCGTTCAGGAAAATCTTGCCCGAATCGGCCTTTCGGACGCCAAAGATGGTCTCCATGATCTCGGAGCGGCCCGCGCCGACCAGACCGTAGAAGCCGACGACCTCACGGCGGCGGACATGGAAGGAGATGTCCTTATAAACGCCCTTCAGGGAGAGGTTCTCGACCCGGAGCACCTCCTCGCCCGGCTCGGCCTTGCACTTGTGGAAATAGCCGTCCAGCGTGCGGCCGATCATGGCCTGCACGATGTCGTCCAGCGTGATGTCCTTCGTATTGAACTTGCCGGTCGGCTGACCGTCGCGGAATACCAGCACGCGGTCGCTGATCTCAAAGATCTCGTCCATCTTGTGAGAGATGTAGACGATGCCGACGCCCTCGGACTTGAGCTTGCGGATGATGTCGAACAGGTAGTTCTTTTCGCGCTCGGTCAGGGACGAGGTGGGCTCGTCGAGGATGAGCACCTTAGCGCCCAGCGCGATGCCGCGGGCGATCTCGATCATCTGCTGCTGCGCGATCGGCAGCGAGGAGATCGGGTCCTTGGGGCTGGCCGGGCAGCCCAGACGGTCGAGCACGACCTGGGTATCGGCATAGAGCTTCTTCCAATCGACCCGGCCGCTCTTCATGGGCAGGCTGCCCAGGTAGATGTTCTCGGCGACCGAGAGATCCATGACCAAGGAAAGCTCCTGGAAGATCAGCACAATGCCGTCTTTCTTCGCTTCGTTCGGATTGGTGTAGCGGATCGGCTTGCCCTGATAGAGGATCTCTCCCGAATCGGGGTCAGGCTGATAGACGCCCGAAAGCACCTTCATCAGGGTGGACTTGCCCGCGCCGTTCTCGCCGCAGAGCGCCAGGACCTCGCCGTAGCGCAGGTCGAGGCAGGCGCCGTTCAGCGCCTTGACGCCCGGAAATGTTTTGTTGATATTCTTCATTTCCAGGACGAATTCGTTCGTTTGACTCATATTTGATCCACCAATTCTTTCTGTCAGGATTGTGGGATTCCCTCCCCGGGGTGCGGGGAGGGAATGCGGTTTTCTCAGATTACCACTCCGTGATGTTCAGGGAATCAACGTTTGCGGGCGTTGCGACGGGGGTCTCCATGTAGTTGTTGTAATCGGAAATGGTCTCGCCCTTTGCGATGCGTACGGCGTAGTCGATCGCGGTCTCCGCGTCAATGATGGGGGACTGCATCGCAGTGCCGCCCAGAGAGCCTTCGCGGATGTAGGTCAGGGTGTTGTAGTCGCCGCAGGCTGCCGCATAGACCTTGATGTCGTCACGGCCGGCGGCCTTCATCGCGTTGATCGCGCCGATGGCCAGGTTGTCGTCCATGCAGAAGACCGCATCAACCGTGCCCTTGGCGTACTTGACCAGGTAGTTCTCCATGACCTGCTGCGCCTTCTCGCGGTTGCCGTCCGAGATCTGATAGTCCAGAACCTCGATGTTGGTGCCCTCGATGCCCTTCTCAAAGCCCTCGTGGCGCTCCTCGGAAGCGGTGTAGCCGGCCTGGCCCTCGATGTACAGAACCTTCGCGTCGGTGCCGATATCGGCTACCATCTGCTCAGCGGACTGCTGGCCTTCCAGAATGTTGGAGGGGCCTACATAGCAGGTGACATACTGACGGCCTTCCTCGGCGACGTCGTTGTTCGCGGTCATCAGCGGGATGCCCGCGGCCTGAACCTGCTTCGCCAGAGCGACGCCGGCCTCAGCGTTGCAGGGCCACAGAACGATGACGTCGCAGTTCATGGAGATCAGGTCCTGAATCTGGTTCTGCTGCTTGGTGACGTCGCCGACGGGATCGAGCAGCTTGAGCTCGACGCCCAGCTCCTTGGCGTGCGCCTCAGCGGCCGAATAGTAAGCGGTCTGGTAGGGGTCGGCGCCCGCGTTGTTGACGGTCATGCCGATGACGATGGAATCGCCGGATGCTGCGGCCGAGGACGCGCCGCCGGATGCCGCACCGGACGCGGCGCCGCTGGATGCATTGCCGCCGCCAAAGCAGCCGGTCATGGTCAGGGTCATGGTTGCTGCGCACAGCAGCGCGAACAGTCTCTTCTTAGTCATTATTTTTTCCTCCTTCGTTCTCGTCCTGTCCTCCGCTTATGCGTTGGTCAGGCTCTCTTTCTTCTTTCTCTCGGTCAAAACTTTATCCAGATACAGTACACCGATCATAATCATACCGGTGACCATCGTGGAAACATAGGTTTGTACATTCAGCAGGTTCATGACATTGGCCACGATGCCCAGGATCATGACGCCGCCGCAGGTGTACCAGATGTTGCCGACGCCACCCGTCAGCTTGCTGCCGCCCAAGACGACGCCCGCGATGACCAGCATGTGCATATCCGGCCAGCCGAGCGGGGGCGAGGACGCGCCGCTCTGCGCCGCGTACAGCACGCCGCCCAGGGCGCCCGTGAAGCCGCAGATGACAAAATTGATAAAGGTGGTGCGGGTGACGTTGATGCCGGCGTTAAACGCGGCGTTCGCGTTGCCGCCTGCCGCATAGGTGTTGCGGCCGTGCTTGGTGTAGCGCAGGACGTAATGCGCGATCAGCAGCATCACGATGAACAGCACGCTGATGTAGCTCATGCCGAAGGGCAGACGGCCCATGCCGAAATCGGTGAACAGGTCGTTGGTCGCGAGGATGGACTGCTCCTGGCTGTACAGGTAGGACAGCGAGCGGCAGCCGAGCATGAGCGCCAGGGTGACGACGAAGGCGTTGATGCCGGCCTTCGCGACCAGGAAGCCGTTGATCGCGCCGACGATCAGGCCGACGGCCAGGGACACCAGAATCGCGGGGACGAGCCCGATCGAGCTTTGCAGGCCGCAGCTCAGCGCCGCCGTCAGCGAGATCAGCGTGCAGAGGGACATATCAAAGTAGCCGTTGATGATGACGAAGGTCATGCCGATGGCCATAATGCCCTTGATCGCGTTCTGGTTGAGGATGTTGAACAGATTCCGGATATCGAAGAAGCCCGCAACCAGCACGGAGGCCAGAACGAAAATGACGAGCAGAATCGGGACGACCGTATGCCGGCTCATGAAAGCTTTTACTTTTTTCAGACTCATTTCGTTCCCTTCTTTCTCTCGGACTGGATCGCAACGTATACCGCCAGCAGAATGATGACGCACTGTGCCAGCCACTGCAGGTAGTACGGCAGACCGACGATGACAAAGCCGTTCTTCAGAATGCCGATGATCATGACGCCGATGAAGGTTTTGACGATGTTGCCGCTGCCGCCGTTCAGGCTCGCGCCGCCCAGAATGACGCCGGTGATAACATCAAACTCATAGCCCTGACCGATGGTGGTCTGCGCCGCGCCGCCGCGGGAACACAGCAGGATGGCCGCGATGGCCGCCGACAGGCCGGACAAGACAAAGGTGTTGCGGACGACCTTGCGGTCGTTGATGCCGCTGAACCGGCAGGCCTCATCGTTGGAGCCGACCGCCAGAACGTGATGTCCGAACACCGTTTTGTTGAGCAGCGTTGCGTAAACCACGATACAGACGACCATGATGATGGTGACGTACGGGATCGGGCCCAGAGAGCCCTTGCCGATCTGGCCAAACCAGACGTTCTGATCCTTCAGCATGACCGACGAGCCGCCGGTGTACATTAGGGTCAGCGCCTGCAGCACGTTCATCATGCCCAGCGTGACGATCATCGAGTTCAGCCGCAGATGGCCGACCAGGAAGCCGCAGACCAGACCGCTTGCGCAGCCGACGAGCAGGGTGACCGCCATGGCCGGAACCGGGCCGATCTTGTCATGCAGGTCGATGCACATGCAGCAGCACAGGCTGAGCAGCGAGCCGACCGACAGGTCGAAGTTGCCGCCAATGATCGCGAAGCTCATGCCGCAGCCCATGATGGCGATGATCGAAACCTGTCGCAGCAGCAGAATCGCATTTTCGGCTGTGCGGAAGTTGGGGGACAGCACCGCGAAGATCAGATAGACCACAACCATCGCGCCGACGATGGCCCAGTCTTTCATGACCTGCACGGCTCCGCCCTTTTTGGATAAACTCATTGCTTTCATCCATCCTTTCTCTTTTCTCTTTATATTCCGCCGGCCGCACCGTTCCGGTTTGACCGGTGAAAAGACGTTTCTGTCAAATACTCCTTTCTTTTATTTGTATATCTTGCTTTTTTATTACTCGCGATTTTATTCTTATTTTTCTCTTTATTAATTTCGTTTTTCGCTCTAAATAGAATTTTTATGTTGATTTAATTCTATCACTTTGTTTATTTTGCCGTTAGAATAGAACAATTCGAAAAATAGCACAAAACAAGGTTTATTTTTTTTGCTTTATTAATTCTGGCAATTCCCCCTCTCGTCTCTTGTGCTTTTTGCTGAATTTTTAATTATAATTGTTTTTTCTTGCTTTTTCATTTATACTGAATTTAAAGATAAAAATAAAGTTCTAATCATTTTTCATCTTTTTGTTTCAAATTTTATATTTAAAAGCAAAATTTCTTATCAGGATAATTCAAATCAGCTTTTTCTCTCGCTTATCAAACTCCCGTTCCCGCACTTTATTATATTTGTTTTGGAGGTCGGTCATGATCCCGTACCATTACCGCAGTACACCGGATGATTCCGGCGTCACGATGATCCATTCCGACATGAAGGCCGCGCAGGATTCGCCCGTGCACCAGCACGACTGCTATGAGCTCGCGCTGATTGTGCGGGGCAGCTGTGAAATCCAGACGCCCGCCACCCGGGCGCCCCTGATCCCGGGCGATCTGTTCCTGATCCGCCCCGATCAGCCCC
This sequence comes from uncultured Clostridia bacterium, assembly GCA_945932315.1. Lineage (GTDB taxonomy): Bacteria > Bacillota > Clostridia > Oscillospirales > Butyricicoccaceae > Butyricicoccus. The sequence continues at coordinate 5,250 of CAMEPU010000082.1, forward strand.
ACGTGTTCCGCCCGGACAAAAACACCTTTATTATGTACTGTCAGTTCGCACCCAACGTCTCTCCGCGCGCGACCAAACTTCTGCTCGACGCACTGCATGAGCACAGTCTGTCCGAGAGTGCCGCCCCCTCCCGCCGCGTGCGTGAGCTGCGCGCCTTCGAACGGGAATCCCGCAGCGCGGGCGTTCCCCTTCTGCTGCGCGCTGAGCTGGAGGATGCGGACAACCCGGTCGATTTCAACAATCTGCTGCATCTGAACCGGGCGGAAACCGAACGTATCCTCCTGCTTTATCAAAGCATTCTCAACGAACAGAATGAGCGGACGCTCGGCTTTGCCGAAATGAAACGCCTGCTTCTCGAGCAGCTGCTGATTCTCCTCTCCCGCATGCTGAATCAGCAATTCACCCAGATGCGTCAAAGCAGCTCCTGGCAGCGCGATTTCATTGACAGCGTGCTCGCCGAGATCGAGGAAAATCTGGCGCGGAACATTGACTTCGAGGCGATCGCCTCCTCGAGCGGCATTACGCTGAGCCACTTCCGGACGATCTTCAAGCGGTATACCGGGCTTTCGCCCATCGACTACCTCAACCGCGCCCGCGTGCTGCGCGCGCTCGAGCTGCTGCAGACCACCGAGCTTTCGGTCTCCGAGATCGCGGTTCAGGTCGGCATCTACGACGCGAACTACTTCTCCCGCCTGTTTAAAAAGGTCACCGGCTACCCGCCCCGCTATTTCAAGGCGATCTCCAAAAATTCATGACCACTTGGACTTTTTGAAAAAATCTTGCAAAACTTTCTTTTTGACTCTAAAATGAAATCAGCAACACAGGGATTGGCAAATATCTGGATTTGCCGGAAAGCGCAGGGACTACATGCAAATATTCGAAGTCGGCGTACTGCCGCAGTCAAAATTTTTCTTCTTCTCCCCCACGGAAAAAACACAGAAGCTTTTCTACCATCAGACCATGTGCGGACACTTTTTCTGCACCAGTGAATACTATATCAAGCGCGAAACCTTCTATCCCCTGCTGCTGGTTTACGTCTGCAGCGGAACCTTCCACCTCGAGCTGGAGTCGGGCGCGTACAGCGCAGGCCCGGGGCAGGTACTGTTTTTCGACTGCCGCCAGCCGCACTACTACTATGCCAGGGACGATCTTGAGTTTTTCTTCGTGCATTTCGACGGCCCTCAGGCGCACGAGCTGTGCAAGTATATCAATGAAACCAGCGGTGTGCTGATCGACAGCCCGAACAACGCCAAAATCGGCCGGCTCATGCAGGAAATGATCGACTTTTATGACACAGGCGGCACCGAGAGCGTGCTCGCCAGCTCCAACCGCATTTACCGGCTGATGGCGCTGCTCGAAAACCCGGTCAGTTCCTCGCGGGTGCGCAAAAACGACGACTCCCTCACCCGGACGATCGCCTATATCCGCTCCCACGTCGGCGAAAAGATGACGCTCCACCAGCTCGCCGAGATCGCCGGGCTGAGCGACTATTACTTTTCGCACCTGTTCAAGGAGATGACCGGTCTCTCCCCCAGCAGTTTCATCATTTACTCCCGCATTGATCAGGCCAAATCCCTGCTTCTCACGACCGATCTTTCGGTCGCCGAGATCTCGGCACAGGTCGGCTATCCGAACAGCAGCAACCTCATCACGCTGTTCACCCAGCGCGTCGGCTGCTCGCCCGCCCAGTTCCGCCGGCAAAACGGCCTGCAGGTCACCGCTCTCAAGCCCGACGCATAAGGCCGGCGTCACCCGCACAGCCGCAATTTTTCCCCGTTTTTCTCAAAACTTCTTCTTTCTTTTCTGACTTGCTTGCAGCTTTTTCGGTGGAATCGCGTTTTTGCCGAAGGTTTTCCGTATCTCATGCAAGTCCGGCTATTTGCGCTTGCACTCTGTCCGCCAAACGTGTATAATTGTCTCTGTCAAACGGACAACCGAACAAAGGCCAGACGATGTTCACAGAGAAGTGATCTTCCGGGATCCGCCGAAGGGGTAACGCTCTCAGGTACAGGGACTGTGAACGGATGGCACTCTGGAGACGCTCGCACCACGCGGGGGCCGAAGGGGCAAGCGGCAGATTTTCGCCGCCAAACTCTCAGGCAAAAGGACAGAGATGTTTCACCATACAATGGGGTATGTGTGCTCTATTTCTATGTAAGAATCATCTTGATGGGAAGCGTGGCGTCAGCGCCGCACTTCCCATTTTTCTTTGCGCAAGTTTATATTACATAGAAAAGGAAGAAAAGTATGTTAGACGTCATCACCTCAATCAACAGTAAGATCAACGGCTTCGTCTGGGGTCCCATCATGCTGGCGCTGCTGGTCGGCACGGGCGTGTACCTGACCTTCCGCACCGGCTGGATTCAGGTCCGCTGGTTCGGCTACATCCTCAAGAACACCGTCGGCACGCTGTTCCGCAAGTCCGAGAAGGATCACGGCAACAACCTGACCCCCTTCCAGGCGGTCACCACCGCGCTGGCCGGCACGGTCGGCACCGGCAACATCGCTGGCGTCACCGGCGCGATCTTCGTCGGCGGCCCGGGCGCTGTGTTCTGGATGTGGGTTTCCGCGTTCTTCGGCATGTGCACCAAGTACTCTGAGATCGCGCTCGCGATGAAATACCGCTCGACCGACGAAAACGGCGTCCACAAGGGCGGCCCCATGTACTACATTGAAAAAGGTCTCGGCAAAAACTGGAAGTGGCTCGCCGTCATCTTCGCCATTCTGGGCGGTCTGGCCTCCTTCGGCATCG
>CAMEPU010000083.1 GCA_945932315.1 uncultured Clostridia bacterium
CTTCTGATAGCTCCACTTCGCGCGGACACGGAAGGAGCCGCGGCCGGTTTCGTAAATCTTGCGGAGTTCAGCCTCGTCCCAGAGCAGCTCGCCGCCCGTCGGGAAATCGGGCGCGGGCAGGGTCGAGAGCACGTCGTGGTCGGGGTCCTTGATGCAGGCGATCGCCGTGCGGCAGACCTCGTGCAGGTTGAAGCCGCAGAACGCGCTCGCCATGCCAACCGCGATGCCCGTGTTGGCCGAAACCAGAATATTCGGGAAGGTGGTCGGCAGCAGGGTCGGCTCCTTCATCTCGCCGTCATAGTTATCCACAAAGTCGACCGCGTCGCAGTCGATGTCGCGGAAGATCTCCTGACAGATCGGTGCCAGCTTGGCCTCGGTATAACGGGAAGCCGCGTACGCCATATCGCGCGAATAGACCTTGCCGAAGTTGCCCTTGGACTCGACAAACGGGGTCAGCAATGCCTCGTTGCCCCGGGTCAGGCGAACCATGGTCTCGTAGATGGCGCTGTCGCCGTGGGGGTTGAGCTTCATGGTCTGGCCGACGATGTTGGCAGACTTGGTGAGCTTGCCGTTCAAAAGCCCCATCTTGTACATAGTGTACAGCAGCTTGCGGTGGGAGGGCTTGAAGCCGTCGATCTCGGGAATCGCGCGCGAGATGATGACGCTCATCGCATAGGGCATATAGTTTTTCCGCAGCGTCTCGGTGATCGGCTGCAGGCTGGGTTCAAGCGGTGGGCCGTCCGAGTGGCGCACCGGCAGTTTTTCCTTTTTCTTGGCCATGGTACGCCTCCTTTAGCTGATGTCGGCCAGGTCGATATACTCGTGGCCGAATTCCGCGATATACTCCTTGCGGCCGGTCAGGTTGTCGCCCAGCAGCAGGTCGAACATCTCGGCGGTCGCCTGCGCGTCCTCGGGCTCGACCCGGATCAGACGGCGGGAAGCCGGGTTCATCGTGGTCTCCCACATCATCTCGGCCTCGTTCTCGCCCAGACCCTTGGAGCGCTGGATCAGGTACTTTTTGCCCTCCAGCTTTTTCAGGATCGCGGCCTTCTCGCTCTCAGTGAAGGCGAAATAGGTCTTATCCTTGCAGGTGATCTCGTAAAGTGGGGACTCCGCGATATAGACATAGCCCTTCTCAATCAGGGTCGGCACCAGCCGGTACAGCATGGTCAGGATGAGCGTCCGGATCTGGTAGCCGTCGACGTCGGCATCGGTGCAGATGATGATCTTATTCCAGCGCAGGGAATCGAGGTCAAACGCGGACAGGTCGCGGTTGGCCTTGTTCTGCACCTCGACGCCGCAGCCCAGCACGCGGAGCAGGTCGGTGATGATCTCGCTTTTGAAAATCTTGCCGTACTCGGCCTTGAGACAGTTCAGGATCTTGCCGCGCACCGGCATGATGGCCTGAAATTCGCTGTCCCGCCCCTGCTTACACGAGCCGAGCGCCGAATCGCCCTCCACGATGTAGAGCTCGCGGCGGGAGACGTCGCGCGTGCGGCAGTCGACGAACTTCTGCACCCGGTTGGCCATGTCCAGATTGCCGGACAGCTTCTTCTTGATGTTGAGGCGGGCCTTTTCGGCCTGCTCGCGGCTGCGCTTGTTGATGAGCACCTGCTCAGCGATCTTGTCGGCCTCGGGCTTGTTTTCGATGAAATAGACCTCGAGCCCTTCCTTGAGGAAGGCGGTCGTCGCGTCCTGAATGAACTTGTTCGTGATCGCCTTCTTGGTCTGGTTCTCGTACGAGGTCTGGGTCGAGAAGCAGTTCGTGACGATCAGGAGCGAATCCGCGATGTCCTGGAAGGTGACCTTGCTCTCGTTTTTCTGATATTTGTTGCCGTTTTTCAGATAAGCGTCGATGGCCGAGACAAAAGCCGAGCGCACCGCCTTGTCCGGCGCGCCGCCGTGCTCGAGCCAGGACGAGTTGTGATAATACTCGGTGCGCGCGCCCGCGCGGACAAAGCAGAACGCGCAGGACAGGCGAACCTTGTACTCGTCCTTGTCGGCGCGGTCGCGGCCCTGCCGCTCGCTCGAAAGGCTCTGGATCGAGGTCAGGGCGTTCTCCCCTGCCAGCTCGGCCACGTAATCGACGATGCCGTTCTCATAGTAAAAATCGGTGGTCTCGAACTTGGAGCCCGACTGGTCGCGCAGCGTGAACAGCAGCTTGGGGTTGACGACCGCCTGCCGCTTGATGACGTCGGTGTAATACTCGAGCGGGATGTTGATATCGGTGAACACCTCGAGGTCGGGCCGCCAGTGAATGCGGGTGCCCGTGCGCTTGCCGGTGAATTCCTTTTTGATAAAACCGGTCTTGGCTTTGGTCTTGTTCTCGCCCTTCTCGAAATGCAGGTCGTACTGGAAGCCGTCGCGCCAGACCGTTACGTCCATGTACTCGGACGAATACTGGGTCGCGCAGCTGCCGAGGCCGTTCAAACCGAGCGAAAACTCATAGTTCTCGCCCGAATCGTTCTTGTATTTGCCGCCCGCGTACAGCTCGCAGAAGACCAGCTCCCAGTTGTAGCGCTCCTCGTTCTGGTTGTATTCGATCGGCACGCCGCGGCCGAAGTCCTCGACCTCGATCGAGCCGTCGGCATACCGGGTGACGATGATCTTGCTGCCGTAGCCCTCGCGCGCCTCGTCGATCGAATTGGAGAGGATCTCAAAGACCGAGTGCTCACAGCCCTCGATGCCGTCCGAGCCGAAAATGACGCCCGGGCGCTTGCGGACGCGGTCGGCGCCCTTCAGCGAGGAGATGCTCTCGTTGCCGTATTCCTGTTTGGCTTTGGTTGATTTGGCCATTTCCACAACTCCACAATCAAATTTCAATCCAGTTTATTATATCCGGTTTTCCGCTTTTCGTCAAATCATTTGCTTTGTTTTCCGGAAAACCTCACGAAAAAGCGGCCCATAGCCGCCTTTTTCGGTCATATGCACTTTTTACCAGAGACCCTCGGCGATCCGGGTGTATTCCCGCAGCGGGAAAGTGCCGTCATGCGCTTCGCCCGCGACCGTGCGGCTCATCAGCCCGGGCTCGGTCACCCGGACGATGCCCGCCCGGCAGAGCAGTTCGGTCAGCACGGGGCGGTCGGCCGGGGCACAGAGCAGGCCCGCGGTCTGCAGGTATTCTTTTTTGCCGCGCAGGGTCTCGATCAGCCGGTCGCGCGGCAGCCCCTTCACCCAGCAGTTGCCGTGCAGGAAAGAGAGTTCGAGCTCTCGGTCGGGACAGAGCAGCACGCTGACGCCGCCCCCGCGGAGCACCTGCCGCCCGGTGTGGGCGGCCTCAAGCTGCTCGTTGTACAGCCGCAGGGTGGCCTGTCCGCGCAGGCCGGGGTCGACAGGCGGCAGCTCGCGCGCGGCCTCCTGCAGCGCGGCGAACAGTTCCTCCGCCATCCGCTTCACAACCGGAAATCGGTCGGAGTCCACATACAAGCCCTGACACGAGGTGCAGAGCACCTGCCCGGTCTGGCAGATGTGCCGGGCGAGCGCGCGCAGATCGTCCATCGTCGCGTCCGCCGTGGCGTAGGCAAAGCTCAGCTTATGCCCCCACGAGATGATCTTCGTGCCCGGATGCGCCAGCCGCCGCGCGGCGCGCACGGCCTCGTCCCCGCCCCAGACGACCACGCCGTCCGACAGGTTTGCCAAGCGGGTCATGCCGTCAAGGTCGGTCGAGGGCAGATCAAATACATAGATATAGTCGGCGAGAGCAGGCTCCACCTGGGTCAGCGCGTGCAGCAGGCGCACCGACAGCCCGGCGTCGGCCGACGGGAGCTTGAGCAGGTTGATATTGCCCGCGAGCAGCCCCTCGACCACACTGTACGCGGGCAGGCCGTCAACATTGCCCGCCGCGATGTGAAAGAGCACGCCGAGCGGAAAGCGGCGGCGCTGCCAGACGTGACCGTCCGCGCACAGCGGCTCGAGCGCGCCCTCTCCCAACTCCATGTGCAGCTTATAAAGCAGGCTCTCGCGCCGGAACAGGCCGATTGCCTGATCGACCATCTCCCGCGGGACTTCATGCACCGACAGGAACTCTTCGAGCGCAGCGGCGTATTCGCCCGCCTCGATCGCCCGCGCCAACCGGTCGCAGGCGTCCACGACCAGCATGGGGTCGAGCGGCGGGCCGGACAGCGCGTGCGTCAGGTGGGTTTCCAGATCGGCCATCGCCTCTTCCATGCGGCCGTCCTCCCAAAGTTTCCCGCGAATGAGCAGCATATCCGTCCCTCCTAACCCTTCAAAAACTCTTCTGCACCAGCCGCGCAGGTGACGATGTCCTTGACGCCGACGCGCCCCAAAATCTCCAGCCAGGGGCTGCTGATACCGCAGCCGCAGCTTCCGGGCGGGTGCAGGATGCCGATATCGTCTGTCATGACGCTCAGGATGGGCATGCTCTTGGTCATCGGCGTGAGCAGGTTGACCAGCCCGGGCGTGCCGTAGGGCACGGGCTTCAGGGTATCCACGTTCCGGATGATGACCCGGCTGTAAACGGGCACATGAAAATGATGGCGCGCGCAGTCACAGTACAGGATGGGGTGCTCGACCGCGCCGAAGAACTCGACGCAGCCGCTCTCGGGCACGCCCAGCACCTCCTCGACCAGACGGTAGACCGTCTCCTTCTCCACCTTCTGGGTGTAAAACTGCTTCCAGCCGCCGCCGAACATGACCTTGGAACCCACGGGCAGCCGCGGCCGGATGCCCTCCTCCCGCAGGGACGAGAGGAAAAAGTAGGTATAGGCCGGGAAGCCCATAAAGCGCACCGGGAACGGGCTCCTGCTGTACCGCAGCAGCGCCTGCTTCATGCCGTCCAAATCAAGCTCGTATTGGCCGTTCCGCCAGCGCAGGGCGTAGGTGCGATGCAGGGCGGGCGCGAAGAAGGTCGCGCCGTAGGCGGTCTTGGAGATCGCGGTCTGGTTCTCTTTGGTACGTTCATATCCGAAGATCAGGTAGTTGCACGGCTTGGGCGAGAACAGCCGGTGGCGGCGCGCCATGGTCAGCACCATGCGGCCGCCGTAGTACATCCCGAGGTTGTCAAAGCCGATGTGGCTCTTGACGCCGCCCGTGCCCGAGCTGGTCGCCTGAATCAACAGCTTTTTCTCGTCCATCGCAAACAGCTTGTGCCGCTTGAAATACAGGGTCGGCAGGAAGGGCAGGCGCTCCAGATCGCGCATCGACTGGATGGACGCCGGGTCGAAGTCCTGCTCGCGCAGGATGCGGGCGTAATCGGCGCAGCCCGCCTGCTGGAAGAGCGCGTTCTCGCGCATGGCCGCGACAAAAGCGTCCTCCGTTCCCTTCAGGTCATATGGGTCGTGGTGATTGAATACGCGGGCGCGTGCATCCATCGACAAGCCTCCTTCCTTTTTTATTATATCATACATTTGTTCGATGTGTATATTTTTTTGCAGATTTGCCATACTTTTTGCAACAAGGGAGGGGTTACCATGTCATCTGAGGCTTTCCAGCATTACACCACGCGCCTGCGCACCCTGCTGCACACCGACCGCAACTTTGACAGCATCTGCCGGGTGGTCTCGATCGGCGGGCGGCAGGCCGTCTTTTTCCTGATAGACGGCTTTGGCAAAGACGATCTGTTTGAAAAAATCCTCGAATTTTTCTATTCCATCCAGCCGGACGACCGGGCGATGACGGGCGCGGACGCCTTTCTGGTGCGCGCCGTCCCCTACTGCGAGGCCGAAACCTGTCACGATGTCGAGCAGGCGGCGACGGCGGTGCTCTCTGGCATGACCTGTCTCGCGGTCGACGGCTTTGACAAGCTGCTTCTGCTCGACCTGCGCACCTATCCCCAGCGGGAGAACGCAGAACCGGAAAAAGACAAGGTGCTGCGCGGTTCTCACGACGGCTTTGTCGAGACGCTCGTGATGAACACCTCCTTGATCCGGCGGCGCATCCGCTCCTCCGCGCTGCGCATGGAATATTATTCGGTCGGAACCGCGTCCCACACCGACGTGTGCCTGTGCTACATGGACGACCGGGTCGACCGGGTGCTGCTGCAGAAACTGCAGTCGATCCTGTCGCACGCCCGGGTCGATTCGCTCACCATGAATCAGGAGAGCCTGTGCGAGCTTCTGCTCCCCCACCGGTGGCTCAACCCCTTTCCCCGCTTCAAATTCACTGAGCGTCCGGACACGGCGGCGGCACAGGTGCTCGAGGGCGACGTCGTCATTCTGGTGGACAACTCCCCCTCGGTCATCACCCTGCCGACGACGATCTTCGACGTGCTCGAGGAGGCCAACGATTACTATTTCCCGCCCGTCACCGGCACCTATCTGCGCCTCGTGCGCTTCGCCGTTCTGATCCTCATGCTGCTGCTCACGCCGACCTGGCTGCTGCTGCTCGAGCATCCGGGCTGGGTGCCCGACAGCCTATCCTTTCTGCTGTTGAAAGAGCCGCCCAACGTGCCCGTGTTCTGGCAGCTTGTCATTCTGGAGCTGGGCATCGACGGCCTGAAGCTGGCAACGCTGGGCACGCCCGAAAAGCTATCCACCTCGCTCTCGGTCGTCGCCGGCATCGTGGTCGGCGATTTCGCGGTGCAATCGGGCTGGTTTTCGGCCGAGTCCATGCTCTACATGGCGTTTGTGGCGCTCGGCGGGTTCAACCAGCCGTCCTACGAGCTGAGCTACGCGATGAAGTTCGCCCGCCTGTTCCTGCTGGCCATGACCTGGCTGTTCGGCGGCTGGGGCTACGCCCTCGCGCTCGCGCTTATCTTCCTGACAATGGCCACCACGAAGACCTTCTCCGGAACCCCCTATCTTGATCCGCTCCTTCCCTTCCGCTGGTCCCGCCTGCGCGACCGCCTGGTGCGCCCCCGGCTGCGGCGGTATTAAATGAAAAAACGCCCGCTTGTCGCGGACGTTTTTTCATTTGGATGGGGTAAGATTGAAAAGAAAAGGAATATTGTTAACGCATCGGGTCGGGGGACGGCCCGGCGGTCCGTTCGGAGGCTGCCTTTTGGGGGATCGGCAGCCATAGTGGGGATAAAAAAGAGTTGAGATATGGGGTATATGTACCTCCAGACCGGAGAGATGGGGGAAATCTCTCCCGATCTGATGTACTCATTATAACCATAAAATATGGAGATTGCGTGGACGAACCATGACGATTCTGAAAACGAACTGTGAACAAAGGCAAAAGAAATTCCAAAGGCAGCCGTTGGAGAAAAGATAAAACCGGAAGGACAAACGTCCTTCCGGTCTTGGGTTCGGAAAATTATTTGTACTTGCGCTTCTTGGCGCGTGCAGCCTCCGACTTCTTGCGGCGCTTCACGCTCGGGCTCTCATAATGCTCACGCTTGCGGAGCTCGGAAAGTACGCCTGCCTTGGCACAGGATCTCTTGAATCTTCTCAGAGCGCTGTCCAGGGATTCGTTTTCCTTAATATGGACTTCCGACATTATTTTCCCTCCCTCCGCGCGTCCCAGAGGACGCCTGCGTTTTCAGCGAATTTCCGTGCTTGTCTAGAAACAGGCATAGCTATCCGTTGAAACGGTAAGATTATTATATCTGTTTTAGCATGCGCTGTCAAGAGAATTTTTTCTTATTTTGCAACAATGTTGATAATCTTGTTCTTGACAACGATGGTCTTGACGATATTCTTGCCCTCGACCGCAGCGGCGATCTTGGGATCGGCCAGCGCGGTGTCGATCGCGACCTGCTGCTCGCAGTCCATCGGCAGCTTCACGGTCGAACGCAGCTTGCCGTTGATCTGCACGCCGATCTCGATCGAAGCGTCGACGGTCTTGTCCGGATCGTAGTCCGGCCAGGTCTCGAGGGACAGGAGTGAGGTCTCGCCCAGCATCTGCCACAGTTCCTCGGTGATATGGGGCGCAAAGGGATTGAGCAGCTTGAGCAGGGTCTTGTACTCGGCGCGGTTGACACCCTTGTCGTAGAACGCATTGAGCATGCTCATCAGCGCAGCGATCGCGGTATTGTG
>CAMEPU010000084.1 GCA_945932315.1 uncultured Clostridia bacterium
GCCCGGCCGTGGAAGACCGCCGAGTCGTAGGCCATGGTGTACTGCTCGGCCAGACTAGCGGCGCGGCTGACCGCGCTCAGGCAGACAGCCGGGTTGGCCGTCAGGTTGTCCAGCTTCTCGCCCGCGACCGCACAGTGGAAGACGATGGCGTCACCCAGCCGCGCCGGGGACACCGGCACGCTGCAGGGCTCGCCCGCCTTGTTGACGGTCGAAAGGGTGGCGTAAGGGGCGGTTTCCAGGACGCGCCAGGCAAAATCGGCGTCCCGCTCCCGGTCTTTTCTGCGCATAGATAGGATTCCTCCTATGATTCTGTTCATTTGATAGGGTTGGCCGCCCTTCGGCGGCTACCCCCCATTATAGCAGGAAAGTGCAGATTGTCAACGAGAGGTTTGCGTCAATGCCAGCGGATGGCGAACTTCTGGAATTTTGTGATGAGCGCGTTTAAGACGGTCACCACCACGCCGATGACGATGATGCCCGCGACCGCGTGCGCGTAATTGGCGTAGGTGATGCTGTTTTGGACATAGTACCCCATGCCGCTCGTCGCGCCCATGAGCTCGGCGAAGTTGAGCATGAGCAGCGAGGTCGTCATGCTGACCTTGAGCCCCGAGATCACGCCCGGCAGGACATAGGGCAGCAGGATCGAGAAGATCATCGTGCGGTTGTCGGGCTGGAGCATGCGCGCCGAGTCCAGAATCTGGGGCTCGATCGAGGTGACCCGGTTGATCGTGCCGAGGAAGGTTGGCCAGAACACACCGAGCACGATGACGAGGGCGGATGCGCTGCGAAACGAGGGCATCAGGGACACCAGATAGGGCGAGATGACCACGGCCGGGATGGGCGCCATCACGTTGGCGATCGGGTAGGCGAAGGCGCGCAGGCGGGGGATCCACCCAGCGAACAGGCCGAGCAGGACGGCGAGCGCCAGCCCGATCGAGAAGCCGATGGCCAGCAGCTCGAGGGAGGACGCGATGTTGCGCAGCAGCACGAGCGGCTGCTCGCGGAAGGTGTCAAAGACGTTCTCGGGCGCGGGGACGAGCACCGGGTGGGCGAGGTGCAGCACCGAGGTCGCGAGCTCCCAGCCGGTCAGCAGCGCCCAGACCAGGGTCACGGTGTCGCAGGGCGCGGTGGCGGGTTCGACCGCCCGCTTCCGGCGGGCGAGGGCGGCGAGAAAGAGCAGCTCGATCACCCCGGCGGCGGCCAGCAGTGCGCCGCACGGGCGCAGGCCGGGGCGGGCCTTGGGCGCGAACAGGACGAGGCCGATGAGGACGATGGGCAGGATGTGGACGAGGACGAAACGGCGGCGGAGGGTCATACCTGCACCTCCGTTTCGGTGCGGTCGAACCAGCCGAGCAGCTCGCGGCGGGCGGCGCACAGGCGGTCGGCGTCCGCGCAGCACAGGTCGGCGCGCGGGCGGGGCAGATCGACGGGCAGCTCCCGGACGATCCGCCCATCCGCCATATAGAGCACCCGGTCGGCCAGAAAGACGGCCTCGTGGATGTCGTGGGTGACGAAAATGACCGTTTTTTTCTGCTTTTCGCCCGTGCACAGGGTCTCGAGCAGCCGCTGGAGCTCGCCCCGGATCCTGGCGTCGAGCGCGCCGAAGGGCTCGTCGAGCAGCAGGATGCCGGTGTCCATCGCGAGCGAGCGGGCGAGCGCCACCCGCTGCCGCATGCCGCCCGAGAGCTGGTAGGGGTATTTGTCGGCCGCGCGCAGCATGTCGACCTTTTCGAGGTATTCGTCGGCCAGCGCGGCGGTCTCGGCTTTGGACAGCCCCTTGCGCGCCTGCGCGATGCCGAACATGACGTTTTTGCGGGCGCTCATCCAGGGGAACAGGGTGTAGTTCTGGAAGACGATGGCCCGGTCGGTGCCCGGCCCGGTGACCGGCGCGCCGCCGACCCGCACCGCGCCCCCGTTCGGGAAGGCCAGCCCGGCGAGCAGGCGGAGCAGGGTGGTCTTGCCGCAGCCCGACTGGCCGACGATGCAGAGAAATTCGCCGTCGGCCGCCGTGAACGACAGGTCGTGCAGCACAGTCTCCCGGCGGCTGTGGGCTTCATAGCTGTAGGTGACGTGCGCGCATTCGATCCGGTTCAATACCATCCCTCCCAAGGTGTTTCAATCAGGTGTTGTGGGTTTCAAAATAGTCGGTCAGCTCGGCCCACAGGGCGTTGTCCGGCTCGCGCGCCGACAGGTCGGCCAGCGCCGTGCGGTAGACGTCGGTCACGACGTACTGGTCCCAGTCGACGTCGGTCACGTTTTCAATCGCGCCGATGTTCTCCATCGCCTGATAGAAGGCGACGCAGGCGTCCGAGTCGGGGTCGAGGGACAGGCGCATGGCCGGGGTGTAGGTCTCGGTGCCGTAGATCTGGGCGCGCAGGAAGTCGCGGTTCTCGCCCGAATATTCCTCGAGGATGTCGAGGGTCTCCTCCTCGTGTTCGCGCGCGAAGGCGTAGCCGCGCAGGGCGGCGGTCTCGAACTTCACGAGGGCGTCAAATTCGGTCTCGTAGGTGGTCTGGTTGCAGGTCTGGCGGCAGCAGGGGTAGGTCTCGACGAAGTCGGCGACCGTGCCGACCAGCTCGGTGCCGAAGTCGTCGGCGTAGTAGCCCAGGCAGGCGTTCGTGATGCACAGGTCGTACTCTCCCTTGACGCAGCCCTCGATGGCGGTGTTCGAATCATTGACGTAGATGAACTGCACGTCGGCCTCCGAGCCGTCGGTGCTGATGGTGTAGCCCTGGCGGGTCAGGTAGTTCTTGAGCACCATCTGGCCGGTCTCGGGCATCTGGCAGGCGATCGTCTTGCCGACGAGGTCGTCGGCCGAGCCCAGCGTGATGCCGCTGCCCTTGGCCGCCATGATCTCGGAGCCCTCACCCGCCGTGCCGCCGAACACGCGCAGGGTGGTGACGCCCTGGCTGATGAAGGTCGCGGCGGCCGTGCTGCTGAAGAGGTAGACGTCGAGATCGCCGGTCGAGACCGCAACATAGGCGTCGTTCATGCTGGAAACGGTCTGGAAGTTGATGTTCACGCCCTCCTCCTCAAAATAGCCGAGGGCGCGGGCGACGAGCACGCCGACCGGCTTGACCGAGGTGCCGAGCAGGCCGACATCCAGCGTGACGGGCTCGGCGGTGGGCTCCGCCGAAGCGGCCGGAGCGGATGCGGCGGGCGCGGACGAGGCTGCGGCGGAAGACGCGGCGGACGAGCCGGAGCAGGCGGTCAGCGCCGGGAGGGAAAGGGCGGCCGCAAGCAGCGCGGCCAGCAGGCGTTTGGTTTTCATGAGGGTGCCTCCTTTTCGGGCATGCAAAATTACTTGATAAGGTCTAGTATTTGGGGATAAAAAGCGGGCGGGCCCGCCGGCCGCCGGGGGATCCGCCCGGAATGCCTGACAAGCTCAACCATTGGCGATAGAATAGCACGCGCCCGCCTTTCCTGTCAACGGACTGGGACGGAGTGGAAAAGATACTCCAAAATCTGCCGTCAAAAATGCAAAAACCCGCCATCCGGTTGGATGGCGGGTTCGGATCAATCGGGGTCGGCGGGTGGTTCGGCGAGCCGGGGCGTGCCCGGCAGAGAGACGTAAAATGCGATGCCGCCCGGCTCGTTGGCCGCCCAGACCCGGGCGCCCAGCACGTCGGCCGCCGCGCGGACAATCGACAGGCCGATGCCCGTGCCGCCCGATTCGCGCGAGCGCGCCTTGTCGGTGCGGTAAAACTTCTCCCACAGGCGGTCGATCTCGTCCTCAGGCACGCCCTCGCCCTCGTTGAACACGCGGAGGGTCACGCCGCCGTCCGGCTCGTCCCGGTCCGTCAGCGTGATCGCGCCGCCCGCGGGCGTGTAGCGGATGGCGTTCGTCAGGTAGTTGCTCAGGATGCGGTCCAGCAGATCCCCGTCCGAGAGCAGGGTGCGCGGGGCGACCGCGCAGGAAAGGCGCAGGCCGCGCTCCCCGGCCAGCGGGGCGACCTTGGCCACCTCGTCGGCGCACAGGGCGGACAGCTCGACCGGAGCCCGTTCGGCGGTCTCGCGCCCGTCCTCGAGCTTGCTCAGGCTGAGCAGCTGGAGCACCATCTCGTTCATGCGCACGGCCTCGTCGCAGATGGTGTCGCAGTAGTATTTGCGGTCCTCGGGGTCGTCGGCCACGCCCTCGCGCAGCCCCTCGGCGTAGCCCCGGATCAGGGCGATCGGGGTTTTCAGCTCGTGCGAGACGTTGATGATGAACTCGCGGCGCATGGCGTCGATCCGGGCCTTTTCCTCGTTGTCGCGCGCCAGCCGGTCGTTCGACTGCCGCAGCTCGCTGATCGCGGACTCGAGGTGCTCGGAGAGCAGGTTGAGCGAGCGACCGAGCCGAGCGACCTCGTCCTCGCCTTTGGTTTCCACCTTGCGGGAGAAGTCCAGTCCGGCCATCGCGTCGGCCGCCTCGCTCATGGAGACGAGCGGGTCGGTGAACCGGCGGGAGATCAGCCAGGCCGCAGCCAGGCAGACCAGCAGGGAGAACAGTCCGGCGATCAGCAGAAAGGTCGAGTTGAAGGTCGAGCTGGTCTCCATGTAGGCGATCGCGATGCGGGAGATCAGGTAGTTGTCCCCCAGACGGCCGACCAGACAGAGGTAGTCGCTCCGGTCGGAGGCCACGGTCACGATGTCGCAGCCCTCGTCCGACAGCTTGCCGGCGTCCGCCGTCTGCAGGGCGCGCGCGGTCAGCGCGAGGTCGGAGAGCAGAGCGTCCCGCCCGGTTGCGCCCGCGAAGGGCTGGCGGAACGTGTCGGGAGTCAGCTCGGCCGTGAGCTGGCGCAGGGTGGTGTCATAGATGACGGAACCGCTCTCAGTCAGCACGGTCAGGCGCACGCCCTGCGCGTCCTCGGCCTCGAGCAGGCGGGGATAAATCGAATCGACCGTCCCGTCGTAGGCCGCCGCCGCGTCGTGGTAGAGCGTTTTGAGATCGCCCCGGCGCTCCATCATATAGTAGTCGTCATAGAAAAAGAGGTTGAGCACCGAGATGAGGGCGATGAACACGACGGCCACCGCCGAGATCGCCGCAAAAAACTTGGCTTTGATCGAATGGCGCATGGCTCAGCCCTCAAAGCGGTAGCCGTAGCCGCGCACGGTGTCGATCATCGAGCCGCACGGGCCCAGCTTGGCGCGCAGCTTTTTGATGTGGGTGTCGACCGTGCGCAGGTCGCCGAAGTAGTCGTAGCCCCACACCGCGTTCAGAATGGCCTCGCGCGAGAGTGCGATCGAGCGGTTGTTTTTAAAGTAGATGAGCAGCTCGTACTCCTTGGGGGTCAGCTCGCAGGGCGCGCCCGCGACCGTCACCCGGCGGCGGATCTCGTCGATCTCGAGGTCGCCAATCTTTGTCACCTCGCGCACGCCCACGCCCGTCCGCTTGAGCAGGGTGCGCACCCGGGCGGCCAACACGACCGGGGAAAAGGGCTTGGTCACGTAGTCGTCCGCGCCCCTGTCGAGGCCCTCGATCTGGTCGGCCTCCTCGGCGCGCGCGGTCAGCATCATGACGGGCATCCGGTCGCCCTCCCGGGCGCGGATGGCGGCCAGCACGGCGAAACCGTCCACGTAGGGCATCATCACGTCCAGAATGGCAAGGTCGATCCGCTCGCGCTCAATGAGCTCGAGCGCCTGCCGCCCGTCGGCGGCCTCCAGAATGGTGTGGCCGTCCCGTTTTAAGAAGTCGGCGACCAGGCGGCGGATGCGCGCCTCGTCGTCCGCGATCAGAATCACAGCCATGGAATCACTCCTTCGTGTACATTCTTTTTTTCATTATAAACGAAGAATTTGTATATTTGGTGTACGGGCTGAAAATTTTTGCGCCAAAGTTTGAACAACGGACAGGGGGATGGTCTGGAAGGGGGGCGGCGAGCCCCCGCTTCCGGGATTCAATCATCGGATTTTCAAACTTTCCGAAGGTTGAAAATCCGGACGCAGCTTGGCGAAAAGACTTTCGACAAGCTGCATTTGGTGTACGGGCTGAAAAAATTTTTGTGCGCCCCGGCAGGAGGGAGAATTGTGAGCAGATAAAGCGCATATTGTGGAAATTTTCTGCAAACTTCTGAACGTTTTTTCGGATTGTAAACGCTTACGTAAATAAAATTCAGAGCGTTTTCGCATAATATTTAAAAATAGATGTGCAGAATACACAAAAGAACCTGCTAAAATATGGCGTTTTGCCATAGTTCCATTCTTTTTTTGTTATGTTATAATAATCCTGCAAGTGAAAAGTAGGAAAAATCAGTTGAAAAAAACTCAAAAAATGATTAGGAGGAAGATTACCCATGAAGAAGTATGTCTACTTGTTCTCCGAGGGCAACGCCAACATGCGCGAACTGCTCGGCGGCAAGGGCGCGAACCTGGCTGAGATGACCAACATCGGTCTGCCGGTACCGCAGGGCTTTACCATCACCACCGAGGCCTGCACCAAGTATTACGAGGATGGCCGTCAGATCAATGACGAGATCCAGGCGCAGATCGCGGAGTATATCACCAAGATCGAGGAAATCAACGGCAAGAAGTTCGGCGACGTCGAGAACCCGCTGCTCGTATCCGTCCGTTCGGGCGCGCGCGCTTCCATGCCCGGCATGATGGACACCATCCTGAACCTGGGCCTGAACGAAGAGGTTGTCGAGTCCATCGCCGCCAAGTCGGGCAACCCCCGCTGGGCGTGGGACTGCTATCGCCGTTTCATCCAGATGTATTCCGACGTCGTTATGGAGGTCGGCAAGAAGTATTTTGAGCAGCTCATCGACAAGATGAAGGAAGACCGCGGCGTCACCCAGGACGTCGAGCTGACCGCGGACGACCTCAAGGAGCTGGCATTCCAGTTCAAGGCTGAGTACAAGGCCAAGATCGGCGAGGACTTCCCGCACGATCCCAAGGAGCAGCTGATGGGCGCCATCAAGGCTGTGTTCCGCTCCTGGGACAACCCGCGCGCGAACGTCTACCGCCGCGACAACGATATCCCGTACTCCTGGGGCACCGCCGTCAACGTTCAGCCGATGGTATTCGGCAACATGGGCGACAACTGCGGCACCGGCGTCGCCTTCACCCGCAACCCCGCCACCGGCGAGAAGAAGCTGTTCGGCGAGTTCCTGACCAACGCCCAGGGCGAGGACGTCGTGGCCGGCGTCCGCACTCCCATGCCCATCGCTGAGATGGCTGAGAAGTTCCCCGAGGCCTTCGCCCAGTTCGAGGGCGTCTGCAAGACCCTGGAAGACCACTATCACGACATGCAGGATATGGAGTTCACCGTGGAGCACGGCAAGCTCTACATGCTGCAGACCCGCAACGGCAAGCGCACCCCCGCCGCCGCTCTGAAGATCGCCTGCGACCTGGTGGACGAGGGAATGATCGACGAAAAGCAGGCCGTGGCCATGATCGAGCCCCGCTCTCTGGACACCCTGCTGCATCCCCAGTTCGACGCCGTGGCTCTGAAGAAGGCCACCGTCATCGGCAAGGCCCTGGGTGCTTCTCCGGGCGCCGCTTCCGGTAAGGTCGTCTTCTCCGCTGAGGATGCCAAGGAGTGGGCCGAGCGCGGCGAGAAGGTCGTCCTGGTCCGTCTGGAGACCTCTCCCGAGGACATCGAGGGCATGAAGGCCGCCCAGGGCATCCTGACCGTCCGCGGCGGCATGACCTCCCACGCCGCCGTCGTGGCCCGCGGCATGGGCAAGTGCTGCGTCTCCGGCTGCGGCGACATCAAGATGGACGAGGAGAACAAGAAGTTCGAGCTGGCCGGCAAGACCTACGTCGAGGGCGACTGGATCTCCCTGAACGGCTCCACCGGCAACATCTATGACGGCGCCATCCCCACTGTGGACGCCACCATCGGCGGCGAGTTCGGCCGCGTCATGGGCTGGGCCGACAAGTATCGCCGCCTGCAGGTCCGCACCAACGCCGACA
>CAMEPU010000085.1 GCA_945932315.1 uncultured Clostridia bacterium
GGTAGATTTGTCGAAGGACGATCTGGAAGTACAGCTCTGGCGAAAAATCAAGGCGCTGCGCACCATGCCGACCGCGTTTGTTGCGGAAAACGACGTCGTCGCGGTCGGCCTTCTGTATGCGCTGCTGATTCTGGATTACCGTGTGCCGGAGGACATTTCAATCATTGGCTTCGATAATTCCAGAATTTCAGAGCTGATTCGCCCGGCGCTGTCCACCATGGACGTCAATGTGGAAGAGCTGGCATGCACGGCGGTCGACCGTTTGATCCATCTGATTCAGGAGCCGCGGGCACCTATTCATGTCAATGTAGGCGTTCGCTTGATCAAGCGGGAATCAACCGCGCACATCGGGGAAAGCGTTTAGTCCAGTTTATTGACAGAATGACTGAGTTCTATAAAATTTATCCGACCATTCCGACAAAAACAAAATAAGAATTGTCCGGATTGCACAAAAAAATACCAAAAGTAGGGGGAGAATACCTATCGACGTTTAGTTTTGTTTAGGAATACTGTATAGATGGAGATGGAATCCCCGCCTCACCTGCGGAAGCTGAATCTGTTTTGACGGATTCGAAAAACAAAAATGGGAAAATCAGAAGTTTTTGTGCGATCCAAAAAGGAGTTAGGATGAAAATGAAAAAACGTTATCTGTCTTTGTGCCTGGCTGGATGTATGGTACTGAGCATGGCCGCTTGTGGAAACACGTCGTCCGGATCGGCAAGTGCAGGCGCCCAGTCTGCGCCTGCGGCTTCCAGTGCGGTAGAGAAGGAGCCGGAGAAAGAGCTCAATATCGCGGTGGTTGTCAATACGCTGAATTCGGAATACTGGAATTTCGTGGCCGCGGGAGCGGAAGGCTATCAGGCGGATCACCCGAATGTCACGGTGAAAGTGATGGGCCCGCCGTCGCAGACTGCGTATGACGAGCAGATGAATATGGTGGAAACCGTGCTGAATTCGAACGAGTATGACGGCATGGTAATCTCCGCGCTGCAAGCAGAGACCGTTGCACATATGCTGGAAGAGGACTGCAATATTCCGGTGATCGCGATGAATACGCCGCTTGAATCGGATAAGGTTCTGTCGTTTGTCGGTACCGGCAATGAGGCGGCCGCATACGAAGGCGGCGCCGCCTCGGTGGAAGCCGCGAAAGCTGCCGGCTGGGAGGACTTAACCGCCATTGTCATCGCAGGCACGCAGGGCGATCCGGCGGGTGAAGAGCGTCTGAACGGTTTCATCAATGGCGCAAAGGATGCGGGAGCAACCGTTTTGACTGCCGAAACGCAGTATACCGATTGGGCGGCTGACCGCGCGGTTACATCGATGGAAGCCATCCTTCAGAATCACCCGGAGGGCGTGGCGATGATCCTGGCCTGCGCGGACGATATGGCGATGGCGGCCGCCAGAACCGCGGAAGGCTATGCGGAATATGAAAACACGGTTTTCTGCGGCTTTGATGGCAATATCAATGCCTGCGAATCGATTCTGGCCGGAGAGTTGACACTGTCTGTTGCACAGGATCCCTATGGCATGGGCTATAAGGCGGTCGAGGCCTGTGTGCAGGCAATCGCCGGGGAAGAACTGCCCGATTTCATTGATACCGGATGTGCGATGATTGATGCTTCCAATGCGCAGGCACAGATGGACACCCTGAATTCTTATTTGAAATAACCGACTTTTTCTGCAGAAACCTCTCTTTTTAATCTAACTGTCTGTCAGCAGTGCGGACAGATCACAGGAGGAACCCGGATTTTTACCATCCGGGTTCTTTTCTGTATGCAGATCTGCCGATGCTTTTTTCGCCCGCGCATCCGATTACGGTTTTCAAGCGGCCCGGTTCGTGATATAATTATAGTGAATTATTATGTGAGTATTTGGAGGTTATCTATGCAGAGCTTGCTGAAAGCATTGGAGCCTTATCAAACATATTTGACCATCCGGGAAAACGAACCCATGGCGGCGCACACGACCTTCCGCATCGGCGGGCCGGCCGATCTGTATCTGGAGTGGCATGGAGACGCGCCCTTGGGCGAGATTCTGCGCGTGATCCGCGCGTCCGGCCAGCCGCTGTACATTCTGGGCCGCGGCTCGAACGTGCTGGTGCATGACGAGGGCGTGCGCGGCGTCGTACTCAACACCCTGTCCGCGGGGGAGATTGCGTGCGAAGGGGAGACCATCACGGCGGGCTGCGGCGCGGGTCTGGCGTCCATCGCGTCCACCGCGCTCCGGCACAGCCTGACCGGTTTTGAATTTGCGGCCGGTATTCCCGGGTCGCTCGGCGGTGCGATCTGCATGAACGCGGGCGCGTACGGCGGCGAGATGTCACAAGTTGTTCTGCGGTCGTGGTATGTCACGGAAGACGGAGAATATGGCGTGATTGAAGGCGCCGGGCACGATTTTGGGTACCGGCAGTCGGTTTATAAAGAGCACCCGGACTGGTTGGTGCTGCGCGTGGAGCTCGGTCTCCGCACGGGCGAGCCGGAGACAATCCGGGCGGCGATGGAGGATTACACCCAGCGCAGACGGGACAAACAGCCGCTTCAGTACCCGAGCGCGGGTTCGACGTTCAAACGCCCGACCGGCTATTTCGCCGGGCGATTGATCGAGGACTGCGGTCTGAAGGGCTGCACGATCGGCGGCGCGCAGGTTTCGGAAAAGCACGCCGGTTTTCTGATCAACCGGGGGGACGCGACCTGCGACGATATGCTGCGGCTGATCGAGCATGTGCAGCGTACGGTGAAAGATCGTTTCGGCGTGGATCTGGAATGTGAAATCCGCGTCTGGTAACGGAGGAAAGGGGAAACAGTTATGCAGTTCATCATTATTTCGGGTATGTCGGGCTCGGGCAAGAGCCGCGCGGTGGCCGCGCTGGAGGATTTGGGGTATTACTGTGTCGACAATCTGCCGATTGCGCTGATCCCGACCTTTGCGCAGGTGTGCATGGCGGCGACCGAGCAATATCAGAAGGTCGCCTTGGTCACCGACGTGCGCGCGGGCGGCAACTTTGACCAGCTTCTGAGCTCGCTCGACAGCATCCGATCCATGGGCTGCGACTACCGCATCCTGTTCCTGGACACCGCGACACAGACGCTGATCAACCGCTTCAAGGAGACCAGGCGCAAGCACCCGCTGATGAACGAGGGGCTGAGCATGACCCAGGCCATTCAGCGCGAACGCGAAATGCTCGAAGGCATCCGCGGCAAGGCCGACTATGTGGTCAATACCACCCGTCTGTCGGCGGCCGGTCTGCGCGACCATCTGATCCGCCTGTTTTCGCCCGGCGGCTCGGAGCGGCTGCTTGACATTTCGGTGCAGTCCTTCGGCTTTAAGTACGGCATTCCGACCGAGGCCGATCTGGTCTTTGACGTCCGTTTCCTGCCCAATCCGTATTATGAGATCAGCCTGCGTGAGCACAACGGCACCGAAAAAGAGGTGCGTGACTATGTGTTCCAGGGCGGCACGGCCGATGAACTCATGAATCATCTGACCGCGCTCATCGACTTTTTAATCCCGCGCTATATTGCGGAGGGCAAAACTTCGCTCGTCATCTGTATCGGCTGCACGGGCGGCAAGCATCGTTCGGTCGCGATCACGGAGGCGCTGGCTGAGCACCTGCGCGGCAACAATGGCAGCGTCACCGTGACCCACCGCGACTTCATGCGATAAGCACCGGAAAAAGAGGTTATTATGGTTTCCTTTTCGGTTAAAACCAAAAATGAGCTTTGCCGTATGGCGGCCGGGCGGGACTGCTGCCAGCGGGCCGAGCTGTACGGCGTGCTGCTGTTTGCAAGCGAGTTTTCCAACCGCCGCATCCGGATCGTTTCGGGACAGGCCGCGCTGATCCGCCGGATCAGCGCTCTGTTCCTGCGCGTGTTCGGCTTTTCGCCTGAGATTCAGGCGGTCGGCGGCAAGCGTGCGCTCGTCGTTTCTGAAGAGCGCTGCCTGCGCGCCGTGCTGGGCGGTCTCGGTTACGATTACCGCAGTTACATCACCTACCATCTCAACCGCAATGTCGTCGAGGAGCCCTGCTGTGCCGCCGCCTTTCTGCGCGGCGCATTTCTGATGGCCGGTTCAGTGGCGAGCCCGGAGAAAAAATGCCATCTGGAAATCAAAAGCAGCCATGCGATCCTGTGCCGCGAGGTGATGAGCCTGATGCTCGACAACGGACTCGAGCCCAAGATGGCCGAGCGGGGCAGCGGCGTGGTAATCTACTGGAAGGACACCCAGCGCATCGAGGACTTTCTGACGACGATCGGCGCGCCTCGCGCGGCCATGGCGCTCATGGAGGCCAAGGTGGAAAAGCAGCTGCGCAACGAGATCAACCGGCAGGTCAACTGCGAGACCGCCAACATGGTCAAGGTGACCGCGGCTTCGGCCAAACAGATCGCGGCCATCGAGCGGGCGCTCATGCTGCGCGGCATCGAGGTGTTCCCGGAAAATCTGCGCGAGACGGTCGATCTGCGCGTCGGCCATCCGACGGCCAGTCTGGCCGAGCTTGCGGCGATGTTCGATCCGCCGCTGTCCAAGCCGGGGCTCAATCATCGCCTGCGCAAAATCATGGAGATCGCGGGTCAGGTCGGAGAAGGAGAGTGAGTGTGATGGAAAATTTTGCCCACCTGCATGTGCACAGTGAATACAGTCTGCTCGACGGCGCCTGCCGCATCGAGGGGCTGATTGACCGCGCGGTCGAGCTCGGGCAGCCCGCCGTTGCCATCACCGACCACGGCGTCATGTACGGCGTCATCGACTTTTACCGCGCGGCAAAGAAAAAGGGCATTCATCCGGTCATCGGCTGCGAGGTCTATGTCGCGCCCCATTCCCGCCACGAGAAAACCTATGCCGACGGCGAGTGGCACCGCCACCTGATCCTGCTCTGCGAGAATATGACGGGTTACCGCAATTTGATCCACATGGTCAGCCTGTCCTTTTCCGAGGGCTTTTACATCAAGCCGCGCGTCGATCTCGAGCTGCTGCGCAAGCACCACGAAGGATTGATCTGCCTGTCGGCCTGCCTCGCGGGCGCGCTGCCCACTGCGCTGGCCAACGACGATTACGAGGAAGCCTGCCGCATCGCGCTCGAATACCGGGACATCTTCGGCCCGGACAACTATTTTCTGGAGATTCAGGATCACGGTATCGCCCTGCAAAAAAAGGTCAACTCGGGTCTTTACCGCCTGTCTGAGGAGACCGGCATCCCGCTCGTCGCCACGAACGACGCCCATTATCTGACCCGGGAGGACGCCAAGGTGCAGGACGTGCTGATGGCGATCCAGATGGGCAAGACGGTCGACGATCCGACCCGACTGAAGTTCGAGACCGAAGAGTTTTACATCAAGTCAGAGGCCGAGATGGCCGCCCTGTTCCCGGGGCACGAGGACGCGCTGGCGCGCACGGTTGAGATCGCGAACCGGTGTCAGGTTGAGTTTGAATTCGGCAAATATCACCTGCCGCAGTTCGACGTGCCCGCCGGCTATACCGCCCGCGCCTATCTGCAGAAGCTGTGCGACGAGGGCTTCGCCGTGCGCTACCCGGACGACGACGGCACGGTGCGCCAGCGTCTGCAATATGAGCTCGATATGATCGACCAGATGGGATTCGTCGATTATTTTTTGATCGTCTCCGACTTTGTCCGCTTTGCCAAGGATAACGGCATCCCGGTCGGCCCGGGGCGCGGCTCAGCGGCGGGTTCGGTCGTGTCCTACTGCCTGTCGATCACCGACCTCGACCCCATCAAGTATTCGCTTTATTTTGAACGCTTTCTGAACCCGGAGCGCGTCACCATGCCCGATATCGACATGGATTTCTGTTATGTGCGCCGCCCCGAGGTCATTCAATATGTCACCGAAAAATACGGCAAAGACCGGGTGGCACAGATTGTCACCTTTGGCACGATGGCCGCCCGCAACGCGATCCGGGACGTCGGCCGCGCGCTCAACATCCCGTACAACGAGGTGGATGCGGTCGCCAAAATGGTGCCGATGGAGCTGCACATCACGATCGACAAGGCGCTCAAGATCAATCCAGACCTGCAGCGTGTCTACGAGAGCAATCCGGTCATCCGGGAGCTGATCGACACCGCGCGCAAGCTCGAGGGCATGCCCCGTCACGCCTCCACCCACGCCGCAGGCGTTGTCATCACGAAGGAACCAGTCGACACCTACGTGCCGCTCGCGCGCAACGACGAGCAGATGGTCACCCAGTACACGATGGTCACGCTCGAAGAGCTTGGCCTGCTCAAGATGGACTTTCTGGGCCTGCGCAACCTGACCGTCATCGCGGACGCCGAAAAGATGATCCACCGCCACACGCCGGGCTTTTCGATCGAAAAAGCGCCCACCGACGACAAGGCCACCTATGCCATGCTGGGGCAGGGCAAGACGATGGGCGTGTTCCAGCTTGAATCGGCTGGCATCACCAACGTTGTCACTAACCTGCGCCCCGAGTCCATCGAGGATATCACGGCGGTCGTCGCGCTCTACCGCCCGGGACCGATGCAGTCGATCCCGCGCTATATCGAGTGCCGCCACGACCCGTCTAAGGTGCAGTACAAGACCCCGCTGCTCGAACCGATCTTGGCCGTCACCTACGGCTGCATGATCTATCAGGAACAGGTCATGCAGGTATTCCAGAGTTTGGCGGGCTATTCGCTCGGCAAGGCCGATATGGTGCGCCGCGCGATGAGCAAAAAGAAGTTTAAGGAGCTGGAAAAGGAGCGCGTCAGCTTTATCCACGGCAACCCGGAGGAGGGCATCGAGGGCGCGGTCGCCCGGGGTGTGCCCGAGCAGGTCGCATCCGAGCTCTTCGATGAGATCATGGACTTCGCCAACTACGCCTTCAATAAGGCGCACGCAGTCTGCTATGCCGTCGTTTCCTACCGCACAGCCTACCTCAAATGCCATTATCCGCACGAGTACATGGCAGCGCTGTTGACCTCGGTGCTCGATTCGACCGACAAGATTGCCGAATACATCGCGGCGGCGCGCGATATGGGACTCCGCGTGCTGCCGCCCGACGTCAATGAGTCCGAGGACTGCTTCTCGGTCACGGACGGCGGCATCCGCTTCGGTCTGGCCGCCATCAAGAACGTCGGCCGGGGCTTCATGCGGAAGCTGGTCGAGGAGCGCGAGGCGAACGGCCCCTTTGAAAGCCTGACCGATTTCTGTGAGCGCATGTTCGATCACGATATGAACCGGCGTGCAGTCGAGAGCCTGATCAAGGCGGGAGCATTCGACTCCCTGGGCTTCCACCGCAGCCAGCTGCTGCGCGTCTATGAGAGCATTCTGGACGCCATCGCGGACAACCGCCGAAAGAATATTGTGGGCCAGCTCGACCTGTTCGGCATGGGCAACGACGCGGTGCAGGACGTGCAGGTCGCCATGCCGGATATCCCTGAGATGGACCGGCGCGAGCTGCTCAATCAGGAGAAGCAGGCGGTTGGTCTCTACCTGTCCGGTCACCCGATGGAGGAATACCGCGAGCTTGCGCAAAAGGCGGGCGCGGTTCCGATCCGTACCATTCTGGACGCATTGGAAAACGAGGACGGAAATCCGGCCTATCGGGACGGTGCGAATGTCCGTCTGGCCTGTGTCATCTCCTCGGTGCGCCTGAAATCGACCAAGTCGGGTTCCATGATG
>CAMEPU010000086.1 GCA_945932315.1 uncultured Clostridia bacterium
GCCGGTGCTCGTGATCAATCCCGGTTCGATCTCCCTGCCGCGCTCGGGCCCGGCGACCTATTGCCGCCTGACGCTGGACAGCGGCTGTATTGTGAGCGCCGAGCTTGTGGACACGGACGGACAGATTTTCCAGCCGTCCATGCCCGAATGACAAAGAGAACAGAAAGAGGGTACATATATGCTTTTGACCATCGACGTGGGCAACACCAACACGGTGTTCGGCCTGTATCAGGGGAAGGAACTGATCGGTTCGTTCCGCATCACGACCGACACCGCCCAGACCTCGGATGAGATCGGCATGAAGATCCTGCAATATTACAATTTCCGCGGCTTCCATCCGTCCGAGACCGACGCTGTGCTGATCGCGTCGGTTGTCCCGCCCGCGATGTATTCGCTCACAAACGCGATCCGCAAGTATTTCCACCTGCGTCCGGTCATCATCGGCAAGGACGTCGACCCCGGCATCCCGAATCATTACATCAATCCGCGCGAGGTCGGCATCGACCGGCTGGTCAACGCGGTCGCCGCGATCGAAAAATACGGCAAGCCGCTGATCATCGTCGATATCGGCACGGCCACCACCTTTGACTGCATCGACGAGACGGGCGCGTACATGGGCGGCGCGATCTTCCCGGGCATCAAGATCTCGATGGAGGCGCTGTTCATGAAGGCCTCCAAGCTGCCCCGCGTCGACATCACCCGCCCGGACGAGGCCATCGGCCGCACGACCGTGCAGAGCATGCAGTCGGGCGCGGTGCGCGGCTATGTGGGCGCGCTGACCGGCATCGTCACCGATATGAAGGCCGAGATGAACGGGGAGGTCAAGGTCATCGCGACCGGCGGCATGGGCCGCATGATGGCCGAGTACTGCCCGCTGATCGACGAGGTCGACCCCAACCTGACGCTGGACGCCATGCAGATGATCTACGAGCGCAACCGCGAACTGTTCGCCAGCCGCCGCGAGTCGATCCCGAAGTGCGTCGAGGCCACTGAGGAGACCAACTGATGAATAGCAAAAACCGGACGCACGCGGCGTCCGGTTTTTTTTGATACTATTTTCCTTTTCCAAAGCTGGGGCAGATCTCGGCGAGCGAGCAGGCCGCGCACTTGGGCGCGCGGGCGGTGCAGACCTCCCGGCCGTGGAGCACCAGGCGGTGGCAGAAGTCGTTGGACTCGGCGGGGTCGAGCAGGGCGCGCAGCGCGTTCTCGACCTTGAGCGGGTCTTTTTCGTTTTTGACGAGGCCGAGCCGGTTGGCCAGGCGGATGCAGTGGGTGTCGGTGACGACCGCGCCCGGCTGCTTGTAGATGTCGCCCAGAATCAGGTTGGCCGTCTTGCGGCCGATGCCGGGCAGACGGAGCAGGTCGTCCATGTTGTCGGGCACCCTGCCGCCGAATTCCTCGAGCAGCATGATCGCGCAGGCCTTGAGGTCGCGCGCCTTGGTGTGAAACAGGCCGCAGGTGCGGATGCCGTCCTCGATGGCCTCGATCGGCGCGTCCGCGAAGCTCTCGAGGGTGGGGAAGGTCTGGAACAGGGTCTCGGTGACGATATTGACGCGGGCGTCGGTGCACTGGGCAGACAGGCGGACCGCAAAGAGCAGCTCATAGTCGTGCTTGTAATGCAGGGCGCACAGGGCGTCGGGATAGGTCTGGCGCAGCAGCTCGGTGACGGCGGCGGCGCGCTGTTTCTTGGTCATGGCGATTCCTCCTCCCCGCCATTATAACATGTTTTGCGGGAAAACAAAAGTCGACTGTACAATTGATTCGGATTGGGGTAAAATGAAGGTAACGAGCAAAGGAAGTGTCACGATGGAGTATACCATTCGCATGGCGCGCCCGGAGGACGCGGCCGCTGCGGCGGCGATCGAAGCGGCGTGCTTTCCCGCGGCCGAGGCCTGCGGGCTGGAAGAATTCGAGCGGCGGATCGCGGTGTTTCCCGATTCCTTCTGGATCGCGGAGGCAGAGGGCAGGCCGATCGGCTTTGTGAACGGCTGCGTCACCGACCAGCCGCTGCTGCCCGACGAGCTCTATCACAACGCGGCGCTGCACAAACCGGACGGCGGGTATCAGACCGTGTTCGGCCTGGATGTACTGCCCGCGTACCAACGGCAGGGCGTCGCGGCGGCGCTGCTCCGGCGCATGCTGGCCGACACCCGCGCGCGGGGAAAGAAGGGGTCGGTGCTGACCTGCAAGGATCACCTGCGGCATTATTATGAAAAATTCGGCTATGAATTCCGGGGCGTCGCCGACTCGACCCATGGCGGCGCGGTCTGGAATCTGATGGTATTGGAGTTTGACGTATGACACTCATGGATATCATTGTATTGGGCGTGATCGCGCTGCTGATTGTTCTGGCGATCCGGCTCAATCACCGGCAGAAAAAAGAGGGGAAGAGCTGCTGCTCCCGCTGCGGGAACTGCGCTCACCGCTGTGACAAAAAGGAGGATGGAACATGCGGGCGTTGATCACGGGTGCGTCCTCGGGCATCGGGCGCGACATGGCGCGCGAGCTGGCCGGGCGCGGATACGATCTCATTCTGGTCGCGCGGCGGCGCGGCCGGCTGGTGGCTCTGGCGGCTGAGCTGCCGGTCGATTGCGTCATTCTGACGGCCGACCTGTCCGATGTGGACGCATGCAAACAGGTCTATGAGCAGGCGATCGCCTACGATGACCTCGAGCTCGTCGTCAACAACGCGGGCTTCGGCCTGTGCGGCCGGTTTGCCGAGCTCGACCTCGAGCGTGAGCTTGACATGATCAGGATCAACGTGGTCGCGGTGCACGTGATGACCAAGCTGTTCGTCCGCGCCTTCCGCAAGCGGGGGAGAGGCCATATCCTGAACGTCGCGTCCTCGGCGGGCTTCATGCCCGGCCCGATGATGGCGACCTATTACGCGACCAAGAACTACGTCCTGCGCCTGACCCAGGCGGTCGCCGAGGAGCTGCGCCGGGACGGCAGCCCGGTGCGTGTCTGTGCGCTTTGCCCCGGACCGGTGAACACCGAGTTCAACGCGGTCGCGGGCGTGCGCTTCGCCCTGCCCGGCCTGTCGAGCGCCGACTGCGCCCGCTGCGCCATCGACGGCGTGCTGCGCGGCAAAACGGTCATCATTCCGGGCTGGCAGATGCGCCTTTCGGTCGCCGCGTCTAAGCTGGCGCCCGAGTGGCTCCTGCCCCGCATCACCTATAACATCCAGAAGAAGAAAGTGGAACGAGACTGAACGGAGGACATCAGGATATGAACCCCTTTAAAGCGCGCGCGCTGTCCCTGCAGCTGACCAAGCTGGGCATTCTCCTGTGCCTGCCCGCGATGATCGCATCCCTGCTCAATATCGGCTACGGCCTGCTGGACGCGGTGTTTTTCATCGGTCTGGCGGCGTTGTTTTCCGGGATGCTGATCCGCATCCTGTTCTGGCGCTGCCCGCACTGCCGCACCCGCCTGCGCGGCCCGGTGGACAAGCGTTGCCCGCGCTGCGGCCAGCCGCTGGAATGAACAGATGAAAAAACCGTGAAGCGATGCGCCAAAAACGCATTTCTTCACGGTCTCTTTTTGACCTCTGGCAGGTATGGAGAACACCACAAAGGGCTGCACTCCCGTGCAGCCCTATAATCTATCGTATTCAATTTTCTGCAGCGATGCGGCAACTGTTGCACGTCGGTGGATCTGGTATCCATGAGCTGTTGAGGCCCGGCCTTTGCCGCCTCCAGCAATTCGTGCTTGCTCGTCTGTCAGTGCAGAACAGTGAGCCGCTTGGCCTGCTGCTGTTCAGTTTTTGAAGCCATTGGACTCACCCCTTTCTGATAAATCTTAAATAATCAGCAGATACCTCGCAGTAAGCTTTTTTGCTTTAACCACCTCCGTATCTCTTTTTGTTGTACTTATCTTACCATGAACCATTCAGACCGTCAATCCACCAAATTTACAAAAAAACAGACCAAAATTCGGACGTTTGACATCTGGAAAATCGGCTGCATGTCTGCTATAATAAAAGTACTGCGGCGCCCGTGTTTGCGCCGCGTTCTTCATATCTGGGAAAGGAAAATATCATGAAAAACTTCACTTACTATATGCCCACCCGCATCTTCTTCGGCGCCGGCAGCGTGCAGAAGCTGTCCCGCGCCCGTCTGCCCGAAGGCCCCGGCCTGCTGATCACGGGCGGCACCTCGACCACCCGTCTGGGCTATGTCGGCAAGGTCGCGGACGCGCTCGCCGAGGGCGGCCATGAGACGATCGTGTACACCGGCGTGCAGCCCAATCCGACCATCGAGACCGTGCGCGAATGCGCGGCGCTCGCCCGCGAAAAGGGCTGTTCCTTCGTCGTCGGTCTGGGCGGCGGCTCGGCCATCGACACGGCCAAGGCGGCCGCCTGCATGGCGACGAACGACGGCGACTGGTGGGATTATGTGTACGGCGGCTCGGGCGGCCGCCAGCGCCTCAGGAAAGCGCCCCTGCCCATCGTCGCGGTGACCACCACGGCGGGCACGGGAACCGAGGCCGATCCGTGGACGGTCATCACGAACGGTGTCGAGAAGATCGGCGCGGGCAGCGACCTGACCTTCCCGGCGATCGCGGTCGTCGACCCCGACTTCATGATGACGGTGCCGCCCCGTATGACCGCCTTCCAGGGCTTCGACGCCCTGTTCCACGCCTGCGAGGGCTATATCTCGGCGGCGGCCAATCCGGTGACCGAGATGTACTCGATGCAGGCCATCGAGCTGATCGGCCGCTCGCTCGCGCGCGCGGTGCAGGACGGCTCGGACGCCGAGGCGCGCGCCGAGGTCGCGCTGGCAAACACCTTGGCCGGCTTCGTCGAGAGCATGTCCTCGCTGACCGCCAGCCACGCGATCGAGCACGCGCTGTCCGGCATTCATCCCAACCTGCCCCACGGCGCCGGCCTGATCCTGATCTCGCTGGCTTATTATAAGCTGGTCTCGCCCGCCTGCGCTGAGAAGTGCGAAAAAATGGCGCGCGCGCTCGGCCGGGAGGACGGCGACTTCGTCGCGGCGCTGGCCGGGCTGCAGGCGGCCTGCGGCGTGGCCAATCTCACGATGAGCGAGTACGGCCTCCGTCCGGAAAAGTTTGAGGAATACGCCGACCACGCGTTTGCCGATATGGGCGGCCTGTTCCGCGCCGATCCCGCCCATCCGGCCCGGGAGGACGTCCTTCGGATTCTGAACGAAAGCTGGCGGTGATTCCGCGCGGATTCGCCCCACCCGGCGTTTGACATCGCCCGAAACAAGGTATATTATAATAGGTGGAAGTTCAGTAAAGAAGGAAGTAGGTCTACCCATGAAACGCATTCTTTTGATCGCGACCGGTGGCACGATCTCGTGCCGCGACAGCGGACTGGGTCTCGCGCCCGCGCTTACCGGTGAAGAACTGCTTGATTTCCTGCCCGAGGCCGCCCGTTTGTGCAAGGTCACGGTCATCAATCCGTTTACGCTCGACTCCACCAACATCACAACTGCGAACCGGGTGGAGATCGCCAAGCTGATCCGCGAGAATTATGACCTGTATGACGGCTTTGTCATCACCCACGGCACCGACTCGCTTGGTTACACCTCGGCGCTGCTCTACCACATGTGCAAGAATCTGAATAAGCCGGTCATCCTGACCGGCGCGCAGAAGCCGATCGGCGTCAAGGATTCGGACGCCGAGCGCAACCTGCTCGACTCCTTCCGGGTCGCGGCGAGCGGTTATGTCGGCGTCGCCGTCGTCGTGCACGGCCAGATCATCCGCGGCAACCACGTCGTCAAGGTGCATTCCACCAATTTTGATGGCTTCCGCTCGATCAACGCGCCCCTGATGGGCACGGTCGATGACAACGGCGTCGTCCGCCTGAGAATGGTGCCCAAGCTGGGCGGCGAACCGGTGTTCGTCGAGGAGATCGACTCTAATTTCATGGTGCTCAAGCTGGTGCCCGACATGGATACCTCAATCTTCTCCTTCCTCGAGAAGTACAGCAAGGTCATCCTCGAGGGCTACGGCGCGGGCGGCATCCCGATCCGCCTGGAAAAGGTCGTTCAGAAGCTGATGCTGAGCGGCACCAAGGTCTATATCACCACCCAGTGCCTGGAGGGTGGCGCGGATCTGACCACCTACGAGGTCGGCCGCCGCGCGGAGGCCATGGGCGCGATCTGTCTCGGCCACCGCACCACTGAGGACGCCATCGCGGCCATCCAGTGCGGCGAAATTTGACCGAATATGCAAAAAAGACGCCTCTGGCGTCTTTTTTTGTTGCGGTTCAGCGCTTATTGCAGCTCTTCGTCCGGCTGGCGCTTGCAGCTGCCGCAGTCGAAGGGCTCGTAGAAAGACAGGTTGAGCTGCCAGCCCTCGTCGAACTGGAAGGCATAGTTGTTCGCGAGCGCGGCGGCGCGGTTTTCGGCCCGGTCGAACAGCTCGGGGATCGACTCCAGCCGTTCCTTCTCGGGCTCCCACAGGTTGTGCCATGGAGCATGCTCGAGGTTCAGGCAGTCCCAGTCGGGAGCGCGCAGCTTGAAGTGGGAGGTCAGAATGCCGCTGTGGCGGACGGCGCGCTCGAGCGTGCCCAGCCCGGCGCCAAGCCCGGGGTTGCAGTTCAGGAAGATTTCCTGGCAGGTGCACATTTCCTGGAACATGGGCCGGAGCTCGGCGGTCGGCACGTCGACGCCATACACCTTGCGCAGCAGGTGGCGCAGCAGCACGGCCAGCACCGCGGTCTCCTCGGTGGAAAGCGCGTATTTCTCGGCAAAGCTGAACTCGGTGATGCAGCCGCCCTTTTCACGCTCGTACAGCGCCCAGTCGATGTCGGTCTCGATCTGGCAGTGGATGGCCGAGCCCGAGCGGGTGTCGTCGATCGCCGCGATCTGCGCCTGATGGTAGTATACGTAGGGATGGATCAGGCTGTCCAGCGCGTAATGGCAGACAAAACCGTAGAAATAGGCCTCGCCGATCAGACGGTTTTCATCCTGCAGCTTGCCGACCGCGTCGGCAAAGGCGGCGAACAGCTCGCCGGTGCGCTCGGAGTGCATGCGGTTGCCCAGCTTGTGCAGCGGGCTGCCCAGAGCGACCTTGTGGAAAAACAGGGGATCGGGGCCGTGCAGTCCCCAATGATAGGCGGCGGAGTGCAGCGCGGCCGCGCTCTGCGCCGCGGCGGGAAGATGCGCGAGCATGCGCTCCCCGAACAGGTCATGCGAGAAAAAATCTGCCATTTCGACAGGACTCCCTTCATCACAAAAAGTAGCACCTATATTATACAGGAATTTTCCGTGAGTTTGAATAGATTTCATCTGCAATATGGTGTAAAATAATCATGAACAATGATGATCGAGAGGTATAAATTTGATGAAAATGAAACTCACGCGCGCGGAGAAAAGCTGGATTCTGTACGATGTGGGCAATTCGGCGTTTATTATGCTGGTTTCGACCACCATTCCGATTCTGTTCAAGGGGCTGACGAACGAGGCGGGCATCGACACGGTGTACGCTTCCGGCCTGTGGTCGACCGTCACCGCGGTCGCCGTGCTGATTCTGGCCCTGCTGTCGCCCATTCTGGGCGCGCTCGCCGATTACGCGGGCATGAAGAAGAAGCTGTTTGTGGGCGCGCTCGTGCTCGGCCT
>CAMEPU010000087.1 GCA_945932315.1 uncultured Clostridia bacterium
CACAAGCGCGCCCGTTTGTCACCGTCCGTTATACATCGGTGCGCGGGTGGTTGCTCATCTCCCAGAAGCCGGTCTCAAAGCGCGAGCAGGCCGCGAAGATCTCGCGGCAGCGCGCCTGCCGCTCGTGGGACAAGCCGGCGCAAAGCTGCCCGGCGTAGTCCATCCAGTCGCGGCATTTTTGGGCGTACTCCTCGCCCGCGTAGTCGCGCACGAGCGGCCAGTAGCCGGTCTCCCGCACGCCGGGCGCGCGCTCGAGCAGCTTCCGGAAGATCCACGCGTAGCTGAGCATGCAGGGCAGGCAGGCCATCATGCACTCGGCCGCGCCCTCGCCCGTCCGGGCGGCGTCGATCATGTATTCGGTGTACGCGCGGTTCTCCGGGCGCTGGGGCAGGCGCTGGACCGCGTTGTCCTCCAGCCCCCACTGCGCCAGATACCGCAGGCGGGTCGCACCCTCGCCCTCGTTCACAAAGGCGAGCAGCGAATAATAGGTGCGGATATCCTCCATGTTCTGCGCCTTGGTCATGCCCCAGGCGAACACCTTGGCGTACTCCCGGATGTACAGGCTGTCGTCCACGATATAGCCCTTGAAGCAGGCCTCGTCCAGCGTGCCATCCGCCAGGCGGCGCAGAAATTCAGAATCCAGACACTCCTGCCAGACGGGCAGGCAGTCGTGGATGCACTGTTCGACAAAGGTCATGATTTGCGTTCCTCCCGCACCGCTTTTCTGAGCATGCTCAGCGGCAGGGCGAGCAGGATCAGCAGGGTGACCAGACCCTCGGGTACCTTGGAGGACAGGTGGTAGGCCAGGCTGTAGCCCCAGGCGCCCCAGCCGTCCCACGCGTTATCCGAGAAGAAGATGACGCCGCTGAGCACGTGGCCGGTGAACTTGAGCGCGACCGCCAGCACCACGCCCGGAATGACCTTCCAGCGCTTGTCCGAGCCGAATATGCCCGCATAGCCCAGGCAGGAGAAGCAGACGAGATGCTCGACGAAGATCTGCGCCCAGTGGACGGGCTGCCACGCGGGCAGCAGGAAGATGGAGAGCACGCCGCAGAGCCAGCCGGTGACCATCGCGAGGCGGTAGTCATAGACGAGGGCGAGCAGCATGAGCGGGATCATCGAGCCGCAGGTGATCGCCGCGCCCGTGGGCAGTGGGATCATGATCGAGGCCAGCACGAGGGTCAGGGCGCAGACGATGCCGCCGAGCGCCATCGACTTGGCGTTCAGCTTGAGCCCCCGGCAGAGCCAGAGGGTAATGAGCAGATAAGCGACGGTGAAGACTGCCGTAATGGTCGGAGAAATCATGCCAGAAACTCTCCTTTCAGGTCAAAACCGTGGTGCATCGGCCCGCGGCCGTGCCCCAGATCGAGCATGGCGGCCAGCGCGCCCGAGATGTATGCCTTCGCCCGCTCGACCGCGGTCTCGAGCTCCATGCCCTTGGCCAGATTGGATGCGATGGCCGAGGACAGGGTGCAGCCCGTGCCGTGGGTGTTCGGGTTGTCGATGCGGCGGCCGTTGAACCAGCGCGCCGCGCCGTCCTTCCAGAGCAGGTCGTTCGCGTCGTTTAAGTCGTGGCCGCCCTTGCAGAGCACGGCGCAGCCGTACCGCTCGCTGATCAGGCGGGCGGCGGTCTCCATGTCCGCCGGGCTTGCGATCTTCATGCCCGCGAGGATCTCGGCCTCCGGGATGTTGGGGGTCGCGAGCGCCGCGAGGGGCAGCAGCCGGGTCTTGAGCGCTTCAACCGCGTTTTCCTGCAGCAGCGCCGCGCCCGAGGTCGCGACCATCACCGGGTCGACGACGATGTTGCGCGCGCCGTACTCGGCCAGTTTGTCCGCGATGACCTCGATGAGCGCCACCGAGGAGACCATGCCGATCTTGACCGCGTCCGGGAAAATATCGGTGAACACGGCGTCCAGCTCGGCGGCCAAGAAAGCCGGGGTGGCCTCGAGAATATCTGTGACGCCGGTCGTGTTCTGGGCGGTCAGGGCCGTGACAGCGCTCATGGCGTAAACGCCGTTCGCCTGCATGGTCTTGATGTCCGCCTGAATACCGGCGCCTCCGCTGGAATCGCTTCCGGCGATCGTCAATGCTGTTTTCATGTTGTATCCTCCTTATGGTGTGACAGCAAGGTTTTATAACGCGACGCAAGGTGGTGCCCCCGGTGCGCCGCAAAACTGCCTTCAGGCAGTTTACTTATTCACTATTCACTATTCACTAATTTGAGGTTATAGGTAATAGTGAATAGTGAAGAGGTGTGGTGTCCCTGCGGGACAGATTGGAATGTCTCTCCCTCAGTCTCCGCCTTGCGGCGGAGCCAGCTCCCTCATCAGAGGGAGCTTTTTTGCTTTTCCTTACCAGTCGGTGATGATCTCGTCCGCGAGGGCGGTCATCTCGTCCCAGTGGGCCTCGCCCGAGGGATCGTACACGCCGACGGTGTAAAAGCCGGCCTCTTTGGCCGTCTGCGCGGCGTAGAGCGCGTCCTCATACACGGCGGCCTCCCCGGGCTGCGCGCCCAGCCTGTCCGCCGCCGCCAGATAGACGTCGGGCTTGTCCTTGCCCGCGCCGACCTCCTCGCAGGAGAGCAGAAATTCAAAATGATCGAGCACGCCCAGCCGCTCGAGGCAGGCCGCCACCAGATCGGGCGCGGTGGCCGAGGCCACGCACAGGCGCACGCCATCCGCGCGCAGCGCGGCCAGATACTCGGCCACGCCCGGTTTGAGCAGAATATCGGCGCGGTAATGGGTCTCCATGATGCCGTTCATCTCAGCGGCCAGCTCCTCGGGCGTGCCCACAAGGCCGAATTCCTCGGCGAACAGCGCCGCCGACTCGGTCATCGTCATGGGTTTGATCCGCTCGAGCACGTCGGTCAGGTCGCCCGTGACCCCCTTGCCCGTCAGATACTCGCGCCCCAGCCGCTGCCAGTAGCCCATCGAGTCTATTAAAGTTCCGTCCATATCAAAAATAGCAAACTTTTTATTCATGCACGCACCCCTTTCTCAAACGCGAACCCAGCGCAGCGGATCGCGTTTGAAGAGGAGAAGCCAGCGCAGCGATCGGACTTGGCGCGTCCCGCGCGGCAAGCCGATGTTCGCGCTGTGCTTCGACGAGTGCCGTCCATGTCAAAGATGGCGAATTTTTTATCCATGTACGAGCTCCTTCGCGCGCGCCAGCAGGTCAGCCGTCGCCGCGCCCGGGTCTTCCGCCGCGAAAATGGCCGACACGACGGCCACGCCGTCCACGCCGCTGCCCGCAAGCTGGGCGATGTTGCCCGCGCCGATGCCGCCGATGGCGACGACCGGGATCGAGACCGACTCCGCGATCTCGCGCAGGCGCTCGACCGTCATGGTGCGGGCGTCCTTCTTGGTGCTCGTGCCGAACACCGCGCCCACGCCGATGTAATTGGCGCCCGCGCGCTCGGCCGCGACCGCTTCCTCGACCGTGCCCGCCGAGATGCCCAGAATCCTGTCGGGGCCGATCATCGCGCGGATGTCCCGCCCCTTGATGTCGCTCTGGCCGACGTGCACGCCGTCCGCGCCGCACTGCAGCGCGATCTCCACGCTGTCGTTGACGACAAAGGGCACGCGCTTCTCAGCGCACAGGGCGCGGAGTGCCTCGGCCTCGGCCTCGAACGCGCCCGGCTCGAGATCCTTCTCCCGGATCTGCAGGAAGGTCGCGCCGTTTGCCAGCACGTCCTCGACCACCGAAAGCAGGGTCTGCCCCTCCTTGAGCCACATCCGGTCGGTCACCGCGTAGAGCAGCATGGCCGCCCGGATCTCATCCTTCGTAAATTTCATAGCGAACTCCCTCCATAAGCTGTGCTTCGGTCAGATTGAACACCGCGTCGATCAGGTCGGTGCGGAAGGTGGCGTTGCCCGTGCCGTTTTTGAGACGGCGCGCCTCGGCCAGCTCGCCGCAGACGTTCATCGCGGCCATGGCCGCGCAGACCGCGCCGAACGGATCGTCCGGGTTGGCCGCGCAGAACGCGCCGGTCAGGGTGGTCAGCATGCAGCCGCTGCCCGTGATGCGCGCCATGGTGGCGCAGCCGCCCTCGAGCACCATCGACCGCGCGCCGTCCGAGATCAGGTCGAGCGCGCCCGAAATCGCGATGACCGCGCCCGTCCGGCGGGCGAGCCCGGAGACCATCTCAATGGCGCTGTCCAGATTCTCCCGGGTGACAACGTCGGCCGCGCCCACGTCCACCCCGCTGCCCGTCCGGTTCTGCCCGGCCAGCGCGGCGATCTCGGAGGCGTTGCCCCGGATGGCGGTGAAGCGCACGGTCTCGAGCAGCTCGGCAGATTTGGCGCGGCGGAGCGCCGTGCCCCCGGCGGCGACCGGGTCGAGCACGACCGGCTTGCCCAGAATATTCGCGCGCACGCCCGCGCGCTTCATCGCTTCGACCGCCTCGATCGCGCCCAGATTGCAGACCAGACCGTCCGCGCCCGCGATCGCGTCCTCGACCTCGTCGATGTGGCAGGCCATCGTGGGCGACGCGCCCGCGGCCAGCAGGATGTTGGCGCAGTCGTTGACCGTCACAAAATTCGTGATGCACTGCACGAGCGGCGCGCGCTCGCGCACCCGGCGCAGCCGCTCGGCAAAGATCTCTTTCTCAAAAGCCATGGTTCCGCCCTCTTACCGCTCAATCTGCTCCTGCATGCGGCGCAGCACGCCGGTCTTCTGCAGGATCAGCAGGACGGCCACGCCCATCAGCGCGCCGACGATGGCCGAGGGGGTGTAGAACGGGATGTAATAGAAGGGCGACTGGGCGTCCAGACCGTAGAACGCCTTCATGAGCGGGTAGGCGGTCATCGCGCCGAGCAGGCCGGTGCCGACAGTCTCGCCGATCACAACGACCCAGAAATTATGGAACCTGCGGTAGAGCAGGCCGCCCAGAATGGGGCCGAAGATCGCGCCCACGACCGCCTGAATGGTGCGGCCGGTCATCATGCGCATGACGCCGCACAGGAAGGCCGCCGCGCAGGCGTACCACGGGCCGAGCAGCACAGCCGCGACCACGTCGACAAAGTGCTGGAAGGGCGCCATGGACGGGAAGTAAACGCAGGTGTTGAGGACGAAGGCCAGACAGGCCAGCATGGCGGTCAGCACCAGCTTGCGGGTGGAGAAGCGGGGCTTCGCGATCGCATTCGTGTTCGTGGTCATGCGCCCGCCCCCTCTCTGTGCTTGGCCGTCTTTTCCTCCATGGTCAGGACGCCGGCCGGGTTGTAGTTGATCTTGACATAGGTCATCACGCCGGGCGCGCCCGCCTCGACGCAGATCTTCGAGCAGCCCTTGACGATCTCCATCAGGGTGTCATACTCGCCCTCGATCGTGGTTTCAAACGGGCCGACCTCGGTGTGCAGGCCGAACGACTTGATGTAGGCGATGGCCTCGTCCACGATGCGGACGGTCTCGTCATTCGTCGCGACCTTGGGCAGCACCTGAATGGCAATGCTTGCATTCATATTCCATTTCCTCCTTTTGGATATCTGTTTTCAGTCGCGGGGGCAATCCCCCGCTTCTCGTATCGCAAAACGCGCCGTCCTGCAATAGAGCCGGTCGAGACTTGCTGGTCTCCTCTCACGCCGGAACACGGCTTCCCTTCGCTATTTTCTTAGGCACAGGGCGCTCCCCCTCTGCCCGCCACGCGCTTCGCAGTCACTTCCCTTCCAAAAAGAATCAAAAAAGGTCAAAAAAACAGAGACGCCCGAGCGGGACGTCTCCGAAAGGATCAAAGCATGACTCCCTACGGCGGCATTACCCGCATCAGGTTAAAGGGTCGAAGTTCGAGTACTTCCTCTCAGCCTGCGTACACAAGCTCCCCTGTTTTTATCATTGTCATTGTATGCCGAAAAAGCCGGTTTGTCAACCGCGAATCACCCATGCGGGCGCAAATGCCGTTCAAAATTGTCGGCCCCGGCCTGCCACGCTTCGAGGAAGCGGCTGACGTGGATGCCGTCGGTCGCCGCGTGGTGGCAGGTCATCGACAGGGGCATCCACGTTTTCCCGTCCTTTTCATAGAACTTCCCGGCCTCGACCGAGGGGAAATAGTAGGGCTTGTTCTCATAGGAATGCACCGCGAAGTGCCGGAAAGACACCCACGGGACGCACGAGACCGTATAGGCGTTCGGGGGCGGGGTGCGGTCGGGCTGGGCCAGCACGCCGTGGTTGCCCCCAAACGCCGCCTGATCGGCGAGGTACGCCCGGTAAAACGCGTGAAAGTCCTCGTCATACGCCGTCCATATCAGCGAAAAGGTCTCGTCGTCCGCGTGGAACGCGGCGTAGAGCGGGGTCAACGTGTCGTAATAGCCCAGCTGCCCCTCCCGCTCGGCGACCTTGAATTCCACCTGTGCGTTCAGCGTCCGCGTGGTCAGCCAGAGGTAGGCCGGGAAAAACTTGAGCCCGGCCTCCTTTAATACCGCCCGCATGTGGGTGACGTCGAGGTCGACGGTCAGCGAATAGCCGGTCGGCGCCATCTTGGCAAAATAGTAAAACATCTGCCCGCGCGGCCAAGTCCGCAGGTCAAGCGGGGTGAAATCCGCGCCCGCGCTCACAGGAGCTGATAGAACAGGCCGTGCTGGGAGCAGTACCACAGCAGCCTGCCGTGCGCAAGGGTCGGAATGCGCGTCTGCAGGTCCCACTCGGGGTACTGCTTGCGCAGCACCAGCGTGTCCCCGGTCAGCAGCGCAACGAACGTGATGTAGTGCTCCCGGGTCATCGGGTGGTCGGCCGTGATGAAATACTCGTTTTCAATGATCTCGACCTTGAGCTTCTCGTCGCCCTCGGCCTTTTTGGGCTCGACCGCCTGCAGCTTCTTGCCGCAGCAGGACACCGCCGTGTCCGCCATCGCGGCGACCACGTTGCCGCAGGACGGACAGATATAAAATTTGCTCTTTTTCATGTTGCCTCCTATGATATCGTTCTCCCCCAGCTCACCCGCGAGCAGCTTCTCGAGGTCGACCTCGAGCACCGCCGACAGCCCGGGCAGCAGGGACAGGTCCGGGCAGCCCAGCCCGCGCTCCCACTTGGACACCGCCTTGTCGCTGACGAGCAGCCGCTCGGCCAGCGCGCGCTGGGTCATGTGTTTCTCTTTTCTCAACTCGGAAATCAGCTTTCCAATCTTTCCCGCGTCCATGCATGACACCCCCTGTCTCTTATGATAACCGCAAACCGACGAAAAAACAATCGACGCTCCGTAGAGAATGGGCGCGGACAGGCAAAAAGCGCCCGCAATCCGCATAGAATTTCAAAAACCGATCCAAAGGAGTGGGGAGTTATGATCCTGTCCGTCGGCCTGCTGGTGCACGCCGTCTATCTCATGCTGCGGGTTCAGGGCAGCGGCGGCGCCTTTCCCCGTCCGCTCAGCCCCGAGGAGGAAGCAGACTGCATCGCCCGCATGGCGGCGGGCGACCGCGCCGCCCGCGATGAACTCATCGAGCACAACCTGCGGCTGGTCGCCCATATCGCAAAAAAGTATTACGCCGAGCCCGCCGAGCAGGACGATCTGATCTCGATCGGCACGATCGGGCTGATCAAGG
>CAMEPU010000088.1 GCA_945932315.1 uncultured Clostridia bacterium
TTCCATGCCGTGCGCTCCGCCGCCGTGACATGCATCGTCCCGTTCGCGGCGTGATTGTCCAGATTCTGCTGCACAGCGGCGGCCGCGCCCGCGGCGTCGTAGTTCATCTCCGGGAGCTGCCCGGACGGCACCTTGCCGCTCGCGTCGAGGGATGCGACGCCGTTCGCCGCGCCCTTTTCGCCGGTCGAAACCGCGCCGACCATCCCGGCGGTATAGTCGCCGGACTGCGGGGAAACGGAGCCCGTGCGGCCATTGAAACTCATGACGCCGCCGCCTGCGGCCTGCGCGGCTTCCTGCGCGGCCTCCTGTGCGGCAGCGGCGCTCGATTCGGCGTCCTGTGCCGCCAGAGCCGCCCGGTCCGCATCCGCCGCGACCTGAGCGCGCACCGTGTCCGCAGCATCGCTGACCGCCTGTTCGACGCCGGCCGCGGCGCTTTCCGCGCGGGCTGCGGCTTCTTCTGTTGATGCAGCAAGGCCGGCTGCACGGTCTGCATCAGCGGCGACCTGCCCGGCCTGCGCCTGCACCTGATCCGCATACCCGGCGGTCTGTTCCGCAAAGGTCTCCGTGGCCGCCTTGAGCGCGGTCATCCGGGACTCAAGCTGCTCAAATTCGCTGGGCGGCAGGGATTCAAAATACTCTACCGCCTGCACGCTGTCACCGATGAAGAGCGTAAATACGTTGCTGCACTTGACAACATCCCCGTCGATCGCGCGAACCTGCGCCTGCACCCTGCCCGACACCTGCAGCGCAGACCGCTCGATATCAACGTAGATCACACGGTCTCCGACAATCAGATCCATGACGTTCGCGGCGCCCGCGTCATTGCGGATGTCCAGCTTGTACGACCAGGGCCCCGGATCGTCGACCGCGATCGCCAGGCGGCGGGACAAATTTTCTCCCGTGTAGCCCAGAAGAGCGTCGCTCTTTTCCGGAACGAGCACGCGGAAGTTCTTCATTGTGATCATGTTTCATGCACTCCTTTCTGTTGTTCTCACCCCTGAAACCGAACATTCGTTCGGTTTCTGCATTCAATATATCAGAAATCCCGGAAATGCTTTATAAAAACACTTCCCGATCCTCCGTCGTACTCACAAAAAAAGGGCGCGGTCGTCCGCGTCCCTTTTACGAAGCAGTATGCATTTGTTTTGTGCCGCAGCTTGGAAAAAAGCGGCAGCATCGCACGTCGGTGCGATGCTGCCGCTCGGTTTTCATGTCCCGATGTTTTCAAAATCGCGCTTCCAGAGCGCCGGGCCCTCGTTGTAGCCGTGCTCGCGCCAGTGCCGGTCGTCCACCTCGGTCAGCTTCTGCTGCCTGTGGAGATGGCGGAAAAAGGTGTAGAGCACCCGCACCTTGCAGGAGGGGGTCAGGTGCGCCCGGTGGGTGCGCACCCGCTTGACCGTCCGGGCAATCTGCCGGTCAATCCGCTGCCGGAAGTCCGCCGGAAGCTCGGGCCAGTTGTAGCCCCAGACGCTGGCGGTGATCGTCCAGGTGCGGCCACGCCCCAGAATTCCATGCTGTCCCGGATGTCCTTCGCGGCGCTTTTCAGCCCGCCGCCGCCCGCAGTGCAGATGATGACGGCCTGCTTGCGCATCATGCCGCCGTCCCATTGGTGCAGCAGCCAGCGGTATGCGAGGTGGTCGAGCAGCGTTTTCATCTGTCCGGGCGTGTGGAACGCATAGACCGGGGAGCAGAAAACCAGCAGCTCGGAGTCCGCGAAGGCGTCCAGAATGGGCTTTAAGTGCGGGTAGCCGCCGCACCGCTCGGGGTGGCCGTTGATGCAGGCGTAGCACCCCGTGCAGACGTGGGGCATATCCCACGGCAGATAGAATTCGTGGAGCCTGCCGCCGTCCAGCAGCTGCCCGGTCAGCTCCTGCGCGATGCCGTAGGTGCAGGAATTCTCCTTTCGCTTATTGGCGTAAATCACCGTGATATTCATGTGTTTCCCTCCCTTGTGGGGCAGAC
The DNA here is from genome assembly GCA_945932315.1 of uncultured Clostridia bacterium. Classification (GTDB taxonomy): domain Bacteria; phylum Bacillota; class Clostridia; order Oscillospirales; family Butyricicoccaceae; genus Butyricicoccus. Next base: position 1,963 of record CAMEPU010000088.1, read on the forward strand.
TTGCGGTTACGCCCGGTCGCTCAGCATGGAGACGGCGGCGCACGCCAGGCCGATGCCGAGCATGCAGACGCCTTTTCATCGGGCTTCATCCTTCAATCATCACCAGACGGATACCCGGCTCTCCGGTTCGGTCCACATGCCGTCGCCGGGCTGGATGTTGTACGTTTCATAGAACTCGGGCAGGGTCTGCAGCACCCGGTTGCAGCGCAGCTTATCGGGGGCGTGGACGTCGGCCACGGTCAGATATTCGCGGATCTGCCGGGAGGTGGTGGAGGCCCAGGTGTTCGCGACCGCGCGGAACAGGGCGTCGAAGTCGGGGTCGTCCAGCTTCCCGGCTGCGGCGACCACGCACCGGGCCGCGCCCAGATCGGCCACGTTCTCGGAGATGGTCAGCGTGCCGCTGCACGCGACGCCGGGGTAGGCCTCCTGTCCGTCGTACCACCCGGCCACTTCCTGACATTTTTGCTGGAAGGCGGCGTAGTCGCTCTCGGTCCACCAGTCGGCGGCGTTGCCGTTCTCGTCGAACTTCGCGCCGTTGTTGTCGAAGGCGTGGGTGATCTCATGGGCGATGATGTAGCCGATGCCGCCCAGGTTTTCCTCCCGGCTGGCGTTCACGTCGTAGAGAGGCGCCTGCAGGATGGCGGCGGGGAAGGTGATGTCATTGCTGGTGGCGACGTAGCAGGCGTTCACCGTGAAGGGATACATCGCCCATTCGGCCTTATCCACCGGCTCGTTCTGCCGGGAGATGGATTCCGCCTGGGCCGCCATGCGGATGGCGATGGTGTTGGAGAAGAAGGAGCCGCCCTCCGCCGGGGACTGGATCGCCGCGTCATCCAGCCAGGTGTCCCAGCTGTCGGGATAGCCCACCTTGACCCCCATGGTGTCCAGTTTTTTGATGGCCTTCGCCTTGGTCGCGGCGCTCATCCAGTCCTGTGCCCGGATTCGCTCCTTGTAAATGTCGATGAACTCCCCGATTATCTCCTCCACGTCGGCCTTGGCCTCGGGGGAGAAGTGGGCCTCCACATAAGCCTGACTCAGGTAGTCGGCCAGCAGGCTCTGCACCTGCTGGGCGGCGATCTCCTCGTTGCTCTGCCGGACGTCCACCCCGTAGTATGCCTGCGTGAAGTCGAAGCTGGCTTCCAGAAATTCCTGATTCAGGGTGCCGCCCACGCTGCCGAGCAGCCCCCAGTACGCCATCGCCTTCAGCGCGTCCAGATGGGCGTCGTCAAAGAGCTTTGCCGCGGCCTCCATGGCGCCGACATCAGCGACCATGATCTGATCCGTCGGCTGCAGCCCGTAGGCGGCATAGATTTCGTTCAAATCCACCTGCGCAAAAATGCTCTGCAGCTCATCGAGCGTGTACAGGTTGTAGATCTTATCCACATCGCTGTACTCCTGCGGCTCGAGCGCGGCCGCCGCGATGGATTTCTCCGCCTCATAGAGCGCCCCGGCGCGTGCCGCCGCGTCCGCTTCGCTCAGGCCGGAGAGGGTGAAGAACGTCGTGACATAGTTGAGGTAAGCGTCCTTCTGCGCCTGCGTCCCGCCCGCGTAGAAGTCCTTGTCCATGGTCGCGCCCGCCGCCGAGAAGGCGACGATGTACCGGCTGGAGTCGGCCAGATCGGCGGTCAGGCCGAAGCCCAGCAAGGTGGAGCTGCCCAGCTCGGTCTGCATGAGCACGTCTGCGGCGATCAGCTCCTCGAGCGTCCCGGCGGTTTCAATCGCGTCCAGATACTTCTGAATGGGGGCGACGCCCGCCTTTTCCCGGCCTTCGGCGTCCAGAACGCAGTCGTAAAGCGCCTTGATTTTGGCCTCGGCGGTGCCGGGCTGCTGGGGCGCGGCGTCAATGTCCCGGATGAGCGCCGCGACCTGCTCGTTCACGGTCTGGGTCAGCCCGTAAAACGGCCCGTTGATGGTCAGTCCGGCCGGGATGGTCGAAGCGTCCAGCCAGTCCTTGTTGACGGCGGCGTAGAAATCGTCCTTCAGGTTGCTGCCCTCGAGGGCGTACACCCGGCGGATCAGGGTCTCCAGCGCGTCCGCGGTCAGGGGCTGGTCGGGGGAGAACAGGCCGTTCCCGTCGCCGGACACGATGCCGGCGGTGAACACGCGGGACAGCGCGTCCGACGCCCAGCCGGGCACATCGGTGAAGTCCTCAGCGGGAATGGCTGCGCGGGCGCTGTCTCCCACGGGCGCGGGCAGGCCGCCGAAGGCCCGGTCCAACATCACCAGCGCCTGCGCGCGGGTGACGGCGCCTTCCAGATCGAGATTGCCGTCCGGATAGCCCTTCAGGACGTCCGAGCGCTGCACGCCGGGGTTGTAGTCGTCTGCGGCGGCCAGCAGCCGCTCGGCCACCTGGCCGCGGGTCAGGACGTCCGGCTCGAGCGCCTGCGCGGGAACGGCGCCCAGGGTCAGCGCGGCCGTCAGCAGCAGGGGCACAAATCGTTTCAAATGCTTCATCGTGTGGTCCTCCCATTTCTGTATTGTTTTCCCGCCGGTGCCGGGATGGTTTTTCGGATGGATGATTTTTCCCACTATGAACAGTATAGCCTGCGGATGGCGGACGCGATAGGCCGGGAATGCAGGAGAATGTGTCCGTTTTATAGGTGCCGCGCCGCCGGACGGAAAATCTCTGTCGAATTGGGGTGTTACGTGGGGGTAAATCATTGCAAAAAAGGTGCAGCAAAATGGCCAGATGTAACATCGGTGTAACCGGGGCATGATACACTGAATACAAACTAGGGAAGGCTTACCAATCGGAGCCACCGGAATTGCTGTCGGAAAGGGGGCGAAAACGTTGATCACCGCAGGACGAACACCGTTCGAGAACCGGGCGATCTATATCTGTATCGATGGAATCGGCACATATGGCGAATTGATGGGGCGGCTTGCGAGCGTGTATCTGCCGGAGCCGGTGCGGTTCCACACCGCGGGCGAGCTGATGCACATTGCGGACGGGCTGCTGGATGAAATCGGGACCGCGCCGCGGTATGAGGAAAGGCGAAACTTTCCGTCAATCGGGCCGCCGGCACACAGCAGAAAAGAGCCCGGCCGGGCCCCGCGCAGCATTCACTTCGAGGAGGGCGCGCGTGCCACCTTTGAAGTGCAGGTGTATTTTCGCCGCAACGCCACCTGGCAGGGCGAGGCGCGCTGGATCGAGCAGGGCGAGCATGAAATGTTCCGCAGCGTCATGGAACTGCTCCATATGATGAGCGACGCGGTGACGCTCGGAAGCGAGCTGCCAAAGCTGGCGGCCAACTGAAAAGGATTCATAAATTTACTATGAATATATTTTAAGCAAGGGAGGAAAAAACTATGAGAAAACGATTGACAGCCATGCTGCTTGTCGTATGCATGCTGTTCACGTTTATGCCGACGGCCGTGTTTGCGGTAGACGACGGACCGAATGATCCGTTGACGGTGTCCGCATCCAATGACGATGTGGAAATCGTAAAAAGCGCCAGCCGCACGGAAACGCCGGGCGTGTATGACGTCACGGTGTCAATCACCCCAAAGGCTGATCTCACGCCAAAGCCCACAGAGATCGTTCTGGTGCTTGACATCTCGTATTCCATGCAGTACTGCATGGAGGAGCAGCATGAGCATACGGCTTCGTGCGTAGGCTGCGGCCAGGAGGAGCACACGCACGGATGGGGTTGCTATGACTGGCACGACAATTTAATCTGCGGCAAAACGGAGCATTCCCATACGGAAGCGTGTTATATCTGCGGCAAGACCGAGCACACGCACGGATGGGGTTGCTATGACTGGCACGGCAATTTAACCTGCGGCAAAACGGAGCATTCCCATACGAAAGCGTGTTATATCTGCGGCAAGACCGAGCACGAGCATTATTTTGACGAATGGGGCTACGGCTGCGGCGGCACCGGCGAGGGTTCCCGCATTTATCAGGCGGGCACCAAGATGAAGGAACTGTACAACAGCCTGAAGGATCTGCCGAACACGACGATCTACGGCGTCAAGTTCGCGGGCAGCGCGTATTCTCTGGACACCAGCGGTATGCCGGACAATATCCCCACTTCGCCGTATGATTGCAAGTCCGATACGAATTACAATGCGGCACTGACTAAGGTTCATAAAGCGTTCCAGAATGACGATTCCAACAAGATCGTCGTCATGCTGTCCGACGGCGAGCCAAACGACGAGGAGTACGATGATATCCTTCGCACCGTAAAGGGTGAGGCGACGATCTACACCGTTGCTTTCCCCGAGAAGATTCAGGCGCTGACCAATGTGGCGACCGACGCCAACCATGCTTATGAAGCGGCGGACGCCGATGAGCTGGAGGACGTTCTGACCACCATCGCCGAGAATATCCGCTCGGCCGCGATGACGGACAATCTGGGCAGCCAGGTTACGTTTGTCAGCGGTTCGCTTTCTGCCAATGGCGATTATGAAGACGGCGAGGTCACCTGGGCGCCCGAGGGCACGGTAAGTGCTGGCGATGTTCAGACGATCACCTATCAGGTTGAATTGAAGGATTCGGCGGAAGGCAATGTCGCGCTGAACGGCAATGTCACGTTGGAGTACATCGCGAACGGCTCGTCGGGTACGCTGACGCTGACCGACCACCCGACCGATGTCGTGGAGCGTTCCGACCTGATCGTCAAGTATTATGTCGACGGCGATGAGGTCGATTCGGATACGGTTTCTTCCGGCAATCTGGTTTGGGAAGACAACACGTATGCGGGTTGGAATACCATCAGTACGCCTGATTCTACTTATACCTATAACGGCGATACCAAGTTCCTTTCGGAGGCAACCTATAACGGCTCGGAAACGAAACCGGCTGCTGCGCCCGCTGTCAGCGCAGACGACTATATTGTCGCATTCCGTTATGTCTCCGAGAATCTGAATGTCGACAAGACGCTGACCTCGGTTGAGCGCGGCGGTGAAAGGCTGCCGTCCGTACCGGACGAAGTCAAGGTCGGCGACGTCCTGACCTGGACGGTCACGGTCACCAACAACGGCACGCTGACCGTTTCCGGTATTTCGGTCAGCGATAAGTTGAACGGAACGATCGACCTGACTCTGACGCCGAAGACCGCAGGTGTGAATCCGGCCAATTTCGATCTGGCAGCAGGCGCATCGGAGTGCTTTACCGCGACCTATACGGTTGCAGACGCCGATGCGGGTACCACGCTGAGCAACATCGCCGTTGCCGGCAAGGACACCACCACGGAGGATGAGAACGAGGTTGACGTTGAGGATACCTACGGCGTTTCCTATGAGTTCGTCAGCGGCACGTCCGGCAAGGCGCTGCCCAGCGGCCTGCCTGCGCTGCCCTCGGATTCGAACGAGTATGCCACCGGTGTGTCCGTAGCCAATAAGGGCGCAAGCTCCTACACCGCCATCGATGTAACGGAAAAGAACGCGGATGATTCCACCTATAAAGTGGGCGTCTGGGAATTCACCGGTTGGGATGCTGCCAGCAAGCCCATGGTTGAGGGCGGCATCACCTTCACCGGCACCTGGACTTACTCGGATGTTCCGAAGTCCACCGGCAAGGTCTCCTATGAGTTTG
>CAMEPU010000089.1 GCA_945932315.1 uncultured Clostridia bacterium
CCCGAGCTGCGCGCCCGCATGGGCGCGGACGCCGTGCGGGCGGCCAAGGCCGTCGGCTATCTGGGCGCGGGCACGATCGAATTCGTGCTGGCCCAGGACGGCAGCTACTATTTTATTGAGATGAACACCCGCATTCAGGTCGAGCACCCGGTGACCGAGATGATCTCGGGCGTCGACCTGATCGCCGAACAGCTGCGCATCGCGTCCGGCCTACCCCTGCCGCTCACCCAGGACGAGGTGCGGCTGACCGGCCACGCCATCGAGGTGCGCGTCAACGCCGAGGACCCGGCGCACGACTTCCGTCCCGGCCCGGGCAAGGTCTCCTTCCTGCATCTGCCGGGCGGCTGCGGCGTCCGGGTGGACACCGCCCTGTTCCCGGGCTGCTCGATCAGCCCCTACTACGACTCGATGGCCGCCAAGGTCATCGTCCACGCGCCCAATCGCCTGACCGCCATCCGCCGCATGCGCCGCGCGCTGGGCGAGCTCGTCATCGAGGGCGTGCCCACGACGGCCGATCTGGCTTATCGCATTCTGTTCCATCCCGATTACATCCGCGGCCGGTACGACACCGGCTTCCTGCCCGCCGCGCTCGACGAGCTGCTGGCCTGGGGCGAAGGCATCGAGGAAGGAGGAGATGAGGCATGACCGATCCCATCCGCCGCCGCAGGCTGGGCCTGCAGCGCCTGCGCGACATCCGCCGCAAGCCGATGGAACCGGCTGTGGCTCCGTCCGAGGGCGCCGAGGTCTTCCGCGCGTGCCCCAAATGCGGGGAATCCTCCTCCAAGCTCAAGCTGAACGAAAACCAGATGGTCTGCCCGGCCTGTGGCTATCATTATCCGATCGGCGCGTATTACCGCCTGCACATTCTGGTCGACCGGGGCAGCTTTCAGGAGCTGGACGGCGGCGCGCCGGTGGCCGATCCGCTCGATTTTCCGAACTATCCAGACAAGCTGGAAGCCCTGCGGGAAAAGACCGGCCTGCGGGACGCCCTGCTGACCGGCACCTGCCGGATCGACGGCTACCGCGCCGTGATCGGCGTGCTCGACGGCAGCTTCCTCATGGGCAGCATGGGCGCGGCGGTCGGCGAACGGCTGGCGCTCGCCGTGGAATACGCGGACGCGCACCATCTCCCGCTCATCGTCTTTTCGGCGAGCGGCGGCGCGCGCATGCAGGAGGGCATCGTCAGCCTGATGCAGATGGCCAAGACGAGCGCGGCCCTCGCCCGCTTTTCCGAGCGCGGCGGCTTCTACCTTTCGGTTTTCACCCACCCGACGACGGGCGGCGTAACCGCCAGCTTCGCCAGTCTGGGCGACGTCCTGCTGGCCGAGCCGGGCGCGCTCATCGGCTTCGCCGGCCCGCGCGTCATCGAGCAGACGGTCGGCCAGAAGCTCCCCGAGGGCTTCCAGACCGCCGAATACCTCGAGGAACACGGCTTCCTCGACCAGATCGTCGACCGCCGCGCGCTCCGCGCGACCATCGCGCAGCTGCTCGGCCTGCACGGTTATAAGAGGAGGCGAACGCTATGACCATGATCCAGGAGATCGAAGCGCGGCTCACCGGGCTCGAGCAGGAGGAAGCCTCCCTTTCGGGCGACGAGACCGTGAACGCCCTGCGCCGCCGCCAGATCGCGCGCGAGCGCGGCGAACTGCTCGAGACCTGCCGCACGCTGACCCCGGCCGACAAGGTCTGGCTGGCGCGGCACAACGCCCGGCCGGGCGTCGCCGACTATCTGGGTGCGCTTTTTACCGACTTTTTTGAACAGAAGGGCGACCGCCTGTGCGCTGAAGACCCCAGCATTCTGGGCGGCGTCGCCCGCTTCCACAACCGCCCGGTGACCGTCATCGGCCACCGCAAGGGGCGCACGCTGGAGGAAAATCTGAAATACAACTTCGGCATGCCCTCGCCCGAGGGCTACCGCAAGGCCCGCCGCCTGATGGCGCAGGCCGAAAAGTTTGGCCGCCCCATCATCACCTTCATCGACACGCCGGGCGCCTATCCCGGTCTCGAAGCCGAGGCCCGCGGACAGGGCGAAGCCATCGCCCGCTGTCTGGCCGACATGAGCATGCTCACCGTGCCCGTCATCGCGGTCGTCACCGGCGAGGGCGGCAGCGGCGGCGCGCTCGCGCTCGGCGTGGCCAACGAGGTGCTGATGCTCGAGCACGCGGTTTATTCCGTCCTCTCGCCCGAGGGCTTTGCAGCCATCCTCTGGAAGGATTCGAGCCGCAGCAGCGAGGCCTGCGACGTGATGAAGCTGACCGCGCAGGATCTGCGCGCGCTCGGCGTGATCGACGAAATCATCCCCGAGCCGCTGGGCGGCGCGCACCGCGACCCCCAGGCCGTCTATGACGCGCTCGATCAGATGCTTTCCAAATCGCTGAGCATGCTCAGTAAGCAGAGCGGCGCGCAGCTGGCCGAGAACCGCTATCAAAAGTTCCGCGCGATGGGCGCGGTCAAGGAGGACAAATGAACGGATTACAACTGGTCTCCACCGGACGCTGTCTGCCCGCGCGGGCGGTCACGAACGATGAAATGAGCCAATACGTGGAGACGAGCGATGAGTGGATCGCGAGCCGCACCGGCATCCGGCAGCGGTACTTCTGCGGTGAAAACGAGGGCAACATCTCGCTCGCTGCGGGCGCGGCCCGCCGGGCGCTCGAGCGCGCGGCCATTTCGCCCGATCAGATCGGCCTGTGCATCGCCGCCACCTTCACCCCCGAGCACGCGACCCCCTCGGTCGCCTGCATGGTGCAGAGCGCGCTCGGCCTGCCCGAGGACATCCCGGCCTTCGACGTGAACGCGGCCTGCTCGGGCTTTCTGTACAGCCTTTCGATCGCGTCCGCCATGCTGCCCGGCCTGAGCCGCCCCTATGCCCTGCTGATCGGCAGCGAGGTCATCAGCCGCATGCTCGACATGACCGACCGCGCGACCTGCGTCCTGTTCGGCGACGGCGCGGGCGCGGCCATCGTCAAATGCGACCCCGGCCACCCGTTTGCCAGCGTGCTGGGCGCGCGCGGCGAGGCCGAATCCCTCGGCTGCCCGGGCTGGGGCGCGGACGGCGCGCACAAGGTCTACATGGACGGCAAGGCGGTGTTCCGCTTCGCGGTCGAGACCGTCCCGCGCTGCATCGACGAAACGCTGGCCAAGGCCGGCCTGACCCTTTCCGACATCGACCACGTGGTCTGCCATCAGGCCAACGCGCGCATCATCCGCCACGTCGAGCGCAAGCTGCACGCGCCCGAAGGGCAATTTTACATAAACGTGGACCGCTATGCCAACACCTCGGCCGCCAGCATCCCTCTCGCGCTCGACGAGATGAACGAGCAGGGGCTGCTGACCCCGGGCAAGCGGATTCTGTGCGTCGGCTTCGGCGCGGGCTTCACCTGGGGCGGCGCGCTGCTGACCCTGTAAGGAGGAACAAATATGAGATTAAATGAGCTTCTGGGGATCGAATTCCCCATTATTCAGGGCGGCATGGCCAACATCGCAACCGGCGCCTTCGCCGCCGCCGTTTCAAACGCGGGCGGTCTCGGCCTGATCGGCACGGGCGGCATGAACCTTGAGATGCTGCGCGAGCACATCGCCCTGTGCCGCAGCCTGACCGACAAGCCCTTCGGCGTCAACCTGATGCTGATGAACCCGGACACCGAGGCCATGGCCCAGCTCGTCGCCGACGAGCACATCGCCGTCGTCACCACGGGCGCGGGCAACCCGGGCAAGTATCTCCCCCTCTGGAATGAGGCGGGCATCAAGGTCTTTCCGGTGGTTTCGAGCGTCGCGCTCGCCCGCCGTATGGAGCAGCTGGGCGCGACCGGCGTCATCGCCGAGGGCGGCGAATCGGGCGGCCACGTGGGCGATATGACCACGATGGCGCTCGTGCCCCAGGTCGTCGACGCGGTCAGGATCCCGGTCGTCGCGGCCGGCGGCATCGCGGACGGCCGTCAGCTCGCGGCCGCTTACGCGCTCGGCGCGTGCGGCGCGCAGGTCGGCACCTGCCTGCTCGTCAGCGAGGAGTGCCCGGTGCATGAGAACTACAAGGCCGCGATTCTGAAATCCAAGGACAACGACACCGCGGTCACCGGCCGCTCGGTCGGCGCGCCCGTGCGCTGCCTCAAGAACCAGATGACCCGCGCCTACATTCGGCGCGAAAAAGAGGGCGCCGATCTGGAGGAACTCGAACAGTTCACCCTCGGCTCGCTGCGCCGCGCGGTCTTTGAGGGCGACATCAAGAACGGCTCGGTCATGGCGGGCCAGGTCTGCGGCCAGTGCCGCGAGATCCGCCCGGTGCGCGACATTCTCTCCGACCTGACCACGGGCGCGGAACGGGTCATCGCCGGGCTGCAGGGTGACCGCGCATGATCGCCCTCGGCGCGCACGCGCTCTCCATCCCGCTCATTCAGGGCGGCATGGGCATCGGCGTGTCGCTCGGCAATCTGGCCGGGCACGTGGCCGCCTGCGGCGGCATGGGCGTCATCTCGACCGCACATCCCGGTTATGACCGCCCCGATTTTGAAAAAGACCCCTACGGCGCCAACCTGCGCGCCCTCAAGGAACACATCGAAAAGGCCAAGGCGATTGCGAAGGGCAAGGGCATGGTCGCGGTCAACGCGATGGTCGCCACCTCGCAGTACGCCGATTCGGTGCGCGCCGCCGTCGCAGCCGGAGCGGACGCCATCCTTTCAGGCGCGGGACTGCCCACCGACCTGCCCGCGCTCGCGAAAGGCGGCAAGGCCGCGCTCGCGCCCATCGTCTCGAGCGCCCGTGCCGCCCGCACGATCTGCCGCCTGTGGGACAAGCGCCACCACACCGCCCCCGACTTCGTCGTCGTTGAGGGCAGCGAGGCTGGCGGGCATCTGGGCTTTTCGGCGGAAGAACTGGCCGATCATACTGCCCCCGCGCTTGAAACGATCGTCCCCGAAGTGATCCAGGAGCTCGCGCCCTTTGAAGAGAAGTACGGCCATCCGATCCCGGTCTTCGCGGCGGGCGGCGTGTATACGGGCGCGGACATCAAAAAATTCACCGATCTCGGCGCTGCGGGCGCGCAGATCGCGACCCGTTTCATCGCGACCCACGAGTGCGACGCCTCGCAGGGCTACAAGGACGCGATGATCGCGGCCAAACCCGAGGACGTTCGCATCGTCAAAAGCCCGGTCGGCATGCCCGGCCGCGCGCTGAACAGCCCGCTCATCCAGAAGCTGGCACAGGGCGGCCGGGTCGCGCCCCGGTCCTGCATGCGCTGCATCGTCACCTGCGACCCGGGCAAGACCCCGTACTGCATCACGCGCGCCCTCATTGAGGCCGTGCGCGGCAACTGGGAGGACGGCCTGTTCTTCTGCGGCGGCAATGTGGGCCGGGTCGACCGCATGCGCCACGTATCCGAACTCATTGATGAACTGATGACCGAATGGAGGAACGCATAAAAATGGCAGGCAAACTTGCTTTTGTATACGCCGGGCAGGGCAGCCAGCACGCCGGGATGGGACGCGATCTGTACGAGCAGTACCCGTCCTTCCGCGCGGTGCTCGACGCCGCACCCGTCGATTTTGACCTCAAGACCCTTTGCTTCGAGGGCCCGGAGGAGACGCTGGCACAGACCCAGTACACCCAGCCCTGCATGGTGGCTTTCGCGGCCGGTGTGACCGCACTGCTCCGTGAAAATGGCATCGAGCCCGACTTCGCCGCCGGTCTCTCGCTCGGCGAGTATTCGGCGCTGCACGCGGCGGGCGCGTTCGACGCGGAGACCGCGGTCGCCCTCGCCGCCTACCGCGGCAAGGCCATGACCGAGGCGGTCACCGGCCTGTCCTGCGCGATGCGCGCCGTTCTGGGGCTCGACCGCGAGCCGCTGCAGGCGGCCTGCGACGCGGCATCCGACCTCGGCGTCTGCGAGATCGCGAACTACAACTGCCCGGGCCAGCTCGTCATCGCGGGCGAGACTGCGGCCGTCGAAAAGGCGTCGGCCCTCGCGCTCGAGGCGGGTGCCAAGCGCTGCGTGCCCCTGCACGTCAGCGGCCCCTTCCACACCTCGCTGATGCGCCCGGCGGGCGACGCGCTCGCGCGCCGCTTCGAGACCATGACCTTCTCCCCCCTGCGCTTCCCGGTCGTGCACAACGCCACCGGCCTGCCCATGCAGGAGGGCGAGACGCTGGCCGGGCTGCTCGAGCAGCAGGTGCAGCGCTCGGTGCACTTTGAGGACAGCATCCGCTGGCTGGCCGGTCAGGGCGTGGACACCATCGTCGAGATCGGCCCGGGCAAGACCCTCTCGGGCTTCATCCGCAAGACCGTCAAGGGGATCAAGACCTACGCCGTCGAGGACTGCGCCGGGCTGGAAGCCGTCCTGACCGCGCTGAAAGGAGCAGAATAATGGAAAATAACCGTCGTTCCGCCATCGTCACCGGCGGCAGCCGGGGCATCGGCCGCGCGGTCTGCCTGGCTCTGGCCGCCGAGGGCGTCGACCTCGTGATCGGCTACGCGGGCAACGAGGCCGCCGCCGAGGAGACCGCCGCCGCCTGCCGGGCGCTGGGCGTCACCGCCGAGCCGGTGCGCGCCGACGTCGCCACTGAAGCGGGCTGCAAGGCGCTGTTCGACCGCGCCGACGAACTGTTCGGCAAAACTGACATTCTGGTCAACAACGCGGGCATCACCCGCGATAATCTGATCGTCCGCATGAGCGAAGCCGACTTCGACGCCGTGCTGGACACCAACCTGCGCGGCACCTTCCTGTGCATGAAGCTGGCCGCGCGCGGCATGATGCGCCGCCGTTCTGGCCGCATCGTCAACCTGAGCAGCGTGGTCGGTCTGCGCGGCAACGCCGGACAGGTCAACTACGCGGCCTCCAAGGCGGGCGTCATCGGCATGACCAAGTCGCTCGCGCGTGAGCTCGCGCCCCGCGGCGTGACCGTCAACGCGGTCGCCCCGGGCTTTATCGACACCGATATGACCGCCGCCCTCCCCGAGGCCGTCCGCGCCGAGCTGCTGAAGTCGATCCCGCTCGGCACGATGGGCAAACCCGAGGACGTGGCGCAGGCCGTCGTCTTCCTTGTCAACGCTCCCTATATCACCGGCCAGGTGCTCGCCATCGACGGCGGCATGGCCATGTAAGAAAGAAGGGTACCTTATTATGAAACGCAGAGTCGTTCTCACCGGCATGGGCGCGCTGACGCCCCTTGGCAACACGGCCGAAGCCAGCTGGGAGGCCGCCCGCGCGGGCAAGTGCGGCATCGGCCCGATCACCCATTACGACACCACCGGCCAGAAGGTCACACTGGCGGGCGAGGTGCGCGATTTCACCCCCCAGGACTACATCGACAAGCGCGAGGTGCGCAAGATGGACCGCTTCACCCAGTTCGCCATGGCGACGGCTGCGATGGCGGTCGAGGACAGCGGCCTCGATTTTGCGTCCGAGGACGCGTCCCGCTGCGGCGTGCTGATCTCGACCGGCATCGGCGGCATTGAGA
>CAMEPU010000090.1 GCA_945932315.1 uncultured Clostridia bacterium
CGCCGGGCGAAAACTCGGTGCACATCCGCACGGCGGTTGTCCCGGACGGCGGCACGGCCAGCGGCATCGTCTTTGACGACGCACAGGTTCTCGAGATCATTCGCGCGCTGCAGACCGCCGAGATGGCGCGCACCGTCGAGCAGCTCAAGCAGGAAGCGCCCGTTCTCCGCATCGACCTGCGCTATACGCCGGTCGAGGAGGGTAGAGAGTCCTGGCAGCACAATCTCGATTACCTGCCGGTTTACGCGTCCGACACCGAGGTGCTCGCGCTGATCCGCGCATATGCGGACGTCACGCCGGTCACGCTCACCGCTGAAGACGTCAAGCAGATCGAGGTCACCCGCTACCGCTCGTCCTACGACGGGAAAGCGATCGAATACATGGACGAGGCTGCCGCTGAGATGATCGAGAAAAATCTGGATGTGTACGCCGCAACGTTTGACAGCGGAGAGGAATCCGTCATGGTCGACGATCCCGCCATGATCGCGGCCCTGATGGAGAACGCCGTGCCCGACGCGATGGAGACCGCCGCGTCCAGCCTCTTCGAGATTGATCCGATGATGGTCGAGCGTGCGGAATGTGACGACTCGTTCTCCGTGCGCATCCGTCTGGCGAGCGGCTGGACCAACATCTATTATCCCGACGGCAAGGCGCCGCTCGACACGCTGAGTTCCCTGTTCGAATGATTTAATTCGAAAAAACATTTGGCCGCACGGAGGTGACGGTATGAAATGGAAAGTATTCAAGTTCATATTGACCGCCTTCGTGCTGCTCGTCCTGACGAACGCCCTCTTAAACCAGATGGTGTTCGTCACCCGGGTGACGGCGGTGTCGGCCGATCTGCCCGCCGCCTTCGCGGGGTATGAGATCGCCCAGCTGAGCGACGTGCACTCGATCCGCTCGGAAAAGCAGGCCGACCGCATCGTGGAGAAGGTGGAGGGGCTTGCGCCCGACCTGATCGTTCTGACCGGCGACCTCGTCGATTCGGGCTATTACAGCCGCACCTACGGCACGGACGGCGAAAGGCTGACTCTCGGCCTGCTCGCCCGCATGACCGCGATCGCGCCCGTGTACTACGTCTACGGCAATCATGAGCTGGTGCTGCTCGACGACCCGGTGTACAACTGCTTCCGGATGGAAGTCGAAGCGCTGGGCGTGACCCTGCTCAACAACGAGACCGAGACCATCCGCCGGGGCGGGGCGTCGATCTCGATCGCGGGCATTCAGGACCCGGCCACCTTATATAAGGATCTGACCTACGCCGGGCTGAACGGCAGCCGGGAAAAGACGCAGGCCATGCTGGACAACGTGGTGAACGGTCTGCGCGCCGAGGATTTCGTCCTCCTGCTGGCGCACCGGCCCGAATACTTCAATCTCTATGTCGAGTCCAAGGCCGACGTCATCCTGTCCGGTCACGCCCACGGCGGGCAGGTGCGCATCCCGGTCGCGGGCGGCCTGTACGCCCCCGGACAGGGTGCGTTCCCGACATACGACGCCGGGCTGTATCAGGCGGACGGCACGTCGATGATCGTCTCGCGCGGCCTCGGCGATTCCAAGTTTCCGTTCCGGGTGTTCAACCCGCCCGAGATTGTGGCCGTCACCCTGCAAACCGAATAAAACAGCAAAACGCCCCGGTTTCCGGGGCGTTTTCCTTTATCGGTTCGTCAGCTCGCAGCTCCGCTGGAAGGCCTCCCGGCTGAGCGCCTCGCTCTGGCCGCGCAGCCAGTCGAAGAAAGCGGGGTCGGGCGCGCCGTCCAGATGCCGCTCGAGCGCGCGGGCGAGCGGCTCCGCGATCGCTTCGTGATAATATTCGATGCCGCGCTCGAGCACGCCGCCCTTTGTGGCCGCGTTCTTCGTGTTCCGCTCGAGCCCCTCCCGGGTCTCGAACTGGAGGGGGAAGATGTTGAGCTCGAACGAGCTGTGGTCGACTCGCAGCGCCTGCTCGTCCGAAATACTCAGGCCGCTGTGCTTTGAAAAGTTGGACAGGCCCTCGAACCACGCGCGGGTGAAGCTGCTCACAAAGGTGGAGAGACCGGCGGGCAGGCCGTCCATCGAGCACGGGCAGAGGTCGGGCAGGGGCGGCTGACAGAATGCCTTGTGCGCCGCGCGCAGGCCGCTGCCCAGCGCCGCCAGCCCGACTGGCGTACCCCGCCGCTCCATCACCGCGCAGATCGTGAAACAGACCTCGTAGCAGACGTGGCTCGTGATCTTGCCCGAGAGCAGCACGAGGGAATCGCGGTCGGTCAGCACCACGCACGCGCCGTAGGGGCGCAGCACGGTGCGCAGGACGTCCAGCCGCTCCTCCGGCCAGCGGTCGGCCGGGTCGATCGAGATATAGCTCATGCCGATGGGGGAGAGGTCGACGCCTCCGGTGCGCGCCACGCGGTGGGGCAGGATCGTGGCCCCGTGGAGGTCCGGCCCCAGCGCATTGAGGAAAAAGTCGGTGTTTGGCGTGGGCGCGAAGGAATAAAGGTCGGGCAGCGGGCGTCCCTCCGCCCGGCAGGCGTCGTAATAGGGCTTCAGCACCTGCTCCGTGATCCCGGGCACGGCATGCGGCGGGGGCGCGAGCACGATGATGGTCGGGTTCTCGCGCGCCAGCACCTCGGCGGTGTCGCCCGCCGAGACCGCGAAGGGCAGCTCGGCCTGCTTTTCAGCCAGCCCGGCCGCCTGGCCCTTGATGCCGAACACCCGGCCGCGCAGCCCGCTCCCCAGCAGGGCGCGGAACCCGGCCTGCAGGTAGCCGCCGATAAAGCCGACGCCGACGACAACGATTTTTTCCATAGTCATTCTCCGTTTCGTTTCCTTTTCTTTCTATTTTATCACATCTTCTGAGGAGGTACAAACCCATGAAGCAACGCCGCCTGTTTCGCGCCGCCCTGTCGTGCGCCCTGTTCTTTTTCCTGTGCTATCTGATCTTCGACATCACCGACCCTTCCATCGTGATGACGCTGTTTCACCCCGAGCGCTTTCCGGTCTATGCCGATCTGACCCTGATGCCGGGCGCGGACATTCTGGACATCCTGCAGAACCAGACCAACCCGACGCTGGTTTTCAACAATCTGGCGGGCAATATCCTCCTGTTTGCCCCGGTCGGTTTTCTGGCGCCTTTGCTCTGGCCGCACTGGCGGAAATTCGGCCGCACGCTCGCGCTGGGCGCGGGAATGTCCCTCACCATCGAGCTGCTGCAGCTCTGCAACTTCCGTGCCACCGTCACCGATGATTTTCTGCTCAACACGCTGGGCGCGGCGCTCGGCTACCTCTGCTTCGCGCTGCTGGCCCGGCTCAACGGCCGCCTGAGACCCGGAGAGAATGGGCGTTGGACGCCGGTCTGTGTCGCCGGAGCCGCGCTCGCGCTCTACAATCTGGTCAATATCGCGCAGTACTTCCGCTATGTTATCATGTAACCGTAGGCCCTGCTTCGGCGGGGCTTTTGCCTTTTTGACTGTATGCCCAAAGTCCGCAGCAAATCGGCGATTGCAATCGCCAATCAGAACAGCACCGTTGAAACGGTTTTACGTATCCAGCTGATGTCCACGGACGGGGGATGGTGTGGAAGGAGGGCGGCGAGCCCCCGCTTCCGCGATCCAATCACAGGATTTTAGGCGATGTGCCTAAAATCCGCAACAAATCGGCGATCCCAATCGCCGATTTGTTGCCCTTGACAAACAGTTAGCAGGGGGTTACACTATGTATGGATTTTAATACCATCATTTAAGGAAGGGACTTTGTATGCGTACACTTGCCAATCTGCACGTTGGCGAGTCCGGCGTTGTCCAGGGCATTTCAGCCGTCGGCGCGGTCAAGCGCCGTTTCCTCGATATGGGTATCACAAAGGGCGTCACCGTTTCCATTGAACGGATCGCTCCCTTTGGAGACCCGATCGCCATCCGCCTGCGGGGGTACCGGCTGTCCCTCCGCAAGGAAGAGGCCGCGCATATCGCGCTGGAGGACTGAACATGGACAAGAAACGTACACTCGCAATCATCGGCAATCCGAACAGCGGCAAAACCACCCTGTTCAACCGGCTCACCGGTTCGAATCAGCACGTCGGCAACTGGCCGGGCGTGACCGTGGACCGCAAAACGGGCACGATCCATTATAAAGACCGCGCGGTCGACGTCGTCGACCTGCCCGGCATTTACTCGCTCTCCCCTTATACGCAGGAGGAGATCATCGCGCGCGAGTACGTCCTCTCGGACGAGCTCGACGGCATCCTGAACATCGTGGACGCCTCCAATCTGGAGCGAAACCTGTACCTCACCATGCAGCTCATCGCCCTTGGCCTGCCCATGGTCGTGGCGCTCAACTTTATCGACGACGTGGAACAGCTCGATATCCACATCGACTGCGACGCCCTGTCCGAGCGCCTGGGCGTCCGGGTGTTCCCGGTCTCGGCCCGGCGGGGCATCGGCATGGACGAGCTGCTCCGCGCGGTCACGGGCGAGATGCGGCCGCCCCTCCGGCAGCCGCCCTACCTGCACGGCGTGGGAGCGGCGATCAGCCGCACCGCCGAGCTGCTGCGCCCGACCGGCCTGCGCGAATGCAGTCTGCCGTTCTACGCACATAAGCTGCTCGAGGGCGACAGCCGGGCGCAGACCCGGCTGGATCTCGATCCGGCCGTCCGCGCCGAGATCGAGCAGATTTCGGCCGCCCTGTCCAGCCACGACAACAGCGCGGACAAGGAGATGATCCTGGCCGACGCGCTTTACGATTACCTCGAACGCATGGTGACCGCCGCCGTACACCATCCCGAAAAGCCGGTCGAGACAATCACCGACAAGATCGACCGGATCATCATCAACAAATGGCTGGCGCTTCCCATCTTCATCGCGATCATGTGCGTCATGTTCTGGTGCACCTTCGGCCCGATCGGCTCGACGCTCGGCGGGTGGATGGAGGTGCTGGTACAGGAGAAGATCGGCGTACTGCTGGAACACGCGCTCGTCGCCGCGGGCACGTCGGACTGGGTGGTCAATCTGGTCTGTGACGGCATCATCGGCGGCGTGGGCGGCGTGCTCGTCTTCCTGCCCCAGATCGTCATTCTGTTCTTTTTCCTGTCCGTTTTGGAGGACACAGGCTATCTCGCGCGCATCGCGTTCATCATGGACACGCTGCTGCGCCGCATCGGCCTGTCGGGCCGGTCGTTCGTGCCCATGCTGATGGGCTTCGGCTGCACCACGCCGGCCGTCATGGCCGCGCGCACGATGGAGAACGAGAAGGACCGCCGCATGACCATCATGCTGACGCCCTTCATGTCCTGCGGCGCCAAGCTGCCCGTCTATTCGCTCATCGCGGGCGCGATCTTCGGCGCATACGCCGGGCTGGCCGTCATCTGCCTCTATCTGTTCGGCATCGTCATGGCGGTCTTTGCGGGTTTCCTGCTCAAGAAGACCGTGTTCCGGGGCGTTTCCTCGGGCTTTGTGCTCGAGCTGCCGCCCTACCGCCTGCCCACCTTCAAGGGCACCGTGCTCAACATGTGGGAAAAGGCCAAGGACTTCATCACCAAGGCCGGTACGGTCATCTTCGTGATGTCGGTCGTTATCTGGCTGCTCCAGAATTTCACGCCCACCTTCGCGGTCGCGGTCAGCTCGGCCGATTCGATCCTCGGCGTGATCGGCCGGGTGATCGCTCCCATCTTCAAGCCCCTGGGCTTCGGCACCTGGGAGGCCGCGGTCTCCCTGTTGACCGGCCTCGTCGCCAAGGAAGCGGTCGTCTCTACCATGAGCGTGCTCTATGGCACGGGCGGAAACCTGAGCATGCTCAGCGGTCTGCTCACGGGTGTGCTCACGCCGGCGTCGGCCTGCTCCATGCTGGTCTTTATCCTGTTGTACATGCCCTGCATCTCGGCGTTTGCCACCATCAAGCGCGAGATGGGCGGTTGGCGCTGGGCGATCGGCGCGGCGGTCTTCCAGACCGTGCTTGCCTGGCTGGCTGCCTTTGTGGTTTACCACGCAGCATTGCTGTTGATTTGAAATTTGTTTTTTGAGGTGATCGCTTGCATCAGATCCGCGAATCGGGAGAGGACTATCTCGAGGTCATTCTGGATATCGAACGGGAGCTCGGCGTCGTGCGCTCGGTGGAGATCGCGCGCCGGCTGTCGGTTTCGCGCGCTTCGGTGTCCAAGGCGCTGGCCGTCCTGCGCGAGGCCGGCCTCGTCGAGCCGTCCTATTATGGGGACGTCGTGCTGACCGAGGCCGGACATGCCCGCGCGGAGGCGGTCCGCCGCCGCCATGACCTGCTGTACACCTACCTGACCCGCACGCTGGGCGTTTCGCCTGAAAACGCAGAGCAGGACGCCTGCCGGATGGAGCACGTGGTCAGCGAGGAAATGATCGAGCGCATCGCCGCTTTGTTGGAGGAACCCGCATGATCCGTTTGATTGCCTGTGATCTGGACGGCACCCTGCTCGACGGGGAGCGCCGCCTGCCCGCCCGCTTTTCCGCTCTGCTGGATGAGCTCGACCGGCGCGACGTCGTATTCTGCGCGGCCAGCGGCCGGCAGTATGAGAATGTTTACAAGACCTTCGGCGAATTCGCCGACCGCATTTACTATATCGCCGAGAATGGCGCGGTGCTCTGCCGGGGCAGGGAGCGGCTGAAAAAGGCCGAGATGCCCGGGGAGTATTTTGATCATCCGGTGTCGATCGTCCGGGAGACGCCCGGCCTGTTCGGCATCATGAGCGGCCGGGACGGCGCCTTTTACGAGGGCGGCTTTGATCCGGTGTTCGAGGAGAACGCCCGGATTTACTACACCGAGCGCGTCCACTGCGACGACCTGCTCGCGGTTGCGCGGGAGCAGAAACCCTATAAGTTGGCCGTGTTCTGCAAGGACCGGGCTGAAGAGCTTGCGCTGCCCCTGATGCGGGCGTGCGAGGACCGGTTCTCGGTCATGCTCGCGGGCGCCGACTGGGTCGACCTCATGGGCAAGGACGTGGATAAGGGCAACGGCCTACGCGACCTGTGCGCCCTGCTGGGCATCGACCCGGCGGACAGCATGGCCTTCGGCGACTATCTCAACGACCTGAAGATGGTCGAGGCCGCCGGGCACGGCTACTGCATGGAGAACGGGCACCCCGATCTCAAGCGGGCCGCCCGCCACATCGCGCCGCCCAACACCGAGGACGGCGTCGTCCGCGCGGTCTGCGCGGCGCTCGGCATCGAAAATCTGGAATAACAACGCAAAGGTGCTGTCTCACTAACGCAGTGAGGCAACCCCAAAAATAACGGCAGCCGAC
>CAMEPU010000091.1 GCA_945932315.1 uncultured Clostridia bacterium
CGGATACTTGGGCGCGCTGTACCGCTCGATGCGCCCGGTCGCCCGGTCAAGCGTCTTGGACACGCCGCCCGCGCCGCAGGACAGGATGGTCTGCAGCTCCTCCATCATGGCGATGTTGTACAGGCTCTCGAAGCCCGGCTTGCACCAGCCGACGTTCTCAAAACCGCCCGCCATGAACTTCTGGCGGTACAGGTAATAGGGGCCGTAGCCCGCGCGGGGCAGGCGCTCGAGCGAAAAATCGACCATCGCGCCCACGGTCTCCTGCTGGGCGCGCGCCATGTCCCGGTCGAACAGGTCGGCTCCCTTCTTGAGCGCCAGCGTGTGCACGGTGATGTTCTCGGGGTCCAGCGCGAGCAGCCGCTCGATCGTGTTCTGAAACGACGCGGGGGTGTCCCCGGTCAGGCCCGCGATGGTGTCCATGTTGATGCACGGGAAACCGGCCGCGCGCGCCTGCGCATACGCCTCCTCGACCGCGGCGGCCGAGTGACGGCGGCCGATGGCGGCCAGCACCTCGTCGTTCATGGTCTGCGGGTTGATCGAGACCCGGTCTGCGCCGCCCGCTCGAATCGCCGCCAGCTTTTCGGGCGTGATCGTGTCCGGGCGCCCCGCTTCCACAGTATATTCGGCGAGCGCCGATAAATCCATGCTGTTTTGCACGGTGTCCATCACCCGGGTGAGCTGTTCGGCCGAGAGGGTGGTCGGCGTGCCGCCGCCGATGTAGATCGAGCGCAGGCGCAGGCCGTATTCGCCGAGCAGGCGGCCGGTCATTTCAATCTCGGCGCACAGCGCGTCGGCGTAGGGCGCGATCAGATCGGCATACCGCTCGATCGAGTGGGAGACGAACGAGCAGTAGGAGCAGCGCGACGGGCAGAAGGGCACGCCGATATAGAGCGAGATGTCGCGCGGCGCGAGCTTTCCAAGCACGTCCTGCGCGTGCGCGGCCGCCCGCATGGTCAGCGCGGTGCGCGCCCGTGATACCCCAAAGTGGTCGCGCAGGCGCTCGGCGGCCTCTCCCCGGCTCATGCCCCGCTCGAGCATGCGGCGGGCCAGCTTGGCCGGGCGCACGCCGGTCAGCGCGCCCCATTCGGGCGCGGGGGCGAAGGCGGGCACGAGCGCGTCGTAAACGGCCAGCTTGACCGCCTCGGTGCGGCGGCTCTTATACGTGAGCGGGTCGGTATCTGCGGTCTCGGCGATCCGGCGGCGCTCGACCGTCTGGCCGTCCCGGGTCAGGCGGCAGACCACCTCTTCCCGGCCGTTCTCCAGCGGCTCAAACCAGGTGATGCAGCCGTCCTCCCCGTCCGCGAGCGCTTCGGCAACCTCCGGCACCTCGCGCGGGAGCAGGTGGAGCAGCATCTCCTCGACCGCGTGGCGCAGGTCGTGCCCCTGCAGGACATATTTCATCGGCCGACCGCCTGCTTCATATAGCGGTTGGCGCGGCGCTCCTCCCCGAGCGTGCTCGTCATGTCGTGGCCGGGCAGGACGTGGAAGTCGCCCTCCAGATCGTGCAGGCGCTTGAGCGAATCGAGCATCTGGGAGAATGAGCCGCCCTCGAGGTCGCAGCGGCCGCACTCGTGGCGGAACAGGGTGTCGCCCGTGAACAGCGTGTCCCCCACCCGGATGCAGCACGAGCCGGGCGTGTGGCCGGGCGTGTGCAGGTAAGTGGCGGTCAGGCCGCCGAAGGTGACGGTCGTCCCCTCCCCGGCCACGATGTCGACGGTCGGCTCGACGTAGCCGTGCGCCATCTGGCGGAACATGCCCATGTTCTCCTTCTTGAGCAGCCAGAGGTCGTCGCGGTGCAGCACGAGCTTGGCGCCCGTCTTTTCCTTGACCGTCTGCACGCCTAGGATGTGGTCGAAGTGGGCGTGGGTCAGCAGCACGTAGTCGAGGGTCACGCCCTCCTCCTTGATTTTCCGCACCAGCCCGTCGCCGTTATCGCCCGGGTCGACGAGCGCGCCGTGCATGGTATTTTCATCGTAGACCAGATAGCAGTTGGTGCCGATCGCACCCACCTGAAACTGAAGCACTTTCATGGGTTTTCCACCTCGTTTTCCTTGATTAGTTTACCGCATTTGGGCCGTGTCCATCCAAAGGGTAACCGGGCCGTCGTTCAGCAGCTCGACCTTCATGTCCGCGCCGAACTCGCCGGTCTCGACCGGCAGGCCGCTCTCCCGGCAGCGGGCGACAAAGGCCTCGTACAGCGGGATGGCCGTGTCCGGACGGGCGGCGGCCGTGAAGCTCGGGCGGCGGCCGTGGCTGCAGTCGCCGTACAAGGTGAACTGGGAGACGATGAGCAGCCCGCCGCCCACGTCGGTGAGGGACAGGTTCATCTTGTCGTTTTCATCGGTGAACACGCGCAGGCCGACGCACTTGTCGGCCAGATAGCGGGCGTCCGCCTCGGTGTCCCCCTCGGTCACGCCGAGCAGGACGAGGAAGCCGCGTCCGATCGCGCCGTGAACCGTCCCCTCGATGGTGACGCTGGCGCGCGAAACGCGCTGAATGAGTGCACGCATGGTTTTTCCTCCTGATTTACAAAAAAGGCAAGGCGCGGGCGCGCTTTCGGAGCGCTCCCGCGTCGTTTTTTCTCAGTTGCCGTCCTTGGTACGCGATACGTCGAGCACGCCGCGGGTCTTTTTGATCCGGTTCATCAGATTGTCAAGCTGGGCGACGCCCGCGACCTCGATGACCGCCGTGATGATCGAATAGCCGTCGTCCAGATCGCGCGCGGTCAGGTCGCGCACGTTGACATGCGCCTGCGCCAGCAGCATGGCGACGTCGGCCAGCAGGCCGGTGCGGGTGGACGCCGAAACGCGCAGGCCGGTCGAGAACTTGCTGTCGGGACGGATGACCTCCTCATCCCACCAGCAGTTGACCCAGCGGTTGGCCTCGTCGCTCTTGCCGCTCGGGCGGGCGTTGACACAGTCCCGGCGGTGGATCGAAACGCCGTAGCCCCGGGTGATGAAGCCGACGATGTCGTCGCCCGGGATCGGGGTACAGCAGCGGGCGAACTTGACAAGGCAGTTGTCGATGCCCTCGACGATGACGCCCGAGGTCGAGTGCGAACGGTGCTGCGCCGGCTCCTGCGGCTGCTGCATGCTCTCGAGGGTCTCTTTCTCGCGGCGGATCTTGCGCACCTCGTCCTTGACCTTGTTGAGGATCTTGGTGACCGTGATGCCGCCGTAGCCGATGGCCGCATACATCTCCTCGATGTTCTTGAAATCAAACTTTTTGAAGGTGGCCTCGCGGACGGCCTCGTTGTCATAAAAGCCGTTGTACAGCAGGTTCACGCGCAGCTCGCGGTCGAACTCCTCCTTGCCGTGGACGATGTTCTCCTCGCGGCACTCCTTCTTGAACCACTGCTTGATCTTGTTGCGCGCCTCGTTGGTCTTGACGATCTTGACCCAGTCGCGGCTCGGGCCGCGGGTCTCCTTGGAGGTCAGAATCTCGACGATATCGCCGTTTTTGAGCTGGCAGTCGATCGGGGCGATCGTGCCGTTGATCTTGGCGCCCGTCATGCGGTTGCCGACCGCCGAATGAATGGCGTAGGCCAGGTCGATCGGGGTCGCGCCCGCCGGCATGTTGACGACGTCGCCCTTGGGCGTGAAGACGAATACCTCGTCGGCGAACAGGTCGACCTTGATGTTCTTGATAAAGTCCTCGGCCTCGGTGTCCTGCTGCGCCTCGAGCAGCTGGCGGATCCAGGCGAAGGTCTCCTCGGTGCCCTGCTTGGTGGCGAGGCCCTGCTTATACTTCCAGTGGGCGGCGACGCCGTACTCGGCGCGCTTGTGCATCTCGCGGGTGCGGATCTGAATCTCAAACGGGATGCCGTCCCGGCCGATGACCGTGGTGTGCAGCGACTGGTAGCCGTTGGGCTTGGGCGTCGAGATATAATCCTTGAAGCGGCCCGGGATGGGCTTATACAGGTCGTGGACGTAGCCCAGGACGTTGTAGCAGTCCGCGACCGAATAGACGATGACGCGCACGGCGCAGATGTCGTAAATCTCGTCGATGGTCTTGTGCTGGGCGTACATCTTGCGGTAGATCGAATAGATGTGCTTGAGGCGGGTGGAGATCTTGTGGTCGATGCCGGCCTCGCGCAGCTTGCTCGAGATGTCCTGCTGGATGTGCTCGAGGAACTCCTCATGGGCGGCCGACTGGGCGGCCAGGCCGTCCGCGATCTCCTGATAGCCGATCGGATCGAGCACCTTCATGGACAGGTCCTCGAGCTCGAGCTTGATGCGGCTCATGCCCAGGCGGTGGGCGATGGGCGCGTAGATCTCCATCGTCTCGAGCGCCTTGGCGCGCTGCTTGTGCTCGGGCATGTGCTGGATCGTGCGCATGTTGTGCAGGCGGTCGGCCAGTTTGATGAGGATGACGCGGATGTCCTTGGCCATGGCCATGAACATCTTGCGCAGGTCCTCCATCTGCTCCTGCTCCTTGGAATATTTCAGCATGCCCAGGCGGGTGACGCCGTCGACCAGCTCGGCGACCGAGGTGCCGAACTTGTTTTCGATCTCGCGGTAGCCGAAGTTGGTGTCTTCGATGCAGTCGTGCAGCAGGCCGGCGCAGATCGAGTCGGTGTCGAGGCCCATCTGCACGATGATCTCGGCGACCGAGAGCGGATGGATGATGTAGGGCTCGCCGCTCTTGCGCACCTGCCCCTCGTGCGCGACCACCGCGCATTCATAAGCGACCCGGATCTTTTTGACATTGACGGACGGATTCTGCTTGACCGCGCGCTCAATCAAAAAATCAATTTTATCCTTCATCGGGGAACTCATGGTGTCTCTCTCCTTTCAAGCAGGGGGCGGCTCACTCGCTCATCTCCTGCAGGGTGCGCAGGACGACCGAGCGCGAAATATCCGCTTTTCCCTCCACGTGCTTGATGATGATGTTGAGCTGGCCCTCGCGGAAGTGGTAGCTCAACAGCTGGCTTTCACTGAAAACGTCCAGGCAGACGAACAGCTTGCCGATGTTGATCGGCCTGCGGCTCTCCCAGGACACCCGGCGCGACAGCGCGTTCGAGGGGACGGTCAGCCGCCCGTCTTCGCTGCGCGAGAGGATGTGCCGCCAGACCGCGACCAGATCGCGCCGGTCGGGCAGCAGAATGCGGGCGTCGGCCGCGCTCAGGCGGCGGTCAGCCATGTAATAGTTATATAGATTGAGGAACTTCTGATCCGCCATCGCCTCGCAGGTGCTCAGGCGGACGTCCTTGATGACAAGCTGGATGTTCCGGCGGCCGCGGAACTCGTTGATGTCCAGATTGAACGCGGCGTCGACGTAATTGCCCTGGGCGAAGCCGCAGCCGCCCGAGCCGGTGCCGAACAGCATGGCCGTATAGGGCACGCCGTCCTTCGTCAGCGTCAGCCGGACGTGGCGGTCGGACGAGATCGGCGTGATCTCCTCGACCAGCATCTCCTCCATCGAGAAGATGGGCTGGGCGTTGCCCATGCCGAAGGGCTCGAGGACGGACAGTCCCTCGATGTTCTTTTCGGTGATCATTTCGGGCGTGACCGCGCTGTCGATGCGCAGCACGGGCATGAGCTCGTGCGGATCGGTATACTCGGCAGCATATGCGGCCAGACGCTCCTTGAGCGCCGGGATGTTCTCCCGGTCGACGGTCAGGCCGGCGGCCAGCTCGTGTCCGCCGAACTTTTCGAGCAGGTCGGAGCTGTGCTCGAGCGCATCGTACAGGTTGAAGCCCTTGATCGAGCGGCCCGAGCCCTTGCCCTTGTCGCCGTCCATCGCGATCAGGACGGTCGGGCAGGAATAGCGGTCGCAGATGCGGGAGGACACGATGCCGATCACGCCGTGGTGCCAGTTTTCCCCCGCCAGCACGATCACCTGATCCTCCAGCGGGTTGTACTCCCGGTGGAGCTGGACGAGCGCCTGCTCCAGAATGCGGTTCTCGGCCGCCTGGCGCTGCTTGTTGAGATCGCACAGGGCGGCGGCCAGGTTCTGCGCCCGGCGGGGGTCGTCGGTCAGGAAGAGCTCGGCGGCCATGTCGGCGTGCCCCATGCGCCCGGCCGCGTTGATGCGGGGCGCCAGAATGAAGCTGATGACCGAGGCCGTCAGGCGGCGTTCCTTCTGCCCGGCCTCGCGCAGCAGCATCTCGATGCCCATATTCCGGGTGTGCTCCATGCGGCGCAGGCCGGCGGCTACGATCGTGCGGTTCTCGCCCACAAGGGGCATGACGTCGGCCACCGTGCCGAGCGCGACCAGATCGGCAAATTTCTCGAGCAGGCGCTGCTGGCTGCCCTCACCCTCGAGCGCGCAGATCAGCTTGAACGCCACGCCGACGCCGGCGAGCGAGGCAAACGGATAGGCGCTGTCCGGGCGGCAGGGGTTGACAACCGCCCCGGCGGCGGGCAGCTTTTCGCGGCACTCGTGGTGGTCGGTGATGACCACCTCCATGCCGAGCGCGACCGCGCGGTCGACCTCCTCAAAGGCCGAAATGCCCGAGTCCACCGTGACGATCAGGCGGACGCCCTGCGCGTGAATCGCGTCCATCGCCTCGACGCTCAGGCCGTAGCCCTCGCGCAGGCGGTCGGGAATGTAATAGACAACATCGGCTCCCTGTGCGCGGAGATACCGGGTCAGCAGGCAGGTCGATGTGATGCCGTCCACATCGTAATCGCCGAAGACCGCGATCTTCTCTCCCCGGCCGACCGCGCCCCGCACCATCTCGACCGCGCGCGCCATATCGGGCAGCAGCATCGGATCGTGCAGCGAGGCGGGATCGCTCGACAGGAAGGCGCGCGCCTGCTCCGGGGTCTTGACCCCGCGGGCGCAGAGCGCGGCTGCCGCGAGCGGCGAAAAACCGCACGCAGCCACGAGTGACCGAACGACTTCTGCATCGGGCTCGGCGGTCACCCATCGTTTCATTTTCATGATGATCCCTCTGTATATTTTTATTCCATACGATTATAACAAAAAAACAAAAAAACCTCAACTGTTTTATGCGAAATGCGAAGGGAAGCCGCGCCTGCCTCCGAAGAGACGCTGTCCGATGCAAGCAAAAAGGGGCTGTCTCAAAATGATTTGCGAAAATCATGAGGGGGCAGCCCACTATTTTGCACAAGGCTGTGGAAAAAATAGTGAAAACACGCAAAAAACAGCGCAC
>CAMEPU010000092.1 GCA_945932315.1 uncultured Clostridia bacterium
TTCGGCGTGGGCTTCGCCCTGCTGCTGCCCCGCTTCTGGGGTCTCGCCGGCGTCATGTACTCGATGCCGGTCTCGGATGTGCTGACCTTCCTCATCTCGTGCGTCTGCATTTACCGCACCTACAAAGCCCTCAACAATCCCGAAAAGCTGCTCAAAACCGCATAACCGGATTTTTACCCCTTCAAAAGGAGCGGAGGATCACGCTGATCCTCCGCTCCTTTTTGCTTTTATTGAGAATCCGTCCCGGCGAAGCGACGCCCCCAGGGCGCCGCGGCCGCGAAACAGACGGCCGTCCCGGCGGCGGCGACCAGCGTCCAGATCAGCAAGGTCACCTGCCAGCCCAGGTTTTCGGACAGGACGGCGACCCCATAGGTCGACAGGGCGCTGCCGATATAAGTACAGGAGTTCAGCACGCCCGACACGGTCGAGACGTTCCCGTATTTTTTGAAATACGACGGGATCATGCTGACGAGGATCAGGTTGACGCCATGCATACAGCCGGTGAGCAGCGCCGAAAACAGCACCGAGCACGCGGCGTTCCGCCCGGAGAGCAGGAACAGGGCGAGGGCGGACGCCGCGCCCACGCCGAAGATCGCGCCAGCGCACAGCACCGGATTGGGAAAGACCTTCCGGTACAGCCCGGACGCGGCCTGAAAGCACAGAATGCCGAACACCGGGAGCACGACGCCGGTCAGGATCGAGATCACATTTTCAAAATGGTAGACCTCAGAGATGTAGGACGGCATCCAGGTGGTCACGCCGTCCCGCAGCATGCCCATCAGGACGATCGCCGCCATCACGGCGAACATCAGCGGCGTGAACAGCGCGCGTCCTGCGCCCTTTGCGCGCGCCGTGTGGACGGTTTTGCGCTCGATTTCGCAGGCGTACCGGTTCCAGACAACAACCATCCCCGCGCCGCAGAGCGCGGAAAAGCGGAACACCCATTTCCAGCCGAGCGCGGAGATCACAAGGGGCGCGGTCAGATAGACCGCGATCGTCCCGAGAGAGCTTCCCCACGAGACCTTGACGACCGCTTTCTGGTAATCGTCCTCCGACAGCAGCGTGGCCATGAGCACGACGAGCGGCGGCCACAGAAAGGCCTGCGCGAAGCCGTTCACGCACCAGACCGCCAGCATCTGCCGCGGGGAGCGGCAGAGCGGCAGGAGAACATTCATCAGCACGGTCACCGCCAGCCCGCAGGACACCAGCTTCTTGGGCGAAAACCGGTCTCCGCACACGCCGCTGACGATCTGCCCCGCGCCGTAGGCGGCAAAGCTGCCGGTCAGCGCCATCGAGAGCAGGCTGCGGGAGATCCGGGTCGCGCTCTCCATTTCAGCGACGATCGCGCCGAAATTGATCCGCGTCATGTAACTGACCATATAGGTGACGGTGAACAGCACGGTCAGGCGTGCCGCCTTCCCCGCGCTCCCATTCGTTTTCATACCAGACTGTACCCCTCCCAATCGTCATCCGACTCCATTTTCCAGGATTCGTTGCTCTCCTGTTTTCTGCCTACATGGTAGCACCAGATCAGAGACAAGTCAATCAAAAAAGGCTCGCCGATCGGGCGATCCTTTTGGCTTTCCGGGCACAAAAAAAGACCGCTGAAGCGGTCTTCGGTCTGATCGATTAATTAGCGGGACTTGCGGTCGAACATCTTCGCGGTAGCGGGATCCATGGACAGCTCGAACATTGCGGTGGACATCAGGAACTCACGGAAATTCTTCTTCATTTTTCATTACCTCTTTCTACTTTGGAACCGGTTTCGTGTTCCGCTCGTGTTTTTCATTCTGGTAGTATTATACCGTGCCGCACCGATTTGCGCAAGCGCAAACGTGTACGGAATACACAATCGGCGCATAATATTTTTATGCAATATAACCAATTCCGTTTTCCTAACACGTTTGCATGGCAAAATGAATCCAATTTCCGAACCAGCAATCGTTTGCGTGACAGGCGTGTCAATCCGCTCCGTTTTTTTCATTCACATATTCTTCCAGCGTGATCCCGGCGTCGGCGATCTCCCGCGCGGCCTGTTCGCCGACGTAGCGGAAGTGCCACGGCTCGTAGATGATACCGGTGAGATCGGTCGTGCCGTCCGGATAGCGCACGATAAAGCCGTACTCGGCGCAGTGCGTGCGCAGCCACTGGAACTCGGCAGTCCCCTCCTGCCCCTCGTCGAGCAGCTGATAGGAGCGGGCGCACAGATCGACGGCCAGACCGAGCTGGTGCTCGCTCGTGCCCGGCACGGCGACCACCTCGGCGGCGGCCGCGACGGCCGCGTCATCCGGCAGTCCCTTGCCCCTCTGCTTGCGCACCTGCTTGTCGAACAGCTTCGTCTGGTATTCGTTCGTGCGGTAGGCCGAGCAGATGATCGGGTCGAGCCCGTCCGCCCGGCAGTCGGCCAGCATATGCCGCAGCGGCTCGACCGCCCGCGCATCGAGCTGGTATTTCCCCTCGACCTCGGCGGTTTCAATCGCAAAATCCTCCGGCAGCGGGTTCCAGGGGTTGACCAGGGTGAGCATCCAATCCTCGGTCGCGGGCAATTCGGACGGCTCCCCGGCTGCCGGCTCGGCCGGGGCTTCGGCCGCCGGCTCGCTCACCGCGTCCGCGGGTGTGAGGGGAAGCATCTCCCGCACGTCCTGCTGCCGGCGCGCGTGCACCAGCTTCAGGCCCTCCGCAGCACAAGTAAAAATCAGCCAGAGCAGCAGCGCGGCAGCCAGCGCCAGCAGCGCCATGCGCGCCCAGACTCCCGCCCGTTTTTTCCAGTTCATTCGGTTCTCGTGCATCCTTCGCGCTTCCTTTCCGGTTCTTCTGCGATCAGCTTATCGGAAAGTTGCATCGGACTTGTTTCGTTCCGGCTTCCCGTTCGCATCATTTGACCGCGTTTCCAGAGAAAGGATGCCCGGTTTTTTCAGATTTTACGCGACCACCAGATAGAAGGTGTCCTCGCTCGCACGGAGGAGGAATCTGATCTGCGCGCCCTCCGGATCGTCCGCATTCCGCAGGGTGACGCCGCCGTATTGCCAGCGGATCTTGTCCATCTTGACGCTGTACGTTTCCTCGTCGACCGCCACGCCGAAGGCCTCGGCGTCCGACTGCGCGGCATGCAGGACCAGCTTCTTCCCATCCTCGTCCGGCACCGGGGTCAGACCGAGGTAATCGGCCCACGCCGCGCCGCAGGCGTCCAGACCGGCGCCCGCCGGGGCGCCCGCCCCGCTCCAGACCTCGAACGAAACGATCAAGCCGGTCTCATCGTCCAGCAGCAGGTCGAGCGAACCGTTTTCCCCGCCGAAGATCAGCCGCCAGAACATCCCGTTGTTGGACGGATCGCCCGGGTCGGCGAGGAAGCTCACGCCGTCGAACTTGAGCACCGTGTACTCAGCTGCGGACACAGACAGAATACCCAGTTCGTGCAGCCGGTCGATCTGCGCTCTGGCCTGCTCCTCCACGGTGGTTTCCTGAAAGCGCATGCCCGTGCCGACCTCCATTCCTTCGATCTCGCAGTACAGCTGGTTCTGGCTGCACAGGCGCAGCCGCCCGATCAGGCTGGTGTCGGCCTGTCCGACCGCGATCGGCTCGACCTCGGCGGTCTCGATCCGCCCGAGCTGGCGGTTGTCCTGCCAGAGGGCAAACGCAGTGGGCAGCAGCGCCCCCGCAGCCAGCAGCGCCAGCGTCAGCAGCGCGGCCGCGGCCCGTTTAAGCAGTTGCATCATCGGTTCCTCCCTTCGGCAGGCGCACGGTGACCGTCGTGCCCGCACCCTCGGCGCTCTCAAAGTCGATCGTGCCGCCGTGCACCCGGACGATCTCGGCGCACAGGCGCAGGCCCAGCCCCACGCCGCCGCTCGCGCGGGCGCGCGCCTTGTCGACCCGGTAAAAGGCCTCGGTCAGACGGGGCATCTCGCTCGCCGGGATGCCCTGGCCGTTGTCGCGCACGGTCATCTTCCAGCCGTCCCCGTCCGCGCCCGCGCGCAGGACGATCGCGCCCCCTTCGGGCAGGGCCTTGCGGGCGTTGTCCAGCAGGTTGAGCAGCAGGGTCTTGAACAGGTCGGGCTCGACCGGCCAGACCGTCTCATCCACCCGGCAGCGCAGCGAAATGCCCGCCTGCCGGAGGGTGCGGTCGAGCAGGCCGCCCGTCTGGGCGATCAGCTTGCCCATGTGGCAGGGGCGCAGCTCGACCTTCTGCTTTTCGAGCACGATGAGGTCGAGCAGCTTATTGGACAGATTTTCCAGCCGCCGCCCCTCGGTGAAGATGTAATTCGCGGCCTCGGCGCGCGCGTCGGGCGACAGCTCCTGCGAGCGCAGCAGATCGGCGTAGCCGATGATCGAGGTCATGGGCGTGCGCATCTCGTGCGCGAACGCGCCCATGAATTCCTCCCGCTTGGCCATCTCGTTTTCAAGCGCGCCGATGGTGTCACAGAGCCGGTCGGTCATCTCATTGAAATCGCGGGCGAGCTGGCCGATCTCATCGGCGCTCCGCACCTCCGCCCGCTGTTCGAGATCGCCCGCCGCGATGGCGCGCGCCGTGCGGGTCAGGCCGGTCAGCGGGCCGGCCAGCCAGTGTGAGAGCGCCCAGGACGCGGCCGCGCCCACGGCGGCGACCGCCGCCAGCATCCAGCAGAAGCTGCGCGAGAGGTCGGTGCGCGCCCGGTAAATCTCCTCGATCGGCCGCAGCGTCTCGAGCCAGACGGTCACGCCGTCCGTCCCGGTCAGAGCCCCCGCGATCTGAAGCTGATGCTGCCCATCGCCGTCCGCGCCGATCCGCCAGGCCAGCTTTCCGGCCTCGGCCGAAGCGGTCAGCCCGTCCGAAAAGACGGACGCGGTCTGATGGATCAGCCGCCCGCCCTCGCCGGTCAGGCGGTAGGACAGGCCGTTCTGCTCCTCAAGCGCGTGGACGGTGTCGATCAGCGCCTCGGTCCGGTCGCCCACCCGTCCCCCGGTGGACGCGGCCAGCGCGTACAGCGCCATGCGCTCCTCGCTCTGGGCGGCCTCGACCTCGCGCGCGAGCGCGTTGTCAAACGAGGCCGAGATCAACCAGGCGCCCGTGAGGCCGATCGAAATCGCGAGCAGCGCGACGATCACGAGCCGCAGCTTGGCGCGGTAGCTCATGCATCCACCTCCAGCCGGTAGCCGATCTTGTAAACGGCGCGCAGCTTCTGTTCCCAGCCGACCTTTTTGCGCAGCCGCTGCACGTGCAGGTCGACTGTCCGGCTGTCGCCCATGTAATCGCTCTCCCACACCCGCTCGTAAATGGTCTCGCGGTAGAGCGCGATGCCCGGATTGCGGGCGAAGAGCAGGAGCAGTTCAAATTCCTTCTTGGTCAGCGCGATCTCCTCACCCGCCCGGCTGACCGTGCGCGAGGACACGTCGATGGTCAGGCCGCCGATCTCGAGCACCCGGTCGAGCTTGTGGTACCGCCGCAGGACGGTCTCCACCCGGGCGAGCAGCTCGATGATCTCGAACGGCTTGACGAGGTAGTCGTCCGCGCCCGCCTTGAGCCCGCGCACCCGGTCGTTCACCGCGCCGCGCGCGGTCAGAAAGATCACCGGGATGCCCAGCGGGCGGATGTATTCCATGAGCTCAAAGCCGTCCACGCCCGGCAGCATGACGTCGAGCAGGATCAGGTCGAAGTTCTCCCGCTCGATGAGATCGGCCGCGGCCAGCCCGTCGTATACGCAGGTGCAGCGGTAACCCGCCCCGCTCAGGCTGATGCGGACCAGTTCCGCGATCGGTTTTTCATCCTCCACGATCAGCACCCGGATCATCGGCGCGCCCTCCCTTTCTCTGATTCAGATGCTGTAAGAATACCTGACTTTTGCATCCAATTTGCATCCGCTGCTTTTATCATACCACAAACGGGGAAAAACAAAAAGGACGGCTCAGCCGTCCTCCTGATCCTGGTTATGCAAATGGAACGAGCGCGGGCTTGCGGTCCGTGAACACCGTGACGCCCTCGAAGCCCAGCTCGCGCAGCTTGGCCTCCGCCCGGTCGACCGCACCGCCGACCGCGTGCAGCACGTGGGCATCGCTGCCGATCGTGATCATCCGGCCGCCCAGCTCGTAATACCGGCGGAGCACCCAGTCCTCGGGCTCCTGCCGGTTTTTCCAGTCCATGAACCCCCGGGTGTTGATCTCGAGCGCCATGTCCCGCCGGACGAGCGCCGCCAGCACCGCCTCAATCTGCTCGCGCCACGGCACCAGCGTCGGCTCCATCAGCCCCTTCATCGGCCGCAGCGGATAGTCGAGATGCGCGAGACTGTCGAAGCCGCCGTCCGCGATCAGGGTCAGCATGTCCTCAAAATACATGCTGAGCGCCTCTCCCCTCCGCTCGGGCGTGCTGTAATCGACCAGATATACGTCCCGTCCGTCGCTCAGGTAATGCACCGAACCCAGAATGAAGTCAAAGGAGCGCTCCGCCAGAATCGGGTCGGCCACGCCCGGCATCAGAAACGGGTTGCCCAACTCCAGACCCCAGCGCAGCTCGAGCCGGTCACCGTACTGCGCGCGCGCCGCGGCAAAATCCGCCTTGCGCGCCTCCTCATGCGCCATATAAAACGGATACCCGATCGGGTCGGTGCACAGGTCAAAGTGGTCGGTGATGGTCACGCCCCTGAGGCCGATCTCAATGGCGCGCGCGGCGATATCGCAGATCAAAGGGTTTCCATCCTCCGAGTACGCGCTGTGGACATGCTGGTCGTATAACATGTTTGCTCCCCCAATTTTCGTTTCACATTCCGGTTCATTATAACACACTTTACATGCTCCGTCAAAAAAAGACTTATATGATCAATTTTTTGTCATTGAATCCACTTAAATCGCTGTGTTATAATAATTCCAGCGAAAGTAGAATCAAATTTTTATCATTGATAGAAAACAGGAGGACATTCTCATGGCAGGCATTTCTCTGCGCAACATCAAGAAGGTTTATCCGGGCGGCGTCGAGGTCATCCCCGATCTGAACCTGGAGATCAAAGATAAGGAATTCATCATTCTGGTCGGTCCTTCCGGCTGCGGCAAGTCCACCACCCTGCGTATGATCGCCGGTCTGGAGGAGA
>CAMEPU010000093.1 GCA_945932315.1 uncultured Clostridia bacterium
TGGGCGAGCTGGCCGACGGACTGGACATCGACCTGAACGCCGTGCCCAAGAAGTACGACGGTCTGGACGGCACCGAGCTCGCGATCTCCGAATCGCAGGAGCGCATGGCGGTTGTCATCCGTGCCGCCGACGCCGACCGCTTCATCGAGGCGGCCGCACGCGAGAACCTCGAGGCCGTTCTGGTCGCCAAGGTCACCGATACGGGCCGCCTGCGCATGACCTGGAACGGCAAGACCATCGTAGATGTTTCCCGCGCTTTCCTGAACACCAACGGCTGCGCCAAGCATGCGGACGCCATCGTGCCCGCCATGCCCGCGCCGCGCGGAGACGTCACCCCGGGCGGCGAGACCCTGCGCGAAAAGCTGCTGAACCACGCGGCCTCTCTGGGCATCTGTCTGGAGCGCGGTCTGGTCGAGCGCTTCGACGGCTCGATCGGCGCGAACTCGGTCTTCATGCCCTTCGGCGGCAAGAACCAGCTCACCCCCACTCAGGTCATGGCGGCCACCCTGCCCGCCCTGTCCGGTCAGGCGTCCACCGCCTCGGTCATGGCCTTCGGTTTCGACCCCTATTTCACCGAGCAGAACCCCTTCCTGGGCGCGTCCTGCGCGGTCATTGAGTCGGTTGCCAAGCTGGTCGCCGCGGGCTGTGATTTTGAAACCGCATATCTCACCTTCCAGGAGTACTTCGAGCGCCTGAACCGCGATCCCCACCGCTTCGGCAAGCCGCTCTCCGCGCTGCTCGGCGCGTACAAGGCGCAGGAGGAGCTGTGCCTGGGCGCGATCGGCGGCAAGGACTCCATGTCCGGCTCCTTCGGCGACATGGACGTTCCCCCGACGCTGGTCTCCTTTGCAATCGCACCCCAGGAGGCCGACCGCCTGATCTCCCCCGAGTTCAAGGCCGCCGGTCACCCGGTTTACCTGCTTGACGCGGCCTACGGTCAGGACGGCGCGCCCGATTACGAGGCCATCAAGGCAATGTGGCGCGAGGCTGCCGGTCTGATCGATTCGGGCGAAGCGGTCGCCGCGTGGGCGCTGTCGGTTGGCGGTGTCGCTGAGGCCGTCTGCAAGATGGCGGTCGGCAATGACATCGGCTTCGCCTTTGACGCGGCCTTCCCGGATGAGGCGCTGTTCTACAAGAACTTCGGCGGCATCCTGCTGGAGTGCACCGGCGAGCAGCCCGCTTACTGGAAGGTCGGTGAGACCACCGCGGCGCAGACGATCGCCCGCGGCGCGGACGCCGTTTCGCTGGATGAGCTGAAGGCTGCCCTCGAGGGCACGCTCGAGAGCGTGTTCCCGACCAAGGCCCCGGCTTCCGACGACAAGCTGACCAAGGTTACCCATACCGAGCGCGGCGCGGCTGCGCCCGCTGTCAAGAGCGCGAAGCCCCTCGCGGTCATTCCGGTATTCCCGGGCAGCAACTGCGAGTACGACACCGCGCGCGCGGTCGAGCGCGCAGGCGGTGCGGCGGAGATCGTCGTCGTCCGCAACTTCTCGGCCGACGCGCTGGCTGCTTCTGCCGAGCAGCTCGAGTCCGCCATCCGCCGTGCCCAGATGGTCATCATCCCGGGCGGCTTCTCGGGCGGCGATGAGCCCGACGGCTCGGGCAAGTTCATCGCCTCCTTCCTGCGCAATCCGGCCATCAAGGACGCGGTGCACAGCCTGCTGAGCGACCGCGACGGCCTGATGCTCGGCATCTGCAACGGCTTCCAGGCGCTTATCAAGCTGGGCCTCGTGCCCTACGGCGAGATCCGCGATGAGATGACCGCTGACGATCCGACCCTGACGTTCAACCTGATCGGCCGTCACCAGAGCCGCTACGTCACCACCCGCGTGGCGTCGGTCAAGAGCCCGTGGCTGTCCGGCTGCGAGGTGGGCGACCTGCACTCCATCGCGATCTCCCACGGCGAGGGACGCTTTGTCGCGCCGCAGCACGTGATCGACGACCTGATCGCGAACGGCCAGGTGGCCTTCCAGTACACCGACCTTGCGGGCGAGCCCAGCATGGACATCGCCTTCAACCCGAACGGTTCGATGTGCGCGATCGAGGGCATCACCAGCCCGGACGGCCGCGTCCTCGGCAAGATGGGTCATACCGAGCGTTACAGCCCCTATGTCGGCCGCAACATCTACGGCGAGAAGTACCAGCCCCTGTTCGAGAGCGGCGTCAAGTACTTCAAGTAAGCAAAAACACAAAGGTGCATCCCAATGGGATGCACCTTTTTCTTGACACGGGAGATCTAATGCGTTAGACTATAAACAACAAAGGTCTAACGTATTAGACTTAAAGGAGGAATTCGATGGAGACGCCCAAGGTCTTTGAAAGCGAGTACCGGTTCTGCCTGATCCTGTGGGAGCACGAGCCGGTGAGCAGCACCGAGCTGGTGCGCCTGTGCGCCGAGCGGCTGGGCTGGAAGAAATCGACGACCTACACCGTCATCAAGCGGTTGTCCGAACGCGGCGTGCTCAAAACCGAGAACGCGGTGGTCACCTCGCTGGTGTCGCGGGACGAGGTACAGCGCGCCGAGAGCCGGGAATTTCTCGACCGCACGTTCGGCGGTTCATTGCCCCAGTTTCTGACTGCGTTCACCGGCCATGCCAAGCTGAAGGAAGAGGAGATCGAAGCGCTGCAGAAGCTGATCGACGAGAGCCGAAGGGGGTGAGCGGATGAACCTGTATGAATGGATGCCCCGCTTGCTGAACATGAGCCTGACGGCTGCCATCGTCATTTTGTTCGTGCTGGCCGCGCGGGTCCTTCTGCGTGGCGCGCCGCGCCGTTATCTGTGTCTGCTTTGGCTCGTACCCCTCGTCCGCCTGCTCTGCCCGTGGTCGCTGTCCGCACCCTTTTCGATGCTGAGCATGCTCAGCACGCCGGTGGTCGATCACCAGCTCGAATACATCCCGCCCACCATTGTGCACGACGCCGTTTCGAAGGTCTCGCTGCCCGTGCAGGCGGTCAGCAACGCGGTAAATGCCGCCCTCCCGCAGGGAACAGAGCAGCTCGCCGCCGATCCGCTTGAAATTTATGCCTCTTTCGGCGCGCTGATCTGGCTCATCGGCGCGGCTTTACTGTTTGGCTGGGGCGTTTTTTCGATGCTTCGGCTGCGCTTTCGCCTGAAAGACGCGGTGCGTGTAGCTCCCAGCGTCTGGCGCGCGGATGTTCCGACCGCTTTTGTGCGGGGCTGCTTCCGCCCGGCAATCTATCTGCCGTTCGGCCTTTCGGAACAAGAGGAAGCGCTTGTCCTGCGGCATGAGCGCGCCCATATCGCGCGGCGCGATTCGGTTTTGCGGCTGCTGCAGTATCTGGCGCTCTGCCTGCACTGGTTCAACCCGCTGGTCTGGGTCATGTTTGTGCTGAGCGGTCGGGACATGGAGTTGGCCTGCGATGAGTATGTCCTTGAGCATGCTCAGGAAGATATCCGCGCCGACTACGCCGAGGCGCTGCTGCGTCAGGCGGCAGGCGTCCGGATGCTGCCGCTTTCGCCCCTGTCCTTTGGCGCGGGCGACGTGAAGAAGCGCATCGAGAGCGTCCTGCGGTTTGAGGGCGGGCGCACCCGGTTGACCGCTCTCACGCTGCTTGCCATACTCACGCTTGGGCTCTGCCTGCTGGTTAACCCGGTCGGCGAGCCGGTCTGGAGCGGGAACGGCGGCCGGACGTATCAGGCGATCGGGACCACCTATCTCCCGCCGAACACCGAGCTTAAAATGACCGAACCCTTCGCGGCGGCCATATCGGACAAGGGAGAGCTGTTTATCCGCTCAGGCGATGACTGGAAATATGCGGGAAGACTTGAAGAGATCGATTTTACGGAGGACGAGCTGCGCACGGCATTTTTGGGCGATGCGGCAGACCCCGGCCGATGGGACGGCGCGGATGAAGGGACTTTTCTCGGCGGGATCACCCGCGTGAGGCAATGCCGTTCAGAGGCGGAAATGCCGATGAACTGGCAAAAATGGTCGGATGAAGGGGAAGAGGAGTCCGGGACGGAATCCGTCGCGGTGCAGGTGGTTTATACCCTGTTTGAACAGGCGGACGGGAGGCTGCATCTTGCCGTTTCGTGTCTGTCGAGTTGGAAGGAACTGAAAGCGCTCCATGACGGGAAGCTCGATCAGGATATCGCGGAATGGTACGAAGAGCCTGCGTCGGGATGGATCGGGGACGCGCGTTTCCCCACGTTCTTTTATATGCTGCGGCTGTCGCCGCTCGGCACTTATGTTATGGAGACCGAGCCCGGCGACGGGCGGCACGCGCCTGCGCTGAACCTGCACGCTGACGGCCGGTTTGAGCTGTTCTCCGATCCGCTGTCCTCCTATCTGGCGGCGGGAACTTACACGGTCGGGAACGGCAGACTGACCGCCCGGACAGACGACGGAAAATACGTCTATGTGTTCGAATTCGCGGACGATGGGACGCTGCGTTTTGTGTGGGCGGAATCGGACCCGGTGATCAATATCAGCGGAGACTTCGCCGTGCCGGTCGAAGACGGCTCAATATTCACCCTGAAAGAGTGAAAACAAAGGAAAACCGCTCCTCTTTGGAGCGGTTTTGTGCGTATTAGCCGTTTTTTGTGTTCGCGATCAGGTATTTGTGGATCTGCAGCTTGTTCTGCTCATACAGGCCAAGCTCCTGATACAGCTCCTTGTAATATTCAAACAGCATCTGCCGGGTCTGCATGGTGCGGATGGGCGCGAGGGCGACCTTGCTGGTCAGGCCGGTCTTGTTTTTGACATAGTAATACATCGGGGTCTGCACGGCGGCGAAGGTTTCGCAGTAGCGGATATATTCCAAATTGAAGAGAAAGTCCTCGCACCAGCGCAGGTCTTCGTCGCACTGAATGTCGTGCTCCTGCACGATATCGCGGCGGTAGAGCTTGTTCCACATGACACCGTAATAGAAGCTGGCCGGCTCGTCCATCAGGTGCTCGGCGAACATCCGCTTGCTGATCGGCCCGCGCTGGTTGATGAAGCCGCAGACGACCGGCTTTTCGTCGCCGTCGACCCGGCAGTAGTGCGCGATGACGAGGTCGGCGTCCGTGCTCTCGGCGCGCTCGACCAGCATGCGGGTGGCATGCTCGTCCAGCCAGTCGTCGCTGTCGACGAACTGGAGGTACTTGCCCTGCGCGAGGGCGATGGCGTGGTTGCGCGTGGCCGAAACGCCGCTGTTGTCCCGGTCGATAAAGCGGATGCGGTCGTCGACCCGGGCGTACATCTCGCAGATCGCGCGGCTGGCGTCGGTCGAGCCGTCGTTGATGAGCAGGATCTCGAGATTTTCATAGGACTGGAAGCGGATGCTGTCGATGCAGCGGGCGAGCAGCGCCGCCGCGTTGTACACCGGGACGATGACGGTGACCAGGGGCTGGTTGGATTCGTTCATGAAACGTGATACCTCATTTGACGGATTTTCAGGAAAGCGGGCTGCCGCAGTTCGGGCAGTATGAGAAGGATTCCTCGACGGTGCAGCCGCAATGCGCGCACCGGCGGATGGGACGGAAATCACCGGTGGGGGTGAGGTCTGCGTCGGTCAGCTCGACCGGCTCGCCGCGCGCGATGGCCTCGCCTTTCTCGCGGGGAATCTGCCAGACCGTGCCGCAGCAGGTCGAACGGACGAAGTATTGCTTGCCCCACTTGAACAGCGGGATAAAGAAAAACATGAAGTAGGTGTAGGTCATGAAGGCTTCGAGCGCCGCGTATTGTCCGCACCGCCGGCAGGTGACCACCTGCCGAAACCGGTCGAACACCTTCCGGCCCTGCATGACGCCGCCGATAAAGAACATGGCATGCCCCTCCTTTGGGACGATGGTTTTCTCTGTCCATTATACCAGCCCGCGCGGGAAAAGAAAAGATTTTGCCGAAAACTATTGCCCCTTCCATGCGGTATCAGGTATACTAAAAGCAGGGAAAGTAGAAAAAAGGAAAAAGGAGAGACCGAATGAAATATAACATCCAACACGTGATCTACCGTCTGACGATCCTGCTGGAGAGCGTTCTGGCGATCATTCTGCTGGCTGCGATCGCGATCAGCGTCGTGGGTGTCGTCATCAATACCGACGTCGCGGGGCTGCTCAACGATACTCTGACAGAAGCTTCGGCCATCCACAAGTATCTGTCCGCCGTATCCACCATCGTCCTCTGCGTCGAATTCGTCAGTATGCTCTGCACGCACACGGTCGACTCGGTCGTCGAGGTCGTGCTGATGGCCATTGCGCGCCAGATCGTCGTGTCCCACCCGGCGGCGCTCGAGACCCTGCTGATGGTGCTGGCGATCGGCGTGCTGTTCGCGGTGCGCAAGTACTTATTCGTCGACGCGCTCGATTCCCGCACCAACCACTCGCATTCGCTGCTCATCGAGCTGTATCGCGCCATTCGGGGCGAGGAAAACAAGCTGGCTGAGGAGCGCATCCGCGAGCGCACGGCCGAGAAGATGGCGCGCGCCGAGGCCGCGCTCGAGCAGCTCCGCGCCGAGGCCGCGCTGGAACACGAGCAGGAGTTGCGGCAGAAGGCCGAGGAGCTGGCGCGTGAGCAGGTCGGCGCTGAAAAGAAATAAGAAAAAGGAGAACATTATCATGAAAATCGATGGAAATGAGCTGGCGATCCGCCAGAATGAACTGGATCAGCAGGGCTTCAAGAAGGAAGCATTTGATATGAAGATGGAGTTTCTGCGTCAGGTGCGCGAGAGCGGCGACCACTGCCCGTGCAAGGAGGCCTGCCCCCACCACGGCAACTGCTTCGAGTGCGTCACCATCCACCGCGGCCACCGCGACCATCTGCCCATGTGCCTGTGGGATATGGTCAACGAGCGCCTGAGCGCCCTGTCGCATATGACCGAAGGCACGCTGCGAAACTACGAGGACGCACATAAGAACGATTGAGAAAAGACCGTAAAAAAGCAGCGCCGCGCGGCGCTGCTTTTTTGTCATGCGTTCAGAATTTTCATGAATTCCTCGCCCGCGATGGTTTCCTTTTCGTA
>CAMEPU010000094.1 GCA_945932315.1 uncultured Clostridia bacterium
AAAAGCGTATCCGAACCAAATCGGATACGCTTTTTTCATATGTTCTTATTGCAGAATATAAACCTTGTCGTCGCCGCCCTGTCCGTTCTCCTCGGCGATCTGCTCCTCGGGCGATACGCCCTCGTAGAAGTAGCGCTCGATACGCCGCGCCGCGAGATCGGTGTCATAAACGATGTAGGCATTCGATTGGCCGCCGTAGTTCCACTCGCCGTCCGCCGGGACGCGG
This sequence comes from uncultured Clostridia bacterium, assembly GCA_945932315.1. Taxonomy (GTDB): domain Bacteria; phylum Bacillota; class Clostridia; order Oscillospirales; family Butyricicoccaceae; genus Butyricicoccus. Next base: position 227 of record CAMEPU010000094.1, read on the forward strand.
GAATGGCTGATCTCCGGCTTGCCGCCCGAAAACACGCCGAGAACGAGCGAGCCGATCTCGGTCACCGACAGGTCGGTCGTCACATAGGGCAGCAGCTTGGGCGCGAGGTCGATCAGCGCGGCGGCCGAGGACGACTGCACCTTGTCAAACATCGCCTCGAGCACGATGCCCTGGCGCTCGACGCGGCCCCAGTCGTCGCCCGTGCCGTTCTTGCGGATGCGGGCGTAGCTCATGGCCTGCGCGCCGTTCAGTTCCTGCACACCGGCCGATTCGATCGGGCAGTTCGCCTGTCCTACCGTCCGGCAGTATTCCAGGATGAACTTATTGGTCTCCTCGATCTCGTTTTCGTGCACGTCGATGGTCACGCCGCCCAGCGCGTCGATCATCTGTGCCATCTGGACGAAGTTGACCGTCGCGTAGTGCTCGATGTCGAGATCGAAGGTCTGGTTGATCGTGCGGATGGCCAGCGCCGGGCCGCCATAGGCGTAGGCGTGGTTGAGCTTGGTCGTCCCGACGTCATCCACCTCGACCTGGCTGTCCCGCATGAGCGAGACCAGGCGGATGGCGTCGTGGTCGGCGTCGACCGAGAGCACCATGATACAGTCCGACCGCCGGGCCTGCCCGTCCGAATAGTCCACGCCGAACAGGGCAATGTTGGTGACGCCGGAGGCCGGCTTTGCGTTGACCGCGAGATCGTAGCCGGTGGGCAGGACGGCCCGCTCGTAGCTGTTCAGCAGCCGCCAGCCGGTCAGGCCGATGACGACCACCGCCAGGATCAGCGCCGCCAGCAGCAGCCAGCGGAACACGATCCGGCGGAAGCGTTTGAATGACATAACAGTTCGCCTCGATTAAATTCTGAAATTATTCCTCCAGCGCCAGTCTGATATGGGCGTCCTGCAGCTCGATGACGCGCAGGGTATTGGTGTAGGACACCCGGCCGACCGGCATGCCGGCGGTGACGGTGATGATGTCGCCGACGTCGGCGTGTACCGACAGAACCGCGGCCTTGACCGCCTGGGAGTAAAGCTCGGTGCCGCTCTTGACGGGCGACGCCATGCAGGGGATGATGCCCCAGGACATGGACAGCTGATGGAAGGTGCGCTCGACGTGGGTCGCGCCGACAACCGGCGTGCCCGGGCGGAAGGAAGATACGGCGCGCGCAGTCTCGCCCGACGCCGTATAGGCGACGATCGCTTTGGCGCCCAGGTCATTCGAGGTAGTGCAGGTGGCGTGCGCAATCGCGGTGGTGTTGGGGTTGCCGTGCATGCGCATCTCCTGGAACTCCTCACGGGTGCTGCGGCGGCGCTCAAAGTGGATGGTCTCCTCGGCGCTGCACGCGATGGTGCTCATGGTCTTGAGCGCCTCGACCGGATACTTGCCGATCGAGGTCTCGCCCGACAGCATGACGGCCGACGTGCCGTCGAAGACTGCGTTCGCGACGTCGGAGACCTCGGCGCGGGTCGGACGGGGATTCTTGATCATGCTCTCGAGCATCTGGGTCGCGGTGATGACCCGCTTGCCCATCGAGATCGCCTGCTTGATCATGCTCTTCTGCAGCTCGGGCAGCTCGTTGAACGGAACTTCAACGCCCAGATCACCGCGTGCGACCATGATGCCGTCGACCAGCTCAAGGATTTCAGGCAGGTTGTTGACGCCCTCCATGTTCTCGATCTTGGCGATGATCTGGATCTTTTCGCCGCCGTTCTCATTCAGCAGCGCCTTGAGCTCGCGCATATCGTCCGCGCTGCGGGCGAAGGACGCCGCGATGAACTCGACCTCCTGCTCGATGCCGAACAGGATATCCGCGCGGTCGGACTCGGACAGATAGGGCATGGCCAGCTTGACGCCGGGCACGTTGACCGACTTGCGGTTGGACAGCGCACCCGAATTCAGGGTGCGGCAGACGATGTCGGTGCCATCCTTGATCTCAAGGACATCGAACGCGATCAGGCCGTCGTCGATCAGGATGCGGGTGCCCACCGAGATATCCTGCGGCAGGCCCTCGTAAGTGATGCCGACGATCTCACGGCTGCCGATGACGTCGCGGGTGGTCAGCGTGAAGATATCGCCTTCCTCCAGCTCGATGCGGCCCTCCGCGAAGGTCTTGATGCGGATCTCGGGGCCGCGGGTGTCCAGCATGATGCCGCAGGGGTAATTGAGCTTCTTACGAATCGCCTTGACCGCGTCCATACGCGCCTTGTGTTCCTCATGGCTGCCATGGCTGAAGTTCAGGCGGGCGACGTTCATACCCGCCCGCATCATGTTTTCCAGAACGCCTTCCTGATCGGTCGCGGGGCCGAGCGTGCAGATAATTTTCGTTTTTCTGAACATATGAATTACCTCTCATCTCATCTTGTTAAAAAACAAAAGAATTCAATCTGGTTCCCATTCTAACATCCTGACGGTTTTGTTGCAATCTTCCGCACAGGTTTGCGTCCCATTTTCTACGAAAAAACAAAACTTATCCCATCGTCCTCCGCTCTTTTTGGCGTTTTTGCCATTCCCGCTTGCAACCGTCTCTGCAAGCGGCTATAATATAAAATGGCAATGTATCAAAGTTGCATCCCCTGCGCCGGTTTTTCCTGTGCAGGCAGGGAAAGGAATGAATTTTTTATGAAAAATCAGCCGGTATTGGTTGTTATGGCGGCTGGCATGGGTTCGCGCTACGGCGGTCTCAAGCAGATCGATCCGCTCGGTCCCGGCGGCCAGATTATCCTCGATTACTCGCTTTTCGATGCGCGCCGCGCGGGCTTTGAGCGCGTTGTTTTCATCATCAAGCCCGAGCTCGAAGAGGCCTTCGAGCAGGCGATCGGCCGCAAGGCGCGCCGGTTCATGCAGGTCGACTACGCCTATCAGACGCTGGAAACTCTGCCCGAAGGGCTGACCGCCCCCGAGGGCCGCGTCAAGCCGCTCGGCACCGGCCACGCCGTCTGGTGCGTGTCCAAACGGATCGACGCCCCCTTCGCCGTGATCAACGCCGACGACTTCTACGGCGCCGACGCGTTTGCCAAAATCTACGATTTTCTGTCTGAGGCTGCGGACGATGAGAAGTACCGCTACTGCATGGTCGGCTACCCGGTCGAAAACACGCTGACCGAGAACGGCACGGTCTCCCGCGGCGTGTGCATGGCCGATGAAAACGGTTTTCTGGCCGACATCACCGAGCGCACCAAAATCGCCCGCGAGGCGGACGGCGTCATCCGCTTCACCGACGGCGAGGGCGGCGAGATCGCCGAGGGCACGCCGGTTTCCATGAATCTCTGGGGCTTCACTCCCTCCTTCCTGCGCGAGCTGGACGGCATGCTGGCCGGATTCTTCTCGGGCAAGCTGCTGACCGATCCGATGAAGGCCGAGTTCTATCTGCCCTCCGCGGTCGATGCGCTGATCCGCGCAGACAAGGCGACCGCCAAGGTGCTGACCACCTCGGCGCGCTGGTTCGGCGTCACCTATCAGGAGGACAAGCCGACCGTTCAGGCCGCCCTGCGGCAGATGACCGAGGACGGCGCGTACCCCGCCGATCTCTGACAAGGAGGAGAACAAGATGCAGGAATCCGCTCTGAAGTTCATCGCCCTGCGGGACGCGCTGCGCGCCCAGTGCCCGCAGGAGTTCCGTCACACGGTCAACACCGAGCTGTGCGGCCGCACGCTCGCGCTGCACAGCGCCGCGCGCATCGACACGCAAACCAAGATTCTGGGCATGATCGCGACCAAAAGCACGGTGTATTCGACCGAGCAGCGCATGTTCGCCCTCGAGCCCAATCCGCTGACGGCCGAATCCGCGAACAACTGGTGGGAATACGGCCGCAGTCTGGTGGACGAGCTGGTTGTCCCGGAACCCGGCCACCAGTTTTCGATGGTCAGCCTGATCATCGCCTGCCCACAGGTCGACCCCCGCGTCGGCCGCGGCCTGCGCCGTCTCAAATACGAGCCCCATTATGAAAGAGGCAAGCTCGGCTGGTGCAGCCTGCGCTACGCCGTCATCGACCTTTCCGACGGCCGGGTGTACACCAACAGTATGGGCGCGCCCCTCGCAAATATTCTGAAAAGCGCCTGGGACGCCTGATTATTTTGCTGAAACCGCTTGCAAACCGCGCGATTTTGTGGTATCATACCAGATACGAGTGTAGCGCCCTCCGGGCGTGCGGATACAAAATTACGGAACTATTTCGGAGGAAACAACCATGGTTAAAATCATTCTTTCTGTCATTGAGGTTCTGGCCTGCATTTTCCTGATCGGCACCGTTCTGCTGCAGCAGGGTCAGGATCAGGGCCTGTCCGGTGCGATCTCGGGCGGCAGCGCCGACACCTTCTTCGGCAAGCACAAGTCCCGCGGCATGGACGCGATGCTGCACAAGGCCACCATCGTCGTCGCCGTTGTCTTTGTCGTTCTGGCGCTGGTCATGAACTGCCTCTGATTCCATGATGCAGATTCTTCTCGGTCTGGCGTTCGCCGCTTTCGCGGTGTTCGCCGCCCTGGCCTGCTTTTTCCAGATGGTCACCGGCCACCACGACGGCTCGGTTGACCGCGATGCGGAAAACAGCGAAGCCGCCCGCAAGCGCGACCGCGCTGTCCGGCGCGCGCGCATCTGCGCTGTCGCCGCCGCGCTCTGCCTCGTCGCCGCCATCGTGTTCGGCGCGATGCTCCGCATGGGCTGAATTTGAAAATTGGTACAAAAAAGACGTGCTCGATGGGAGCACGTCTTTTTTGATGTTCTCCGCCCCAAAAGCGGTATTATTGTTTGTCTTTGCGCTCTTTGATCTGCTCCTCTTCCTCCTGCAGGCGGCGTTCGTTGTTGTATACGCGGCGCTCCAGACGGCAGAGCTCCTGAGACAGCGGGTCGGGGACGTTGACATGGTCGAGATCGAAGGAGGGCACGCGCTGGCCGTCGATCTTGACGACGCGAGCCTTGAGACCGACGACGGTCGAATTCGGCGGAACCTCCTGCAGCACGACCGCGTTCGCGCCGATGTTCGAATTATCGCCGACCTTGAACGGGCCGAGCACCTTGGCGCCCGTCGCAATCAGCACGTTGTTGCCGATCGTCGGATGGCGCTTGCCCTTGTCGTGTCCGGTGCCGCCCAGCGTGACGCCGTGGTAGATCGTGCAGTAATCGCCGACCTCGGCGGTCTCGCCGATGACGATGCCCATGCCGTGGTCGATGAACAGGCCGCGGCCGATCTTTGCGCCCGGGTGGATCTCGATGCCGGTGAACGACCGGCCGAGCTGGCTGACCCAGCGGGCCAGGAAAAAGCGCTTGTGCAGATAGAGCCAGTGTGCAATGCGGTGCCAAATCAAAATGTGAAAGCCCGGATAGAGCAGAAAAACCTCGAGGGTCGAACGCGCGGCCGGATCGCGATCCCGGATCGAACGCGCGTCTTCAAGCAAACCTTTGAAAATCATGCGAAAACAGTTCCTTTTTACTTGGATTCGAGCAGTTGCAGCAGCTCGTCGCCTGCGGCATGCGCCGATTCGACATAGGCAGGCATGGTCGCCTGCAGGCAACATCGCAGGTCATCCTCGCAGCGGCGGATGCGCTCGAATGCGGAGGTCAGGTCCTCCGGGGTCTTGAGTTCCTGCACGGGCAGGACATACTCTTCATAGGTGCCGAACAGGTCGCGGGCGATGCCCTTGGCCTTGACCGAGTAGCCCACGACCAGGGTGGGCACGCAGGACGAATAGGCCGCGATCGTGGCGTGGGTGCGCGCGCCGACAAAGAAGCGCAGGCGGGCGATATAGCCCTTGAGCACCCGGCAGTCGGCGTTTTCGATCAGCACGACACGCCCGGTGTCCCGGAAGCGCTCGTGCAGGCGGCGCAGGGGCTCGCGGTCGTCGTTGTACGGCCAGACCACGTGCGGGATCAGCGCGACCGACATATCGCTCGTATCGAGAATGTGCTCGATGAGCGCGACGTAGTTCGCCATGGTCACGCCGCCTTCGCCCTCGTTTGAGATGATCATGGGCGAGACGTTGACGCCGACCGTGTTGCCCGGCTGGAAGCCCTCGGGCAGCTCCTCTTCGACGGTCTCGAGCGTGAACGCCGGGTCGGGGATCAGGCGGGCCTTTCCGCCCAGACCGGCTTCGACCAATGCGTCGTAGGTCAGCGACTCGCGGCAGCAGAGCAGATCAAAGTTGTCGAGGTGGCGGATAAACGCCGCGTCCAGATCGTCGGGCTCGATCGAGCAGCCCCAGAGCATAAAGGGCACGCCCATCTTGTGCAGCGCCCGGTCGGTCGGCCAGAACTGCACGCCCTTGCGGTAGCAGTAGTTGTCGCCGCCGACGGCGACGACCGCCGCGCTGTCCTTTGCAAGAGACAGACAGGTCTTTTCGGTCAGGAAGCGGTCCTGAATCGCCCGCGAATGGAAAAACCGCTTGTCGAGCTGGTACGCAATCCAGGAGGGCGACCAGCGGCGGAGGATGTTATCGCCCTGCACCAGACGGTCGACCACCCGGTCGACGCCGCAGGCGCGGTCTTCCTCGGGGGCGTACGAGCAAAGCGTGACCCCCGCGCCCGTCTTTTCCTTTGTGATCGCCGTGATCGTGCGGACGAGCGCCTCGCAGCCGTGGTTCAGGCTGCCGCCGTGCTCGTATAAAAGGATGTCTTTCATGAGAAGCTCCTTGTCACACAGAATAATACTTCTTTTTATTTTAGCGTTTTAATGCGCGTTTGTCAAAATAATTCGTGTTCCCCCC
>CAMEPU010000095.1 GCA_945932315.1 uncultured Clostridia bacterium
CAGCGAAGCGGCTGCCAGCGTGGGGCTCTCGCGCTCGGCCTATTACAAATATAAGGACGGCATCCGTCCGTTTTACGAGGCCGCGCACGACCGCATCATCACATTTCACCTGATGCTGCACGACCGCCCGGGAGCGCTGTCCAACATCCTCAGCCTCTTCGCCCGCATGGGCGCCAATGTGCTGACCATTAATCAGAGCATCCCGATGGGCGGGCAGGCGGTCGTCACGATCGCCGCGCGCACCGATGACATGAAGTGCACCATTGAGGCGCTGACCGAGCGCACCGGCGCGCTCGACGGCGTCATCAGCATCGAGATCGTGGCCAGCGAATAAACAGTTGAACAATCAGTGTGGATCACACATAAGGAGGATCATCATGAAAAAGGTAGCCATTATGGGCCATGGCACGGTCGGTTCGGGCGTTTATGAGGTGTTCGCGATGAACGCCGCGCGCATCGCCCGGGCGGTCGGCGAGGAGGTCGAGGTCAAGTACGTGCTCGACCTGCGCGATTTTTCCCACCTGGATTACGCCGATAAATTTGTAAGCGATTTTGAGGTCATTCTGAATGACCCCGAGGTCACCGTCGTCGCCGAGGTCATGGGCGGCGTGCGCGCAGCCTATGATTTCACCAAGCGCTGCCTGCTGGCGGGCAAGAGCGTGTGCACCTCCAATAAGGAGTTGGTCGCCACCCACGGCGAGGAGCTGCTCGAGATCGCGCGCGAGAAGAACGTCAACTACCTGTTCGAGGCCTCGGTCGGCGGCGGCATCCCGATCATCCGCCCCATGCTGCAGTGCCTGGCTGCCAACGAGATCGAGGAGATCGCGGGCATTCTGAACGGTACCACCAACTATATCCTGACCGAAATGTTCCAGAAGGGCGTCGCCTTCGCGGACGCGCTCCGTCAGGCGCAGGCGCTCGGCTACGCCGAGGCTGACCCGACCGCCGACGTCGAGGGCCACGACGCCTGCCGCAAGATCTGTATTCTGTCCAACATCGCGTTCGGCGACAAGATCGACCCGGAGACCGTTTCCTGCGAGGGCATCTCCAAGATCACGCTCGAGGATGTGCAGGCCGCTGCCGCGCTGGGCTGCGTCATCAAGCTGCTCGGCCGCGCCGTTCCGTCGGCGGACGGCGGCGTTTACGCCTATGTCGCTCCCCATCTGATCCCCAAGAAGAGCCCGCTGGCTTCGGTCGACGACGTGTTCAACGCGATCATGGTTACCGGCAACGCGCTGGGTGAGTCGATGTACTACGGCAAGGGCGCGGGCAAGCTGGCCACCGCTTCGGCCGTCGTTGCCGATATGATGGACGCCATCGCGCACGAGGACAAGCGCCGCCCGGTATTCTGGGGCAAGGGCGACAAGCAGCTGCTCCGTCCGCTCGACGATTTTGTATCCGGCTGGTATGTCCGCTTTGCGGGCGCGGAGGCCGACCTGAAGGCCGTTCTGGGCGACTGGGAGACCATCGTGCCGGCGGGCGAGGGCTTCGCCGTCCGTGTCGCTGCCGCATCGACCGCCGAGATGGCCGCCAAGCTGGCCGCGTTGGGCGAAAAGGGCGCAGTTCTCTCGGCCATGCGTATGCTGTAACAGGGGATTTCCTGCATGAAAGTCCAAGTTAAGGTTCCGGCAACCAGCGCCAACATGGGTTCGGGCTATGACAGCATCGGCATCGCCCTCGACCTGTACAACACGATCACCTTTGAAGAGTGCGACCACATCGACATCACCGACGTCAACGGGCAGGACATCCCGACCGACGAATCCAACCTCATCTATCAGTGTGCCAAGAAGATCTACGACATCTGCGGCAAGCCGCTGCACGGCCTGCGCATCGTTGAGGACTGCGATATCCCGCAGACCCGCGGCCTGGGCTCGTCCTCGGCCTGTACGGTGGCAGGTATTCTGGGCGCGAACGCCCTGCTGGGCAGTCCGCTGAATCAGGAGAATATCATCGACCTCGCGGCCTCGATCGAGGGTCATCCGGACAACTCAACCCCCGCGATTCTGGGCGGCTTCTGCGTGGCGCTGCTCGAATACGGCAAGGTCTGGAGCGTCCGCGTGCCCATGAACGGCACAGTCGATTTCATCACCTTCATCCCCGATTTCGAGCTTTCGACCGAGAAAGCCCGCGCAGTGCTCCCCAAGACCATCGACCATCACGACGCGGTGTTCAATCTGGCGCGCGCCGCCCTGCTGGCCGGCTCGCTGACCACGGGCAAGCTCGAAAACGTGGGCGTTGCCGTCGGCGACTGCCTGCACCAGCCCTACCGCTTCGACCTGATCCCGGACGGCCGGGAGGTCGTCTACGCCGCCAAGCACATGGGCGCGCTCGGCGCGTTCATCTCGGGCGCGGGCCCCTCGATCATCGCGGTGGTCGAGTCGCACGACAAGACCTACCTGTCCCGCGCGCAGATGTACTGTGCGCAGCACTTCCCCCATTGGAAGCCCATTCGCCTGACCTGCGATGAGGTCGGCGCGGTGGTGACCTACCTCGAAGCATGATACTGAATCGGGCGGCTCCGGCCGCCCGCCCAAAGGAGACATAGAGTATGAGTTTAATTGTTCAGAAGTTCGGCGGCACGTCTGTCGCCAATACCGAACGCCTGCAGAACGTCGCCGACATCGTCACGTCGACCTACAAGGCCGGCAATCAGGTCGTCGTCGTCGTTTCCGCGCAGGGCGACACCACCGATGACTTCATCGAAAAGGCCGCTGCGATCAACGAGAACCCCTCGAAGCGCGAGATGGACGTTCTGCTTTCCGCAGGCGAGCAGATCTCTATGGCGCTGCTGGCCATGGCCATCGAGAAGCTGGGCTATCCGGTTGTATCGCTGACCGGCTGGCAGGCGGGCATTGAGACCAACCGCCACCACGGTGACGCCCGCATCCACCGCGTCACCGGCGAGCGCATCCGCTCCGAGCTGGACAGCGGCCGCATCGTCATCGTCGCGGGCTTCCAGGGCATCGACAAGCAGGAGGACATCACCACCCTGGGCCGCGGCGGCTCGGATACCACCGCCGTCGCCATCGCCGCCTCCCTGCGCGCCGACCTCTGCCAGATTTACACCGACGTCGACGGCGTCTACACCGCCGACCCTCGTCTGGTAGACGGCGCGCGCAAGCTCGACGCGATTACTTACGATGAGATGCTGGAGCTGGCCACCCTGGGCGCCCAGGTTCTGCATAACCGCTCTGTCGAAATGGCAAAGAAATACAACGTCGACCTCGAGGTCGTATCCAGCTTCACCCGCAATCCGGGTACCAAAGTCAAGGAGGGTTCCAACATGGAGAAAATGATCGTCAGCGGCGTAGCCCGTGATAATAAGTGTGCAAGAGTAGCAGTCATCAACCTGCCCGATGAGCCGGGCTTCGCCTTCAAGGTGTTCTCGATCCTCGCGAAGAACAAGATCAACGTCGATATCATCCTGCAGTCGGTCGGCCGCGACAACAAGAAGACCATCTCCTTCACCGTCAATCAGGACGACGCGGAGAGAACCCGTCAGATTCTGATGGACAACAAGGATCTGCTCCGTTTTGAGGACGTTTCGGTCAACACCGGCGTCGCCAAGGTCTCCATCGTCGGCGCGGGTATGGCCTCCAACCCTGGCGTTGCAGCGACTATGTTCGAGGCGCTCGCAGCCGCGCAGATCAATATCCGCATGATCTCGACCTCCGAAATCAAGATCTCTGTCCTCATCAACGAGGAGGACAGCGACCGCGCCGTCCGCGCGATCCACGACAAGTTCTTCAACAACTGATATGTATGCTTTCCGATCCGGGTCTTTCGACCCGGATTTTTTGTGCTGTTGTCGAATTGTCATGCAAAATGTGGCGTCCGCGGTTGAATAGGCGAGTTGCGCTGTGCTATAATGTTTTTATCTGAGAAAATACAGGAGGCAGCTTCATGCCAAGAGATAGAGATAAGGATCAGGAACGGAAGCGCCCGGCGCGGCCGCGCGCCGCAGACCAGGACGAAACCACGCTGGTCGAGGGCCGCAACGCGGTCACCGAGCTGCTGCGCGCCGGACGGGCGTGCGACAAGGTATTTCTGGCCGAGGGCGCGCACACGGGCGATATCGGCGCGATGGCGCGCGAGCGGGGCATCCCGGTCGTCGTCTGCGACCGCCGCAAGCTGGACGGCATGAGCCCGACCGGCAACCATCAGGGGGTCATCGCGCAGGCCGCCGCCCATGAATACGCGTCGCTCGACGACCTGTTCGCCGCGGCTGAGCGGGCGGGGGAGCCGCCCCTCTTCATCATCTGCGACGGCATCGCCGATCCGCACAATCTGGGCGCGATCATCCGCTCGGCGGACACCGCGGGCGCGCACGGCGTCATCATCCCCAAACGGCGGGCCGCCGGCCTGACCGCGGTTGCCGCCCGCGCTTCGGCGGGTGCGATCGAGCACGTCGGCGTGCACAAGGCGGTCAACCTGCCCAGCCTGATCGACGAGCTCAAGGCGCGCGGCGTCTGGATTTTCGGCGCGGAGGCCGACGGCACGGTCGGCCTGTACGACGCCGATTTCGCCGGGCCGACCGCGATCGTCATCGGCTCGGAGGGCGAGGGCATCAGCCGCCTCGTCCGCGAAAAATGTGATTTTATCGTCAGCATCCCCATGCGTGGCAAGGTCAATTCGCTCAATGCGTCCAACGCCGCCGCTGTGCTGCTGTTTGAGGCGGTGCGCCGCCGTACCTGTGGAGGAAAGAACCAATGAGCAATTTTGATACCGCGGAACTGAACGATATCCGCAGCCTGCTGGCCGAAGAATCGGCCGAAAAGCCCGCGCCCGCCGTCCGGGCGGAGACGCCCAAGGGAGAGATTCCGAAAGTCGAAGTCCCGAAGGTCGAGATCCCGAAGGTCGAGATGCCCAAAGTGGAAGTCCCGGCGGTCGAACCGCCCCGGCCCGCCGCGCCCAAGGCCGAACCGCCCAAGGCGGCCGCCGGCGCCGAGGACGGCTTCAACCTCGACAAAATTCTGACCGAGATTTCGGGCGTCGTCGATGAGACGCGCAACGACCCGGCGCGCGCGGCCGAGATCAAGAAGGCCGATCAGAGCCCCCGCCGCCCGGTTTCGCCCGCGCCTGAAGGGCCGCTCGTCGATCCGGTGCCGGCCGAGGACCACGCGCCCCAGAGCAATCCGGTTCCGCCGACCCGCAAGGAGCGCCGCCGGATGGAGAAGGAGGCCCGCCGCGCCCGGGAAATTGAGGAGGACGCGGCGCGCGAGATCGTCGCGCGCGACCCAGTCAAGGCCTCCCGCGCCTGCGGCAAACGGGTCAAGAGCCTCAAGTCGCGCAGCACGATCGTCCTGATCCTCGCCCTGATCGCCCTGTACATCACGGTCGCGGGCGGCTTCGGCTGGCCGGTGCCCGGTGTGCTCACCTATACGAAATACCCCTACCTGTACCTGCTCGCCCTGATCGTCCTGCAGATCGTTTCGATGCTGCTCGGTCTGGACGTCATCGGTCTGGGCTTTTACAATCTGATCTCGGGTCACGCTGACCGCGCCTCGATCGTTTCGCTGAACTGCCTGACCACCCTGCTGCACGTGCTGAGCGTCATGCTCGTGCCCGACTGGGGCGGCTATCTGCCCTACTGCGGCATCAGCTGCCTGCTGACCGCCGCCATGATGCGGGAGGAGAAGAACCGGATGGCCGGACGGATGCGCGCTTACAAGGCGGCCGCCATGCATTCCGACCCGGTCGGCGTGCGCTGCCACCAGGACGAGACCGAGGGCATGATCGCGGTCAAGGCGCGCGCAAACGACCAGGAGCGCTTCCTGCGCGAGATGGAGCGCCCCGACTACACCGAAAAATTCACCCGGCTGTACGCGCCCATCGTGCTGGCCGCGGCGGTCGTATTCTCGATCATCGCGACCTTCCTGCGCGGAAAGCCGCACGAGTTCTTCTGGGTGCTGGCCTCCCTGATGTCGGTCGCCGCGCCCCTGCCCGTGCTCTGCGCGTATGGCCGCGCCTATTTCCATGTGTCCCGCCGCCTGCTGAGCGAGGGCGCCGCGCTGGCCTCGGCCCGCTGCGCGAACACGCTGGGCAAGGCGCGCAAGGCGGTGATCACCGACGCCGACCTGTTCCCGGGAAATGCCATCACGGTCTCCGAGGTGCGCTGCTACCACAACTACACGCCTGAAAAAATCCTGAGCTACGCGGTCGGCGTGACCGCGGCGCGCGGGCTCGAGGTCAGCAGCGTTCTGGCCGAGGTCCTGCGGGAGAAATACGGCCGCCCGGCGCGCGCGAACAAGGTGCAGTATTATGATTTCGGCGGCCTGTCCGCGCTCGTCGAAAACGACAGCGTCCTCGTGGGCACTGCCGCCTTCATGAACCGCATCGGCATCAACTTCGGCAATCTCAAGGGCATGTCGAGCGGCATTCTGGTCGCGATCAACAACCAGCCCGCAGGCGTCATCGCCCTCGAATACCACCCCTCGGCGCAGACCTTCAACGCGCTGCATGCGCTCGACCGGCTGAAGGTCACTCCGCTGCTTGCGCTGCGCGATTTCAACATCACCCCGGAAATGGTATCGGCGCTGTTTGAACTCAAGCCGCGCGCGATGGAGGAGGCCGCCGCCGACCGCATCGACGTGCTGACCGATCCCGAATACGCCGAAGAGGACACCGTCTGCGCAATCCTGACCCGCGACGGCGCGGTTCCGTATGCGCAGGTGCTTCAGTCGGCCGACCGGCTTTCGGCCGCCGTGCGCTCCAATCTCATTCTGGGCGCGGTCGCGGGCATCTGCGGCGTGCTCATCATGTTCTATCTGGCCTGCAAGGGCGCATACACCACGATTACCCCGCAAAATGTTTTGATTTATACCGTTTTGTGGTATATTCCGTCTGTTTTTGTGACTTTTCATACAAGAAAAGGCCTGTAAAACCAAATGATTTGTGCAAAAAATACCGCTTTG
>CAMEPU010000096.1 GCA_945932315.1 uncultured Clostridia bacterium
ACCGCCTCGCCCGCGCGCTGGATGATATAGGAAACGCCGTTGAACTTGTTCTCCTGACGGGTCAGCCACAGCTTGGCCAGCGGCTGGCCGCCGCGCACGAGGTCGCGCGGGATGACGGTGAAGCCCAGACGAACGCCGGTAAAGCCTGCGTTCTTGGAGAAGGAGCGCAGCTCGATCGCGCAGGTGCGCGCGCCCGCGCACTCGTAAATGGAACGGGGCACGTCGTCCTCCGCGACATACGCCTCGTAAGCCGCGTCAAAGATGATGACCGCGCCGCACTCGTTCGCGTAGTCGACCCACTTCTGGAGCTGCGCCTTCTTCATCGCCGAGCCGGCCGGGTTGTTGGGCGAGCAAAGATAAATGACGTCGGGGGACTCCTCGGGCAGTTCGGGCACGAAGCCGTTCTCCGCCGTGCAGGGCATGTAGATCAGATTGCTCCAACGGCCCTGATCGGCCAGATAGGTGCCGGCGCGGCCCGCCAGCGCGTTTGAAGAGACGTAGACAGTGTAAACCGGGTCACAGACCGCGATCTTGGCGTCAGCGGAAAAAATATCGCCCAGATCGGCCGAATCGCTCTTGGCGCCGTCGTTGACAAAGATCTCATCCACGTCGATGTCGATGCCGCGGCCCTTGTAGTCATGATCGACGATGGCCTGACGCAGGAAAAGCGCGCCCTCATAGTCGGGATAACCGTGGAAGGTCGCAGCGTTGCCCATCTCGTCGACGGCCTTGTGCATGGCCTCGAGGATTGCGGGCGCAATGGGCTGGGTGACGTCGCCGATGCCGAGACGGATCAGGGACTTATCCGGATTTGCAGCCTGATATGCCTTGACCTTGCGGCCGATATCGGCAAAAAGATAGCTGCCGGGCAGCTTCGTGTAATTTTCGTTGAACTGGAACATGGGGAACCTCCTGAATTTCAGTCTTTTACCACTTAATACTTTACAACAAACAGGCTGTAAATGCAAGTCAGACTTTCTGTTGATTCAGACAGGATTCTCCAGAATATGGCATTTTGCTTGTGCAGATTGGGTATTCATGGTAGAATGAATGCGGACATAACATAAAACGACCATGTATCCCCTGTATCAGGAGGTTATCGGAATGAACAACAACTGCATCCGCCCGGCGCGCATGCTTTTTCCCGCCGCGGACGTCGATCTGACCCGCTGGGCGGTCATCGCCTGCGACCAATATACCTCGCAGCGTGATTACTGGCAGGAGGTCGAAAAGCTGGTGGGCGATGCGCCCTCCACCCTGCATATCACGCTTCCCGAAGTCTATCTGGAGGACGCGGATGTCGCCGGCCGCATTGAGGCGATCCACCGGAATATGGAGCAATATCTGGCCGACGGTATTCTGACCGAACTGCCCGCCGGCATGATGCTGGTGGAGCGCCGCACCGGCGGGGCGCACGGGCGCCGCGGCTTAGTCATGGAATTCGACCTTGAAGCCTATGACTACCGTCCCGATTCGGCCTCTCTCATCCGGCCGACCGAAAAGACGGTCGTCGAGCGGATCCCGCCCCGTCTGGCCGTCCGCCGCGGCGCATCCATCGAGCTTCCCCACATCATGCTGCTGATCGACGATCCCGACCGCACGGTGATCGAGCCGCTGTTCGCGCTGACCGGTGTGCTCCGCAAGCAGTACGACGTCGATCTCATGCAGAACGGCGGCCATCTGAACGGCTGGTTCATCCCCGAAGGCCCGTTGACCGCGCAGGTCGCCGCCCGGCTCAACGCCCTGAACAGCAAGGAATCCTTTGACGCGCGCTACAGTCTGACCGGCGACCATCCCATTCTGGCCTACGCGGTCGGCGACGGCAACCACTCGATGGCGACCGCCAAGGCGAATTGGGAGGAGATCAAGACGACTCTCTCCCCCGCCGAGCGCGAAACCCATCCCGCCCGCTTTGTGCTGGCCGAGCTCGTCAACATCCATGACGAGAGTCTTGAGATCGAGGGCATCCACCGCGCGCTGTTCAGCGTCGATCCCGAGGCTGTGCTCGCGGCGGCCAAGGCGTTCTTCGCCGCGCACGGCGCGACCGCCACGGTCGACGATGGGCCCCGCGCGGGCTGCCAGTCCTTCCCGATCCGGTATGGCGATCAAAAAGTCTGTCTGAATGTGCAAGACGCCCCGTGGGCGCTGCCGGTGGCCACGCTCCAGAATTTCCTCGACGATCTGCTGCCCGCCGTTCCCGACGCGCGCATCGACTACATCCACGGACTGGACGCGCTGGACAGTCTGGCCGCCCAGCCGGGCTGCATGGGCTTCCGGCTCCCCGACCCGTCCAAGACTGACCTCTTCCGGGGCGTCATCCTCGACGGCGTCCTGCCCCGCAAGACCTTCTCCATGGGCGAAGCGCACGAGAAGCGCTTTTACATGGAAGCGCGAAAGATCACCCTGTAAATGCACGAACGCCCGGCTCTGACGAGCCGGGCGTTTTGTCATATTCAGGCGTTCTCCGCCTCAAACTTCTTCATGAATTCCACCAGCGCATAGACGCCCTCGATGGGCATCGCGTTGTAGATGGATGCGCGCATACCGCCGACCGAGCGGTGACCCTTCAGGTTGACCAGACCGGCCTCGGCCGCCTCCTTGACAAACTTGGCGTCCAGCTCGGCGGAACCGGTGACGAAGGGCACGTTCATCAGCGAGCGGTCCTCCTTGACAACGGTGCCGTGGAACAGCTTGGACTGGTCGAGGAAGTCGTACAGCACCTTGGCCTTGGCCTCGTTTCGCTCCTTCATGGCGGTCAGACCGCCCTGCTTCTTCAGCCACTTGAAGACCTTGCCGCAGATGTAAATGCCATATGCCGGCGGGGTGTTGTACATCGAGCCGTTGTCGGCGTGAATCTTGTACTGCAGCATGGTGGGCACATCGTCCATCATCTCGGTCGGGATCAGATCCTCGCGGATGATCATGATGACGACGCCCGCGGGGCCGATGTTCTTCTGCACGCCGCCGTAGACGACGCCATACTTGGTGACGTCCATGGGCTCAGACAGGAAGCAGGAGGAAACGTCGGAAACCAGGATCTTGCCCTTGGTGTTGGGCAGGGTCTTGAACTTGGTGCCGTAAATGGTGTTGTTCTCGCAGATGTAGACATAGTCGGCATCCTCGGAGATCGGCAGGTCGGAGCAGTCCGGGATGTAAGAGAAGGTCTTATCCTCGCTGGACGCGATCTTGTTGGCCTTGCCGAACTTGGAGGCCTCCTGCCAGGCGCGCTTTGCCCACTGGCCGGTGACGATATAATCGGCGACCTTGTTCTTCATCAGATTGAGCGGAATCATCGAGAACTGCAGATGCGCGCCGCCCTGCAGGAACAGCACCTTGTAATTGTCCGGGATCTCCAGCAGGTCGCGCAGATCCTGCTCGGCCTCGTCGATGATCTGCTGATAAGCCTTGGAGCGGTGGCTCATTTCCATAACCGACATTCCGGTGCCCTTGTAATCGAGCATTTCGTCCGCGGCTTCGCGCAGAACCTCCTCGGGCAGCACCGCCGGGCCGGCGGAAAAGTTATACACACGGTTCATATTTCTGATAACCTCCATCGTGGTTCAAAATAACAGGATTTCATTCGCGCAGTTCGGACAGATAACGCTGTACCTCGTCCATCAGCTCGATCGAACGCGGCTGCGTCTGCGCGCCGATATAGGCGCACAGGGTGTCGACGACGAGCAGATGGGTCAGGCGCGAGATGACCGCCTCCCGGCGCTGCTGCGACTCGATCGACTCGATGACGAGCGAAATGTCGCAGATGCGGGTCAGCGGGGTGTCGGGGTAGCTCGTGATGCAGACCGTCCGCGCGCCGTGCTGGTGAGCGATGTCCATCGCGTGGATCGTGCCGCGCATACGGCCCGAGTCCGAAATGCCGAGCGCAACACAGCCCTCAGACAAATGGGACGCCGAGATCGACGCCGCGCCGCTGTCGGTGACCGCATAGGCGGGCAGGCCGATGCGCATGAGCTGGTCATAGGCGATGCGCGCGACCCAGGCCGAATTTTCCACGCCATAGATCTCGATGTGGCGGGCGTTCATCAGCAGCTCAGCTGCCCGCCGCAGATCGGCGTCGCTGATCGCGCTGGCTGTGCGCTGAAAAGCGTCGATCGCGCCCTCGATCATCTTGCAAAAGGCCTGCTTCGGGCTGTCGCTGGGCGCAATGTCCCGGAACTTCATATTGGCGGCCGCGCCGCTGTCCAGATTGGCCGCGATATTGAGCTTGAGCTTGGTAAAGCCGCCCAAGCCCAGGCCCTTGGAGAAATTGATGATCGTACCCTCGGAAACATCCGCGCAGATGGCGAGCTGCGCGATCGTCATGTCGATCGCCCGGGCGGGAGCGGCCAGCACCACATCCGCGATCCGCTTTTCGGCCGCAGACATCGTGTTGTACCGCACGCGAATCAGTTCCAAAGAGTTAACGGTATCCACGGTCCAGCCTCTCCCTTCCGGCGCAAGCATGCGCCTGTTTTTTATTTTACAACAAGTCTGCTGTCTTGACAATTATTTTATTGCGAACCGGCGCTTCATGCGGAAATAGAAACCAACCGCAAGCGCGCCGCCCAGGAACCAGCCGGCAGCCGTCGCGACCGGCATCGCATAAAAGCCCAGCACTCGGGCAAGCGCATAGGACAAAATGACGCGGGTGAACAAATCGGCAAACGTGGTGATCATAAATTCGACCATATGGCCGCAGCCGACGAGCGCGTTGTCGAAGCTGTTTTTGGTTTCCAGGCCAAAGTTGCCGACCGCCAGGATCATCAGCATCTGTGCGCCGAGCGCGAGCGCTTCCGGCGGCGCATCGTCCGCAACAAACAACCGGATTGCAGTCGGGCCCAGCGTATAGTAGCCGATGGCAATCAGCGACACCGCGAGCATTTCAAACTTGAGCAGCACACGCAGGCCCTCTTTGATGCGGTCAAGTTTACCTGCACCAAAATTCTGCGAGGCAAACGTGCCAAAGCTTCGGGCAACGGTGCCAAGGCAGGCGATACAGAACGCACTGATCTTATTGCCGACCGTAAATGCCATAATGGCGACCTCGCCCATGCTGTTGACAAGACCCTGCACCATCATGACGCCGACCGAAATAAACGACTGTTGGCAGACGGACGGGATCATCACGCGGAGCATCGAAAGCAAGTCAGACGGATCAAACAGCCGCGGCTTTTCCTTCGGAACCAGGCGCTTCAGCCGGCGAACCAGCACGCCGACCGAAAGAGCGGCTGCCAGGCCCTGCGTCAGGAAAGTTGCCCAGGCAATACCGGCAACCCCCCACGAAAAAAACGCGACAAAAGCGATATCCAATCCGATGTTAAGCAGAGAAGAAAAAATCAGAAAGCAGAGACACATGCGGCTGTCGCCCAGCGCCTGGAAACAGGCGTTGGCCGTGGTATACAGAAACTGAAACAACAGCGCGGATGTATAAATGAGCAGATAGGTCGACGCATCTCCGTACAAGCTGTCCGGCGTATTGATCACGCGGAGAATCCAATGATGGGCAGGAATGAAAATCGCCGTCAGGACGAGCGCGAGAGCAATCTGGAAGAGGAACGCCGTGGTAATCGCGGTATGCGTGTGCTCCCGGTCTCCGCTGCCGAAAACACGCGCAATGACCACGTTGCAGCCCTGCGCCGTGCCGTTCGTCAGCGCCAGATAGATCCAGTTTACCGCCGAGATAATGCCGATCGCCGAAAGCGCGGACGCCGAAATAAACCGGCCCGCTACGATGGTATCCGCGATGTTGTAAATCTGCTGGAACAGCATACTGAAAAAGAGCGGCAGCGAGAACTGGAACAGCTGCTTTGCAACCGGCCCGCTTGTCATCGCCTGATAAGTCTTTTCCTTTGGAAGCACAGGCTTTTCCCTGGGCGCCAAACGCATTTGAAACTCCTCCCCCACGTCATAAAACATCCCGTCATTCAATCGTTTTCATTATACTGCTTGCCTTGATGCGAGTCAATGCGCGAAAAAGCAAAAAGAAGCCCGGCATTCCACGCACATTTGCATGGAACACGCAAGCTTCTATTCAACAGCATGCACTGCATCCTTCCAGGCTTCCTTCGTCAGGCAGGTGAAATGCAGGGTCTCGACCGTGCCCAACAGCTCGCACGGCTTGTCGTATTCGGTGTGGTGATACCGAAAACCGCATTTTTCCATCACACGGCGGGATTTTTGATTATCCTCTTTGTGGGCGCACCACAGGCGGGTGCAGCCAAGTTCCTCAAAGCAGCGCTGCTGCAAGGCGCGAACCGCTTCCGGGATCAGGCCCTGTCCCCAATAGGGCACACCGATCCAATAGCCGATCTCGGCCTCATGTTCCTCCAAGGGCGTATCGCTGTTGCCTTCAAACAGAAGGCCGACGCATCCGACCGGCTGTCCGGTCGCCTTCAGCACGACAGCATAGGTTTCGGATGCGGAAAACACCGTGCGGATGATCTCCCGACTATTCTCCACCGAAGTGTGGGGCGGCCAGCTCGCGGCCGGGCCGACTGCCGGGTCTTTGGCGTATTCATACAGGTCGGCTGCATCCTCCTCCCGCCACGGGCGCAGGAGCAGCCGTACGGTTTCCAATGTCATCTCAATACTTTCTCCTCTCAAGCATACAAATCAGTGAATAGTGAAGAGAGAATAAGGAATAAGTAAAAATCCCGAACGCTCACGCATTCGGGATTTTTTGGAGGTACCACCCAGAATCGAACTGGGGATCAGGGAGTTGCAGTCCCACGCCTTACCGCTTGGCTATGGTACCATATGGAGCGGATGACGAGGCTCGAACTCGCTACCTCCACCTTGGCAAGGTGGCGC
>CAMEPU010000097.1 GCA_945932315.1 uncultured Clostridia bacterium
GGCTGCGCCGGTCGTCGAGGCTGCGCCGGTCGTCGAGGCTGCGCCGGTCGTCGAGGCTGCGCCGGTCGTCGAGACCGCGCCCGCTGCCGAGGCGGTCAAGCCCGGCAAGCAGCCCACGATGCTGATGATTCTGGACGGCTTCGGCTACAACGCGAGCGAGAAGGGCAATGCGGTCAAGGCCGCGAACACCCCCAACATCGACAAGCTGACCGCTTCCTGCCCCCACACCCTGATCGGCGCTTCGGGCATGGACGTCGGCCTGCCGGACGGCCAGATGGGCAACTCCGAGGTCGGCCACACCAACATGGGCGCGGGCCGCATCGTCTATCAGGAGCTGACCCGCATCACCCGCGCGATTCAGGACGGCTCGTTCTTTGAGAACAAGGTTCTGAACGAGGCGGTCGACCAGTGCCTGTGGTTCGGTTCGACCCTGCACATCTTCGGCCTGATGAGCGACGGCGGCGTGCACTCCCACATCGACCACATCTGCGCGCTGATCGAGCTGGCCAAGCGCCGCGGTCAGAAGAAGGTCTGCGTCCACTGCTTCATGGACGGCCGCGATACCCCGCCGGAGTCCGGCCTGGGCTATATCCGCCAGCTGCAGGAGCGCATTCAGGAGCTGGGCGTGGGCTGCATCGCCACCATCGAGGGCCGCTACTACGCGATGGACCGCGACAAGCGCTGGGACCGCGTCGAGCGCGCCTATGACGCCATCGTCCGCGGCAAGGCTCCGGTCGATCCCGACCCGATCCACGCCATGCAGGCGAGCTATGACAAGGGCGTTTCCGACGAGTTCGTCGAGCCCGTCATCATCACCGAGGGCGCGACCATCCGCACCGACGACGCCGTCGTCTTTGCGAACTTCCGCCCCGACCGCGCCCGTGAGATCACCCGCGCGATCACCGATCCCGACTTCGACGGCTTTGCCCGCGACCACGCCAACCTGGCCGTGCGCTATGTCTGCATGACCCAGTACGACGCGACCATGCCGGGCGTCGAGGTCGCCTTCAAGCCCCAGTCCCTGGCCAACACCCTGGGCGAGTATGTCTCCGACCTGGGAATGAACCAGCTCCGCATCGCCGAGACCGAGAAGTACGCGCACGTCACCTTCTTCTTCAACGGCGGCGTCGAGCGCGAATACAAGAACGAGGACCGCATTCTGGTCAAGTCCCCCGCGGTCGCGACCTACGACCTGCAGCCCGAGATGTCCGCCTATGAGGTTACCGACAAGGTGGTCGCGGCCATCGAGAGCGGCAAGTACGACATGATCGTCCTCAACTACGCGAACTGCGACATGGTCGGCCACACCGGCGTGTTCGAGGCTGCCGTCAAGGCGGTCGAGGCCGTCGACACCTGCGTCGGCCGGGTCGTTGCAGCCCTCGAGA
Organism: uncultured Clostridia bacterium; assembly: GCA_945932315.1. Lineage (GTDB taxonomy): Bacteria > Bacillota > Clostridia > Oscillospirales > Butyricicoccaceae > Butyricicoccus. The sequence continues at coordinate 1,386 of CAMEPU010000097.1, forward strand.
AGGTGGGCGGCACCTGCCTGATCACCGCCGACCACGGCAATGCCGATCAGATGCTCGAGGATGACGGCGTCTCTCCGTTCACCGCGCACTCCACCAACCCGGTACCGCTGATTCTGGTCGGCCGTCCCGAGGTCAAGGATCTCAAGGACGACGGTGTGCTGGCTGACCTCGCGCCCACCATGCTCGACCTGATGGGTCTCAAGCAGCCCGAGGAGATGACCGGCCACTCGCTGGTAATCCGCTGATTCTGTGTTTCAAACCACATCCACTATAAAAAAGGAGAAGTATTATGAAGGGTTACATCGAAATTGTTGACGTAATCGGCCGTGAGATTCTGGACTCCCGCGGCAACCCGACCGTTGAGGTTGAGGTATATGTTGAGGCCGACACCGGCGCATTCATGGGCCGTGCCGCTGTTCCGTCCGGCGCTTCCACCGGTATCTACGAGGCCTGCGAGCTGCGCGACGGCGACAAGGAGCGTTACCTGGGCAAGGGCGTTACCAAGGCTGTTGACGCGGTAAACGGCGAGATCGCTGAGGAGATCATCGGCATGAACGCGCTCGACCAGCAGCTGATCGACCGCACCATGATCGAGCTCGACGGCACCCCCAACAAGACCCGTCTGGGCGCGAACGCCATCCTGGGCGTATCCCTGGCTGTTGCCAAGGCTGCTGCTGAGGCGCTCGGCATGCCGCTGTACAGCTACATCGGCGGCTGCAATGCCAAGACCATGCCCGTTCCCATGATGAACATCCTGAACGGCGGCGCGCATGCGACCAACAACGTCGAGATTCAGGAATTCATGATCATGCCTGTTTCCGCTCCCTCCTTCAAGGAGTGCCTGCGCCGCTGCGCTGAGGTCTTCCACACCCTGAAGTCTGTTCTGAAGAAGAACGGCACTCCGGCCGCCGGCGTCGGCGACGAGGGTGGCTACGCGCCCAACCTGAAGAAGGACGAGGATGCGCTGAAGGTTATCGTTGAGGCGATCGAAGAGGCTGGCTACAAGCCCGGCGAGGACTTCATGATTGCGATCGACGCCGCTTCCTCCGAGTGGTGGGATGAAGAGCAGAAGTGCTATATCCAGCCCAAGTCCGGCCGCAAGCTGACCCAGCAGCAGCTGGTCAAGATGTGGAAGGGATTCGCCGAGAAGTACCCGATCATCTCCCTCGAGGACGGCATGGCCGAAGAGGACTGGGAAGGCTGGGCGATGCTGACCAAGGCTCTGGGCGACAAGATCCAGCTGGTCGGCGACGACCTGTTCGTTACCAACGTACAGCGCCTGTCCAAGGGCATTGAGCTGGGCGTCGGCAACTCCATCCTGATCAAGGTCAACCAGATCGGCTCTCTGACCGAGACCCTGGACGCCATCCAGATGGCAAACCGCGCGGGCTACACCGCCGTTGTTTCTCACCGTTCCGGCGAGACCGACGACACCACCATCGCCGACATCGCGGTTGCGCTGAACGCCGGCCAGATCAAGACCGGTGCGCCCTCCCGTACCGACCGCGTTGCGAAGTACAATCAGCTGCTCCGCATCGAGGAAGAGCTGGGCGAGATCGCGCAGTATCCCGGCCTGAAGGCATGGTTCAACCTCAAGAAGTAATCATTGCTTGACGGCAGATGAGCGGCGCGCTGCGTCGTTCCGGCCGGGAAACTCGCGTACTCACGGTACGCGTCGCCCGGCCGCGCCTCGCATCGCTTGCTCCTCTTTGTCAAGACAGCAGCTTCTCAAGCCCCGACGAAAGTCGGGGCTTTTTGTATGCGCAGAACAGCCGGGCGCATTGTCTGGTGTGACGATTTTTTCTGCCTTAATTTGTGCATTATTTCTGAATGGCAGTTTGGGGGAAAACGTGATGGGCGATTCGTGGTGAACTGTTGGAATGATGTGGTAAAATGTTTGGCAAAAAATTGACAAATTCGGGAAAAGTTATTTCCCTTTGGTCGGAAGTGTGCAAAAGAAAGCGAAATGCACGCTTTTCCTTATTTAGGATGCTCAAAAAGTCTACGTTAAATTATTGACAATCTGCCCCGAACCGGTATAATAATAGTAAGCGTGCGATTTTGCGCGCCCGAATACAAGCAGTTTCCCCGAAACAGAAAAACGGCGCTTGCGCGTCACGGGCTTTCCCGGCCCGTGCCCGTCCGGCCGCCGGATGCATCCTGGCGCGGGGTCGGACGGCCGTTTGTATTCCAAAAAACTCTGTTTTAACAATATTTTGGGAGGTTATTTGCATGGATTTTGGTCTTACCAAAGAGCAGGCATTGATGCAGAAGATGTGCCGCGAGTTCGCAGTCAACGAGATCGAGCCTATCGCCGCTGAGATCGACGCTGAGGAGCGCTATCCCCACGAAACCGTCGAGAAGATGCGCAAGCTGGGCCTGATGGGCATCCAGTTCCCCAAGGAGCTGGGCGGCTCCGGCGGCGACTACGTTTGCTACTCGATCGCCATCGAGGAAGCTTCCAAGTTCTGCGGCACCACCGGCTGTATCATTTCTTCTCATGCGACTCTGGGCGCTTGGCCGATCTATAAGTACGGCACCCCCGAGCAGAAGGAGAAGTGGCTCCGTCCCCTCATCAGCGGCCAGAAGACCGGCGCGTTCGGCCTGACCGAGCCCAATGCCGGCACCGACTCTGCGGCTCAGCAGACCGTTGCTGTCAAGCAGGAGGATGGCACCTGGCTGATCAACGGCTCCAAGGTCTTCATCACCGGCGGCGGCATCGCTTCCACCTACATCATCTTCGCGATGACCGATAAGTCCAAGGGCAACAAGGGCATTTCCGCGTTCATCGTTGACGAGAACGATCCCGGCTTCAAGATCGGCAAGATCGAGCATAAGATGGGTATCCGCGGCTCCCAGACCGCAGAGCTGATCTTCGAGGATATGGTTATCCCCGGCGACCGCCTGCTGGGCAAGGAGAACGGCGGCTTCAAGATCGCCATGACCACCCTGGACGGCGGCCGTATCGGTATCGCTTCTCAGGCGCTGGGCATCGCGCAGGGCGCGCTGGATCAGGCCATCAAGTACATGAAGGAGCGCGTTCAGTTCGGCAAGACGCTGGACAAGTTCCAGGGCCTGCAGTGGATGGTAGCCGATATGGACACCAAGATCGAGGCTGCCCGCCTGCTGGTTCGCAAGGCTGCCTGGCTGCATGATCAGGATCTGCCGTTCACCAAGGAAGCTGCACAGGCCAAGCTGTATGCGGCTGAGGTCGCCATGGACGTCACCACCAAGTGCGTACAGATCTTCGGCGGCTACGGCTACATCCGTGAGTACCCGATGGAGCGCATGATGCGCGACGCCAAGATCACCGAGATCTACGAGGGCACTTCTCAGGTTCAGCGCATGGTCATCGCCGGCCAGCTGCTGCGATAATTTTAAGGAGGATAAGTGAACATGAAGGCAATTGTTTGTGTAAAGCAGGTTCCGGATACCTCCGGTAAGGTTGCGGTCAATCCCGACGGCACCCTGAATCGTGCTTCTATGGCAACCATTATCAACCCCGACGACAAGAACGCCGTCGAGGCTGCTCTGACCCTGAAGGACGCGACCGGCTGCGAAGTCGTCGTTGTCACCATGGGCCCCCCGCCGGCAGAAGGCATGCTCCGCGAGCTGATCGCGATGGGCGCTGACCGCGGCGTACTGGTATCCGGCCGTGAGTTCGGCGGTTCCGATACCTTCGCAACCTCTCAGATCCTGGCCGCTGCGATCAAGAAGATCGGCCTGGAAGCGGACGACATCGTATTCTGCGGCCGTCAGGCAATCGACGGCGATACCGCACAGGTAGGCCCCCAGATCGCTGAGAAGCTGGACATCCCCCAGATCTCTTACGCGGCTGACATCAAGGTCGAGGGCGGCAAGGTCACCGTCAAGCGCATGCTCGAGGACGGCTACATGACCATCGAGACCCAGACCCCCTGCCTCGTCACCTGCATCAAGGAGCTGAACGCGCCCCGTTACATGTCCGTCGGCGGCATCTTCGGCTGCTACGCGAAGCCGGTAGACGTATACGACTACAACACCCTGAAGGACGATCCGCTGATCGAGGCGGACACCATCGGTCTGAAGGGCTCTCCCACCAACATCTTCAAGTCCTTTACTCCTCCGCAGAAGGGCAAGGGCGTTATGCTGGAGGGCGCTGACAAGGCGACCTGCACCACGCTCGCAGCTGCACTGCTGAAGAAGCACATCATCTGATTGAAAGGAGAATAAGGAACAATGGCAGATTTCAACAACACCAACCTGGCCGATTTCAGCGGCGTATGGGTATTTGCCGAGCAGCGCCAGGGCAAGCTGCAGCCGACCGTTCTTGAGCTGATCTCCGAGGGCCGCAAGCTGGCCGACGACATGGGCGTCGAGCTGAGCGCGCTGCTGCTGGGCGACAACGTAGAGGGTCTGGCAAAGGAAATGGGCGGCTACGGCGCTGACAAGGTCATCGTCTGCGAGTCCCCCGCACTGAAGGACTACACCACCGACGCTTACGCGAAGGTAATTTGCGACACCGTTATCGAGCGCAAGCCCGAGATCATGCTGATCGCTGCGACCAACATCGGCCGCGATCTGGGCCCCCGCTGCGCAGCCCGTCTGCACACCGGCCTGACCGCTGACTGCACCCATCTGGACGTAGACGTACCGAAGTACGTTGACTTCCTGCAGGAGAACTCCACCCTGCCCCAGGCGCAGCTCGACGCGATCAACCGTGAGGACCGCAACCTGAAGATGACCCGTCCCGCATTCGGCGGCCATCTGATGGCGACCATCATCTGCCCCCGCTTCCGTCCCCAGATGGCGACCGTTCGCCCGGGCGTACTGAAGAAGGCAGCTTACGACGAGGCGAAGGCAAACGCTGTTGTCGTAGAGAAGGTAGCGGTAACCGTAGACGAGTCCGTACTGAAGACCAAGGTTCTGGAGATCGTCAAGGAGGCCAAGGAGCTGGTCGACCTGACCGGCGCTGAGGTAGTCGTATCCGTAGGCCGCGGCATCTCCAAGGACGTTGAGAAGGGCATCGCGCTGGCAGAAGAGCTGGCAGCCGAGTTCCCGGGCTCCGTTATCGGCGGTTCCCGTGCGGCGATCGACTCCGGCTGGCTGTCCGCTGACCATCAGGTAGGCCAGACCGGCAAGACCGTACATCCCAAGCTGTACATCGCGCTGGGCATCTCGGGCGCCATCCAGCACAAGGCTGGCATGCAGGATTCCGAGTGCATCATCGCCGTCAACAAGAACGAGTCCGCGCCGATCTTCGACGTAGCTGACTACGGCATCGCAGGCGACCTGTACAAGGTTGTTCCGCTGATGATCGAGGC
>CAMEPU010000098.1 GCA_945932315.1 uncultured Clostridia bacterium
GCGTTTTCACGCCTTTTTCTGACGAAAATTTTCTGGCCATCCGCTCTTGCCGAATGATGCGGTGTTGCCTAAAGCGCGCGCCATCCGGAAGCTGGATTTACGCCGGAGGGCCATACGCTTGTTCTGATGAAGTTTTGGGGACAAAGCAAAACGCGCGTATGTCCTGACCTGGACTTACGCGCGCGCTGCTCGGTGCGACAAATATTATATCAGTAACTTTTTGCCGCTGTCAAGCAAAATTTTTCTTACATCGGTCTGAAATTTCTGATAAAATAAAGATATAAAGGGTTTGGAGAACGGCGGAGAGATACGTCGTCCTTTTTTATTGGCTGCAAACACGGAGGTTTTTGCACATGTTTGAGGTTGGAACGAATGTGGTTTACGGACAGTGCGGCGTGTGCCGGGTCGAGCGGGTGGGGCCGCTGGAAAACAGCCCGGCGGGCGACCGGCAGTATTACACCCTGCAGCCCTTTTTCAGCACCGAGGTGATCTACACGCCGGTGGACTGCAAGGTATTCATGCGTCCGGCGCTCGACCGGGAGCAGGCCGAGGCCGTCGTGCGGGAAATCCCGGCCGTGCGCGAGGAGGTCTGTACCGAGCGCAGACTGACGCTGCTGCGCGAGAAATACGAATCGGCCTTTCGGGAATACGACTGCGCCGATCTGATCAGCCTCATCAAAAGCATTTATTCGAAAAACCAGGCGGCCGCGCAGAGCGGGCGCCGCGTCGGACAGATGGATCAGCGCTATATGAAGCGGGCGGAGGAACTCCTTTACGGGGAGCTTTCGGTTGCGCTCGGCATCGAGCGCGATCAGGTCGTGTCCTATATTGCGCGGGTTCTGGAAGAAAAGAAAGGGGAATCCTGATGGATTGGAAAAATCAGCAGGTCGGACACGCGGTGTTCGGCACGGGCGCGGTCGCCGCGCTGGAAAATGGGGTCATGACGGTTGCGTTTGGCGCGGGGATCAAGAAATTTCCCTATCCCGCGGCCTTTGAGCGCTTCTTGACCGCGCTCGACCCGGCGGCGCAGACGGCGGCGCAGGCCGATCTGGCCGCGATGCGGGAGGAGCAGGCCGCTGCGCGCGCCGAAAAGGAGCGCCTGCAGGCCGAGGAACTGGAGCGCCGCCGCGCGGAAGCCGCGGCACTTCGCCACACGGCCAAAAAGACAGCGACCCGCCGCACTGTCAAAAAGCAGGCATGAGAAAAGACCGCACAATGATAGGTACCCCCTCTGCCGGTTGCCCGGCAAAGGGGGTACGCATCACAAGCGGTCTCTTTTTTTCAATCGAGATAATTGCCGATCGGGCTGTTGTTGTACTGCATCTTGATGCGGACGATGATCGAATCGTCGGCCTGCACCTCTTCGCTCAGGATCTTATATTTGGTGTGGCTGCGCTCGAGCTGCGCCTTGTAATGCTTGACCTCATCGCGGACGACCTGGGCGGCAGCGTCGTGCCCCAGTTCTTCCTTCAGAATAAAGTGCAGGGTTTTCTCGAGACATGCGGACTGAATGCGTTTCATGCTGTTTTCCTCCTGATTTGCGGTGGTTTGTTCGCTTTTGGTGAGATAATTGTACCATTTTTTGAAAAACCGATGCAAACGAAAAATTGGACGCGCGCAAATTTTTGTGGGAAACGCGCACAAAAACCGGCGAAATGATTGTGCAGAAAGCGCAGACAGCCGATAAAAACGCGCCCGGGGTTTTCCCGGGCGCGTCTGCATCACTTGTGATTTTCGAGCCACCACTTGGTGAAGGCTTCGACATAGTTGGTCTTGAAGCCGAGCACGTCCATCGCGCACAGCTTCTCCCACCAGCCCGGGTAATCGCCCAGGTTGGACAGGACGGCCACGCCCTGATCCTTCAGCCAGAGGACGTCCTCCTGGGTGAAGTGCTCCGCGTTGAGGCCGATCTCGAACAGGTCCCATTCCTTGATGGCCTTGAGGGTCGCGTCGTTCATGAAGCGCAGGTTCGCGCCCATGCGCAGGCCTTCGGGCTTGCCCTGTGCGCGGATGTAGCTCTGGAACTCCTCGTTGTAGGAGGGCACGCCCGAGAAGACGATGTAGCGGGTCTTGTTGGGCGAGACGTCGATGATGTCGAGCAGGGGCTTTGCCAGGCCGGGCGCCTTGACCTCGATCTCGATGGTGACGTCCTCGGGGCGGGTGGCGAACCACTTGTCGAAGTCGGCAAAGGTCATCAGGTGGGTCATGCGGGGATCCTTCTGGAGCGCGATCTCGTAATCGACCTCCTGTCCCCACAGGCGCTCGGGCAGGATGGCCATCAGCTCGTTCTCGGAGTGCGCGGGCAGCTCGGGGTCGAGCAGATGGTTGGCGAAGGGCAGCTCGACCGCGCAGATCTCGTCCGCGGTCATGTTGGCCAGAATGCCGTTCGTGCTGTTCGGATGGCCGAGGGACATCCGGGTAAAGTTGCCGTCGTGCGCGACAATCGGCTGACCGTCGCTCGAGATGCGCAGGTCGAGCTCGATGCCCTCGCAGCCCGCGTCGATGGCGGCTTCAAAGGCGCCCAGCGTGTTTTCGGGTGCATTCTGCACCATGCCGCGGTGGGCAAAACGCATGGGGCCGCAATACTGTTCTACTTTCTTCATTGTAACATCACCTTGTTTATTCACCAGATTTTGGATGCTACCATCATCTTAGCAACCTTGGTATGGTTCGTCAATGGTAAAAAACAACGGATATGTTGTCAATAAAAAAGGACGCCCGCTTGGACGTCCTTTGTGTTTCTCTGCAATTAGAGGGCAGCCTTTGCCTTCTCAGCCAGTGCGGTGAACGCAGCAGCGTCGCTGACAGCCAGCTCAGCCAGCATCTTGCGGTTGATCTCGATGCCAGCCTTCTTCAGGCCGTGCATCAGGTTGCTGTAGTTCATGCCGTTCATCTTCGCAGCAGCGGAGATGCGGGTGATCCACAGGCGGCGGAAGTCACGCTTCTTCGCCTTGCGGCCGATGTAAGCGTACTTCAGGGACTTCATAACCGCCTGGTTGGCAGTTCTGAAGTGGGTGGACTTGGCGCCAAAATAACCCTTGGCGCGCTTCAGGATCTTCTTTCTTCTCTTGCGCGTCATCATCGCGCCCTTAACTCTTGCCATAGTATGTTAGCCTCCTAAATTTCGGTCAGTGGTTGAAGATTACTGATAGGGCAGCAGGCGCTTGACCTGTGCTACATTGGTCACATCTGCGAAGCCTTCCTTGCGCAGGTGGCGCAGGCGCTTGGTGTTCTTCTTGGTCAGGATGTGACGGCGGCCAACATGACCTCTCTTGATCTTGCCGGTGCTGGTTACCTTGAATCTCTTCTTTGCACCGCTGTGCGTCTTGATCTTAGGCATTGATAGTTGCTCCTTTCAGTGCTGCGGCGGAAATCCGCCGCGCCATTTGATTACTTATCCTTCTTGGGCGCCAGGAACATGTGCATATGGCGTCCCTCCATCTTGGGCTGCTTTTCAACGTTGCCGCACTCAGCGCACTGCGCCGCGAACCGCTGCAGCAGTTCCAGACCGATGGAAGAATGGGTGACCTCGCGGCCGCGGAAGCGGACGGAAACCTTGACCTTATCGCCGCCCTTGAGGAAACGGCAGGCGTGGCCGACCTTGACGTTCAGATCGTTGACGTCGATGCCGGGGGTCAGGCGGATCTCCTTGATCTCTACGACGCGCTGATTTTTGCGGGCTTCCTTCTCGCGCTTGGCCTGCTCGAAGCGGAACTTGCCGTAATCCATGATGCGGCAGACCGGGGGCTGCGCCTGGGGAGCGATCTTGACCAGATCCATGCCCTTCTCGATTGCGATCCGCAGCGCCTCCTGCGCGGAGACGATGCCGAGCTGATCGCCGTCGGCGCCGATCAGACGGATCTCCTTGTCGCGGATTTCTTCGTTGATCTGATGTTCCATGCTGCTAATAGAAAAGCACCTCCTAAATGACTGAAATAAAATTGAAGTGATTGGGGAAAATAAAAACGGACCGCTTGCAGCCGTCCGTAGTCAGAGCACAGCGCAGAATCCGCTCTTTGAAGCGGTCTGTGCGGCGGTCTTGACCCGGTTGCGGAGCTGCGGGTGAGGGCCTTGCGACCCTGCTTTGTTTTCCTAATCAAGTATACCCGCGCGCGCTCAATTTGTCAACAACTTTTCAAAAAAGTTTGCACACTATCACAAATTGATGAATATCCTTGACAATAGAGAGGCTTTCTTGTAATATAGATACAAAGAGAAAGCGCCGCCGATCTCGCGCGGCCGGTAAGGAGCTATCTATGAGCGAAGAATTTGGCAACAACTATGTCGTGCTGACCGACGAGGACGGCAACGAGGTTGAATTTGAGCATATCGACACCGTCGAGGTCGACGGTCAGACCTATCTGGCGTTCATTCCGGCGGAGCTGTCCGTCGAGGACGAGGCCGAGGTCGTGATCCTCAAGATCGAGGAGGAGAACGGCGAGGAGATTCTGGTCTCCGTTGACGACGAGGACGAGGCCGACAAGATCTTTGACATCGTCATGCAGCGTGTCGAGGATATGTACGAGGAAGATCCTCAGTAATTTGCATCCCACCCTGCGCTGTTCGACAGCGGCTTGTTTGAAACCCACATTTTTAATACGGGACCCCGAAAACATTTCGTCTCTAAGTGCAGGCCTCCCGCGAATCAAAAGTGGATGTTGGAAGCACAGCGGTTGCGAATAGGGGACCCACCTGCGAGCGTGCAGGTTATGATTCGGGTCGCATCGGCAGTCGCGGGGTATCTTTTACAAAAAGACGGACGGAGCTTTGCTCCGTCCGTTTTTTCATGTTTATTCTGGCTCAATGGCCGAAAAAGCTGAAATGCATGTAATCGACCTTGTCGTTCCAGGCGTCGCCGCCCCAGCTGAAGCCGTGGCTCTTGAAGGCGCGCACCACGTCGCCGTCCGCCGGAATCGCGAGCGGGTCCTCGCCGGGCAGCCAGTGGTCGCCCGTGGTCGGGGTCAGCGTGCCGTCCTCATTCACATCGGCCTCCATGTTGGACTCCCAGTTGATGTCGATCGCCGTGCCCTGACGGTGCTCGGAGCGGGTGTTCGACCGCCAGGCGAAGCCGCCCACGTTGGCGATCGGGAACTGCTCGTCGCCCTCGAAGATCTCGGTGAACACCTCGGTCAGAATATCGGCCAGCGCCTCATGTACCGTCAGGAAAGCGGTGGACTCGATCTTTTCCCCGTCGCTTGTCAGCCTCCAGACCGGGACCTCGATCTCGACCATGTGTTCCCGCGCGGTCTCCTCGTCCTCGTAGGGCTCGCCGTCCTCTCCGTAGACGAGCGCACGCTTGTATTCGTCATCCAGCGCGGACAGGTCGAGGTCGTCCGACGGCTCGTCCTGGTCCTCCTGAATGTCCATGGCTACGGACTGAAGCGGAATGATGAGCGAGCCGGTGGGCTTTTCATATGTGTCCGGCGCGGATGCGCGGTCCGATTCGCCGAAGGTTGGAATCATGATCGCGCCGTAGGCGTCGCCCGTGTCGAAGTACAGGCGGTAGTCGTTGAATAAGCGGTAGGCCAGGATCAGCGCCTGCTCGCGGGACGCCGTGCCCTTGGGATCGAGCTTGCCGTCCGCGCCGAGCAGAATGCCGTTCTTGAGCATGGCCGCCACGGCCTCCCGGGCGTAAGGGCTGACCGTGCCGCCGTCCGTGTATGTATTGAGCATGCTCAGATCGCCCGCGGCGTCGGCGCCGACCGCATCGAGCACGTTGCGGAGCATGATGCACAGGTCCTGCCGGGTGATCGTGTCATCCGGAGCGAACAGCCCGCCGCCTTTGCCCGCGACCAGCCCCTGCTCATAGGCGGTGTTGACGTCGGGGTCGGCGCAGTCGTCGAACCAGACTGCGTCGGTGCGCTCGAGCGTGCAGCCCATCAGACTTTCAAAGAGGGTCAGGGAGATGGAACAGAATTCGGCGCGGGTGACCGGCTCTTTGGCGGACGCCCAGGTCAGTGCACCCGGCTCGAGACCGGCTTCGGCGGCCTGTGCGGCTTCGGCCGCCCAGGGGGACAGATCGGTCAGCGCCCCGGCGCGGGGCAGCGAACCCAAGAGCAGGAGGGCGGCGGTCAGGCCGGTGAAAATTCGTTTACCGTTCAAAGGGAAGACTCCTTTCCGCTGATTACAAGGGCTCGGTCTCACAGTGAGAAATATTTCGTATTTTTGGACGGGATAAACAAGCGCGAAACCGGTCGAATGTCAGGAAAATGAAAAGATATCCACAATGTCCACAAGGTTTTCCACAAGGGGGAACAGGGCTGTGGAAATACAAGCAGTATTATTCTTCTAAAACATGTTGATTTTGGTCGATTGCGCGGTAGCGCAGGGCCTCGGCGATGTGGCGCGATTCGATTTTTTCGCAATTTTCGAGGTCGGCGGCCGTCCGCGCGACCCGCAGGATGCGGTCGTGAGCGCGGGCCGTCAGGCCGAGCCGCTGGAACGCCGCGCCCAGCATGCGCTCGGCGTCTTCAGTGACCGGGCAGAAATCGGCCAGCCGGGAGGGCGGGATCGCGGCGTTGCACAGGATGCCGGTCCCGGCGAAGCGCTTGTCCTGAATCGCGCGGGCGGCGAGCACTCGCTTCCGG
>CAMEPU010000099.1 GCA_945932315.1 uncultured Clostridia bacterium
TCAGGTTCGTCTTTGGCTTTCTCGTTGTTTAATTTACAAGGTACATCTCGCTGTCTTCTTTCGAAGCAACTTATTTATATTACCACATCCGAACCGCTCTGTCAAGAAAAACTTTCAAGTTTTTTTCGACCGCTTTCTGTTCGTTTGTGTGTCACCCGCAAGCGACTTGTTTATTATATCCTCCGCCCTTCGATTTGTCAACACTTTTCACAAAATAATTTTAAAGTTTTTGTGTGTTTTTACTAACTGTAATTTCCCGCCGCATGATTATACCATTTGTATCAAGAAAGCCGCCTTTTCGGCGGCTTTCGACATTCAGATCAGTTTGAGCAGGTCGGCGGGCTGCGCCAGCCGGTGGGTGCAGGCCAGCCCAGGCTGGCGCGTGCCCCAGAGCGCGAGGGCGCTGTCCACGCCCGCGTTCGCGGCGCATTCCATATCGAACGGGCTGTCGCCCACATAAAGCGCCTCGGCCGGGGATACGCCCGCCCACTCGAGACAGAGCAGCAGGGGCGCGGGATCGGGCTTGTGCGCGGCCGTGTCCTGCTGGGTGACGCGCACCGGGAAATACCGCTCCCAGCCGCGCGCCGCGACGCAGCGCTCGACCGTCGGCTTGCCGCGCGAGGTGACGATCCCCATGCCGATCCCGGCGGCACACAGCGCTTCCAGCGTCCCGGCCAGACCGTCAAACAGGGGCACGGTGGTCACCCCGGCCATCGAGCGCTCGTGCCAGCGGGGGCGCAGCAGAGCGACCTGCTCGGACGTGCAGCCCAGATAGCGCAGGGCGTCCGGCCCGGTCATGCCGAAGGTGGGCAGCAGCTCCTCCCACGAGAAGCGCCGCCCGGTCTCCTCATAAACCAGCTCGCCCAGATTGGTCAGCTCGCTTTTCTCGGTGTCGAGCAGGGTGCCGTCCACGTCAAAGGCGATAAAGCGGTAGGCCATTTACGCGCGGCTCCACTGGGTGCCCTGACGGGTGTCCTTGATGGTGACGCCCATGTCGGCCAGCACGCCGCGGATGCGGTCGGCCTCGGCGAAGTCCTTGTTCTTCTTGGCGGCCGCGCGCTGCGCGATCAGCGCCTCGATCTCGGCCTCGTCGCCCGCGGCTTCCTCGCGCGCCTGCGCCAGACCGAGCACGCCGGTCAGCTCCATGAACAGGTCGTGCATTGCGGTCAGGAACGCCTTGGTCGTGTCCTGATGGTTGGTCATCCAGGCATTGATCTCGCGGGTCAGCTCAAAGACGGCGGACAGCGCGTCGGCGGTGTTGAGGTCGTCGTCCATCGCGTCGATGAACTTCTGCTTGTACTGCCCGAGGGCGGCCAGCTTCTCGGTCTCCTCGGCGGTCATGGCGTCGCCCTCGGCCTTGGAGATGCGGAATTCGAGGTTGTTGCGGGACTCGTACAGGCGGGCCAGCGAGGCCTTGTTCATCTCAAGGGACTCGGCCGAGTAGTTGAGGGGGGTGCGGTAGTGGGCGGACAGCATGAACATGCGGATGGTCTCATAGCCGTAGATCTTGGCCGCGTCGCGCACCATGAAGAAGTTGCCGAGCGACTTGGACATCTTCTGGTTGTCGATGGTCAGGAAGCCGTTGTGCAGCCAGTAGTTGGCGAAGGTGCAGCCGTTTGCGCACTCGGACTGCGCGATCTCGTTCTCATGATGGGGGAAGGTCAGGTCGAGGCCGCCCGAATGGATGTCGATGGTCTTGCCCAGATACTTGTTGACCATCGCGGAGCACTCGATGTGCCAGCCCGGACGGCCCTTGGTGCCCCAGGGCGCGTCCCACGCGGGCTCGCCCGGCTTGGCAGCCTTCCAGACCGCGAAGTCCATCGGATCTTCCTTGACCTCTCCCACGCTGATGCGCGCGCCGGCCTGCAGATCCTCGAGGGGCTGGTGGGACAGCTTGCCGTACTCGGGGAAGGTCTTGGTGCGGAAGTAGACGTCGCCGTTCTCGGCCACGTAAGCGTGACCCTTGTCGATCAGGGTCTGCACGATGCCCTCGATCGCGTCCATGGTCTCGGTCGCGCGGGGATGGACGGTCGCGGGGCGGATACCCAGACCCTGCGCGTCGACGAAGTACTCCTTGATATAGCGGTCGGCGATGACGTCGTAGGTGACGCCCTCCTCATTGGCCTTCTTGATGACCTTGTCGTCGATGTCGGTGAAGTTCTGGACGAAGGTGACCTTGTACCCGCGGTACTCAAAATAGCGGCGGAGCAGGTCGAAGATGATGAAGGGACGGGCGTTGCCGACGTGGAAATAGTTGTAGACGGTCGGGCCGCAGGAATACATCTTGACCTCGCCCGGGGTGATCGGAACGAATTCCTCCTTCTGACGGGTCAGCGAATTGAACAGCTTCATATGATTTTCTCCTTTGTTGGGTAAATTTACAAAATAAAAAACGCCTCACCGGGAAAACCCGGAGAGGCGATGCAAGATCGCGGTTCCACTCTCGTTTGTCGCTCAGAGCCGCCGGTAACGCTGCGGATGCGCGGGGCGCTGCCCCCGATGCTCCCGGACGCACGTTCACCGCCTCCGCCGCAGGACGCTTCCACCAAACGCGCCCCTCTCTGTCCGGGGAAAAACCGGCTACTCTTTCCGTTCATCGCACTTTTTCATATGTAAATATAGTATACGGCATCGGGCGGGCGTTTGTCAACGGCAGAAAAGGGCGGTTCTTTCGGCCTGTTCCCCAAAATCTTCTGTTGCGGGATGGGCATGATATGATATAATAATATCAGAATAATGATAGGAGGGCGCTATGATGAACTTAAAACCGTCCACGGCACTCCGCAACGACTATCAGCAGATCGCGACGCTTGCCAAGGCGTCCGGCGAGCCGATCATCATCACCAACAAGGGCGAGGCCGATCTGGTCGTGATGAGCGTGGAAGCCTACGAGGAGCGCGAAAAGATGCTGGCGCACCGGGCGAGCATTTTGGAAGCCGAATTTTCCAGATTGGCAGGCGCGCCCGCGCTCAGTGTCGCAGAGGTGCGCGCGCGTCTGGCGGAGAAATACGCGCATGGCTGAATATCGGGTTGAAATTTCATTGGCCGCATGGCAGGACATCGACAAGATCTCCGACTTCTATTTGGGAATGGCCGGCGCGGCCTCCGCACAGAAGATCACCGACAAAATTCTCGACACCCTGGAACTGCTGGGCAGTTTTCCATACATGGGGGCACAGCATCCCGATCCCGCGCTTGCCCAGCGCGAATTCCGCAAGGTGATCTGCGGCGATTATGTCTGTGTCTACAAGGTGCTGGAAACGTCCGTGTATGTTTACCGCATTGTCAACGGCAAGACCGACTACCCGCGCCTTTTGAAGTAAAAGTATGAGCGAACGCACGCTGTCTCTCCGGCAGCGTGCGTTTTTGTCTGCCGGCTGCAGAAAACGGTTCACTGCCTGCCCCCGACCACCTGCCCGATCAGGCAGGGCACGGCCGCGGACAGGAAGGGCACCAGCACAAACAGAATATTCTCCCACGTTGGGGCGTGGACGAACGCGCCCGGGTGTCCCCACGCCAGAAACTCCTGCAGACACAGGAAAAACGGAAAGACCGCCGCGTACAGCCCGCCGCTCGCGAGCGCGAGCAGCACCCGCCCGGTCGCTGTCCGCGCGCCCCGGCGCGCCGCCCACCAGCCGCAGCCGTAAAACAGCACGACCGCCAGCGCCAGCCAGAACCAGAACGTCACGAGCACGATCAGGATGTTGTCCCTCCCGGTTTCGGTAAAGACCAGAAACCAGCAGGCGGCGATGTGCGCCGCGAGCAGCGCAAGGAGCGGCAGCAGCCCCAGCAGCTTCTTTTTCATCGGTCACGCCTCCTTTTTCTGTGTTCAGGATACCAGAAATTCTTGAACAGACTGTGACGCGCGGCGAAAAAATGACTGAGGTTTCTTTACAATGAATACGCGATTCTGAAATAGTCAAGATACCGCTTGAAGCGATCCTGCGCGGTCAACAGCGTATCGGTCAGATAGCCGTTTTCATGTCCCCATTCCTTCAGCCCGCGGTAATAAAGCAGCTTGAGATCCTCCTCAACAATGAACGGCACGATCCCGTATTTCAGGCATTCCTTAAACAGGATCAGACGCCCGACTCTGCCGTTTCCGTCCTGAAAGGGATGAATCCGTTCAAAACGGACGTGAAAGTCGATGAGATCCGCGAGCGTTTTTGTTTTCTTTCCATCGTATTCCCGCAGCAAATCCCGCATTTCCTCCGCCACCTCTTCCGGCAGCGCCGTTTCCTGACCGCCCACCTCGTTCGGCCTTTTCTTATAATCGCCGACGGCGAACCAATCCTTGCGGCTGTCGCTGGTTCCGGTTTTCAGAACGGCATGGAGCTCCTTGATCATCCTCTCGGTCAAAGCGGCCTTCGCATTTGAGATCACCAGATCGACGCACCGGAAATGGTTGACTGTTTCCATGATGTCGTCCACGTTCACGCTCTGGTCTGCCGCGCCGATCGTATTGGTCTCGTAAATATAGCGCGTCTGATCGTGCGTCAGGCGGCTGCCCTCCATGTGATTCGAGTTATAGGTCAGGTCGATTTGAATCTTATGATAAATTCCGCCCGTCCGCTTGACCCGCATTTCCTCCTGCAAGACCTCCAACAACGTCAAAGGCGCTGCGTCCTTGCGCTTGCTCCGGGCAGGCTTTTCCGCATCGGCAGGAATATTCCATGTTTTGCCGGTCAGAAACGCACCGGACACCCGCCCTTCCGCGCAATAATTCCGCACGCTGCGTTCGGAAATCTTCCACTTTTCCGCGATTTCCGCAACAGAACAATACTCCATCCGAATCCCTCCGCCATACGAGCTATTCCTATTATATCCCCTTATCGCCAAAAATACAATGAAACGGACATCTCTTTATTCAGGATATTTTGCCGATACAGGCAAAATACCGGAACTGAGGTTTCAAAGCCTGCCGCGCATACGGGCTTTCCAGAAATGCCTCGGCATAGACCGGCCGACCGGCTGTGTATTCAGCCGCCAGCCCGCTGAAATTCCGGGTGCTGTCCATCAAAATGACCTCCTCGTTCTGTCGCCCCGAATTTTGTTTGAAAACGCGGGGCAACCTGCTATAATGAAGAAAAAATCACCGCATGGGAGTCCGACACATGAGTCTGAAGCAAACCATCCTGAAGATCCGTGACCGCCTGATCGCCCGGCAGGTCGCCAATTATCCCCTGCCCGCCTTTGGCGGGGGCGAGACCGTGCGCCTGCGCGCCGTCTTTTCGGGCCGCGTGCAGCATGTAGGCTTCCGGCAGGAGGCCGCCGAAATGGCGCGGCGGCTGGGGCTGACCGGCTTCTGCGAGAACCTCGCAAACGGCGACGTGCTGGCCGAGCTGCAGGGCCCGCGTGACCGGGTGGACTGCCTCATCGGATTCATGCGTTCGCTCGTGCGCATCAAGGTGCGCCGCGTCGTGACCGACCCCCTGCCCCTCGTCCCGGGTGAAACCGGATTTTCGATCAAAAAGTGATCTCGTTCCCGATTTCATCCACAACCTGTGCATAAAAAAGACCGCTCAAGGCGGTCTCTTCGCTTATTCATTGACGGTCAGGTCGATCTCGAGCTTGCGGTCGGATTCCAGGCGGCGCATGGCGACGCCAGCCGCGCGCAGCATGCGCTTGGACGCCAGCGTGCCCGGGGTCGTGCCGTACTTGTCCGACAGGTAGACGACCTCCTTGATGCCCGACTGAATAATCGCCTTGGCGCACTCGTTGCACGGGAACAGGGCGACATAGATGCGCGCCCCGGCGAGCGACCGGCCGCGCGCGTTCAGAATGGCGTTCAGCTCGGCGTGGACGACGTAGGGATACTTGGTCTCCGCGCCCTCGCGCGCCCACGGAAACTCATCGTCCGAGCAGCCGTACGGGAAGCCGTTATAGCCGGTGGACAGAATGACGTTGTCCTCGCTCACGATGCACGCGCCGACCTGCGTGTTCGGGTCCTTGCTTCGCTTGGCCGCCAGCACGGCGATACCCATGAAATATTCGTCCCAGGAAATGTAATCGGTGCGTTTCATCTCGTTCTCTCCCCTTTTTTCTCTGTAATATTATGATACGAAAATCACGAACAGCCGTCAAGCCCCGTTTTCTTCCATAGGCTGTGCAAAAAAGGCGCTGTCTCACTAACGTTGTGAGGCAGCCTCAAAATAACGGCAGCCGGCTCTGTACAAGAGTCGGCTGCCGGCGTATTATTAAGGTGTGAAACAAAAAAACACGCAAGTAGAGTATACAGCATACGGGACTGGATATCAAGTCTGCTTGCCCATGG